>JBASOJ010000071.1:0-1839 GCA_049658145.1 Coriobacteriia bacterium
ACGGACTGAGAACGGAGATAAAAGAGGGACTGTCTGTCGGGGAACGGGTGGTAAGCAAGGGAGCGATCATGGTGAAGCTGTCACAGGCAACAGGTCAGCTCGATGCACATGGTCACGGTCATTAAACAGTAAGGAAGATGCTCAATAAGATCATTCAATTTTCGCTGAACAACAAGCTCTTTATCTTGCTGGGAGCCGTACTGCTTATTGTGGGCGGTACCTATACATCCCAAAAGATGGATGTCGATGTGTTTCCCGACCTGACGGCACCTACAGTGGTGGTCATGACCGATGCACATGGTATGGCATCGGAAGAGGTAGAGAGGCTGGTGACCTTCCCGATAGAGACCGCGGTGAACGGAGCGACAGATGTGCGCCGTGTCCGGTCGGCATCCATGCAGGGTTTTTCATTTGTATGGGTTGAATTTGACTGGGGAACGGATATTTTTAAGGCCCGTCAGATCATCAGTGAGAAGATGGTGACACTTACCGGCGCTTTACCCGGAGGGGTGATGCCCCTGCTGGCTCCGCAATCGAGTGTGATGGGAGAGATTCTCTTTATCGGTTTACAGTCTGATTCCACCTCCCTCATGGATCTCCGCACCATGGCCGAATGGGTGGTGAAGCCTGCCATCCTGGCAACAGGAGGTGTCTCGCAGGTGACCATCATCGGAGGTGATTACAAACAGTACCAGATCCTTGCCGACCCCCAGAGAATGGCTGTGTACGGTGTGACCATGCAGGAGCTGGCTGCAGTAGGAAAAACATTCAGCGCCAACTCATCAGGGGGGGTGGTGCGTGATTACGGAAACGAGTATGTGCTCCGGGGCATTGCCCGGACGAATGATCCGGACGAGCTGGGCGCTACGTATGTGAAGATGGCGGCAGGTAAACCCGTCGTTGTCTCGGATGTGGCCGATGTGGTGATCGGCAGCGCTGTCAGAACGGGTTACGCCTCACAGGATGGTACCCCGGCAGTGATCCTGTCGATATCGAAGCAGCCCAATATCAACACGCTGAAGGTGACTGAGCAGATCGAAGCCAACCTGGCGAAACTGCAAAAGACGCTTCCTCCCGATGTGAAGATGGATACAGGGATATTCCGGCAGGCCGATTTTATTGAGGCCTCCGTGAATAACGTGGGGAGAGCCCTGATTGAAGGGGCCCTTTTCGTGGTGATCATCCTCTTTCTCTTTCTCGGCAGTTTCCGTACCACCCTCATCTCCGTGATCGCTATCCCGCTCTCGTTGCTCGGAACCATTATCGTTCTCCATCTTTTGGGAATGAACATCAACACCATGACGCTGGGTGGGATGGCGATTGCCATCGGATCGCTGGTGGACGATGCCGTCATCGATGTGGAAAACGTTTATAAGCGGCTCAGACAAAACCACCGCCTGCCGAAGGAAGAACGACAGTCGGCCCTGACCGTGGTGTTTGAAGGATCGAAAGAGATACGCGCATCGATTCTCAACGCCACGTTCATCATCATGGTCGCCTTTGTTCCCCTATTCTTCCTGTCGGGGATGGAAGGCCGCATGCTGAAACCGCTTGGTGTGGCCTATATTGTCTCTCTGTTCATGTCGCTGATTGTCGCGATGACGGTGACACCCCTGCTGTGCCGCATGATGCTCTCGGGCGATGATTATCTGGACAGGAATGTGAAAGAGAGCTGGCTGACCCGTCATCTTTTCCGGTACTACACCAGAACGCTCCGCTGGGTGTTGAACAACAAGAAGAAGGTATTATACCCAACCATCGGCCTGTTTATCATCACGCTGGCCTTGTTTTTTACGATGGGGCGGAGCTTCCTGCCCGAATTCAATGAGGGTTCACTGG
>JBASOJ010000072.1:0-7183 GCA_049658145.1 Coriobacteriia bacterium
CGTCGAGGGGGAGCCGCTGCCGCGCGCGCACTCCCGCGCGCATCAGGCGCTCCCCGACGCCGATCGTCTTCGTGGCGTGGCCGAGCGCGGCGATCGCATGCACCCGCTCGCCGTCCCGGAGATCGGCCAGCCTGCCCGCGCGCTCGGCATCGAACGAGGCCGCGATCCAAACGGAGTCGATGCCGGCGGCCGTTGCGTCGAGCACCACGGCCTCGCCGATGTAGCCCACCTCGAGCGTCGCGTCCTCCGTGCCGACGAACGCCGCGAGCGATGGTGCGCCCTCGATCCTGCCGTAGCTGCCCACCAGCCCGGTGAACACTTCGGGCGGCGCTTGCCGCACCACAACGGCGCGGGCCCGGACCGTCGGAGCGGTGAGCCGCTCACAGGTCTCCTCGAGCCGGTCGAGGAGTGCCGGGGCCGGGGAGGTTCCGTCGAATCGGCGGCTTGAGATGCGGTGCGGGATGGCGTCGAACCACCCGGCGGTCCGATCGTGGGGGAGAGTGATGTTCAGTGGCAACGCGGGCTCCTCGGTCATCGGGTGCGGCGCTGATGCGTATAGGGAGATTATGCACACTCCGAGCACGCGCAGTGTCCGCATCCGGCCAGTGGATGTTAGCTGCGCGCAAAGCCTCTGTTAGAAGCCGGTGAACCGGCTTTACCGCGCCCGTTTCCGGCCGACAATGACTCCGTCGGCAACCGGACGAGGAGCTGTGCGTGGAGCTGTACCAGATATGCCGGAGGGTGAGTGAGGAGCTCGAACGCAGGCATGCGGGCGATCCGATGGGCCTGGTGCTCGCCAAGGGTGAACTGGCCCGGCAGACGGGGTTCCTTGCCGGCCTGGTGGGGCGGTCCGACCCTGATGATCCCGAGAAGATCGGCAAGCTGCGCCAGGCGGCTGCCGCCATGAACATCTACGTCTAGGACGGGAGCGGGCATGACCCTCAGCGTGAAGCAGCGGATCGGCGTGGCAATGACCCTGGTGGTGCTGGTGAACCTGGTGGCTGGCGGCTTCAGCTGGCTGTTGCATCAGCGCGCCGCCAGCTACGAACTCGCCTCCGAGCGCGCGACAGCCCGCTCGCAGTGGGTGGCGTCGGTCTCGGCGAGGGTCTTCACCTTCGTGAGCGAGGCGACGGATCTCGCCCTGGGCGTTCAGGGGGCGAGCGAGGAATCGTCTGCCGAGTATGGCGATCTTGTGGGAGCGGATGCGGCCACATCGCGGCTCATCGGCCGTGCGCCTGACGACCTGGATCCGGACATGGCTGCGGATATCGCCGGGCGCTGGGATGCACTGCGGCCCGCGGTGTTCACCTGGGTGAACGCCGAAGCCGAGCGTGCGGACTCCACGCTGCGCCTGACGCTCGGCGAGGGCGACGGGGTTCGCGCGAGCACAAGCTCCACCATCGAGGTGCCCGCGGAGCTCGACGGACTCGACGTGCCGCTGATGAGGCGCGCCGTTCGCAGTGAGGTCGAATCGTTCATCGCAGGGGAGCTGCGTCTCGCGCTCAACGATGCCGAGAACGATGCGCGCGTGGCAGGACGCGCGGCCTCGAAGGCCCGCGATACCGCGTTCAACGTGACTGTTGCCGCGATCGCACTCGGCCTGGTTGTCGCGATAGTCGCTGCCATCTGGCTCTACCGCACCATCGCGGGACCGCTCATCGCTGCCGAGAAGGTCGCCCGACAGGTGACCGCCGGCGACTATTCCGCGGTCTTCGTGAAGACGAGAGATGATGAGATCGGTGCGCTCGTGCACGCGGTGGAGGAGATGCGCGACACGGTGGTCGGTCACGTGAACGTGATGCGCGAGCTTGCGGGTGCGGTGATCATCACTGCGGGCGACGTGTCCGCCGGGGCGGCGGCCGTACGAGAGCTCACGCCTAACGCCAACCATCGGCTCTCCGAGGTGGTCACGACCGTCGAGCGGCGCTCCGCGACCCTGTCGCAGCTCGCCGACCAGATGCTGCACGTGTAGCTGTGTCGCACCGAGAATCGGACCCGTCGTCGACGGTAGCGTTCCTCTCCGGCGAGAAGCGCTGCTACAGCCGCACACGCTTCGAGGAAGAGGCCGGGCCGCTCGGCTTGCGTGTGGACTGGCTGGACCCGCAGGGTTTCGACCTGCTTGTGGACGCCGAGAATCCACGCGCCTTCTACAGGTCGCGGCCGTTCAGACAGCCCGCGGCGTTCGTTGCCCGGACGGGCAGCGACACCACCTTGTTCGCACGCGCCATCATCAGGCACATGGAAGGCCCCGGCGGGCCGGTTGTGATCAACTCCTCCGCCTCGATCATGGCTGCCCGCGACAAGCTCCTTGCCCATCAGGTGTTCGCCGGGGCGGGTATCCCGTTCCCTCGCACGGTGCTTGCCCGCCAACCCTCGGACGTTGCGAAGATGGTCAGGCTCGTCGGTGGCCCCCGGGCGATCCTGAAGCTGATGAGCGGCACGCATGGCAGGGGTGTGATGCTGGGCAGGGACTTCGACGAGATCCAGGCTTCGCTTGAAACGGTGTGGGCGCTCAACGAGACCCTCCTGATCCAGGAGTACATAGAGTGCGGCGGGACGGACACCCGGGTCATCACGGTCGGTGGTCGCGTTCTGGGTGCCATGAAGCGAACCGCGAAGCTCGGCTCGTTCCGCGCGAATGTCCACCAGGGCGCGCATGTGGAGCAACAGCCGATCGACGAGGAGCTCGAGTGGTTGGCGCTTCGCGCCACAGAAGTGCTCGGTCTCGAGCTGTCCGGTGTGGATGTCGTCAGAGGCGAGCGCGGCTACTCGGTCATCGAGGTCAACTCCGCTCCGGGCTTCCAAGGCTTCGAGAAGGCGACGGGCATCAACACCGCCGCGGAGATCATGCGCTACATCCGGTTCAGAACGCGCTGACCGCACCCCAACGGGCTGTGGATAACGTGGATGAATGGTTACACCCACGTATCCGCACGTCATGGACGGGCGAGAACACCGTGATGCGTCATGCGGGCTTCTCCACAGGCGCTCCGTGTGGTCGATTCGTCCGGGCGGTCGTGTTACCAAGAGTTGGCGAGCGCGCAACGTCGATGTCACCGATCGTGCGGGCCTGTACCTGATGATTCAGCTATGAACACGCAGCGCGATACGACCATCCCGGGTACGCAGCGATGACCCAGACCGGCCCGGACCGGAAGCCTCTTCGCGTACATCTGCGGGGAGTCTCGGTCGCCGCGGTCCAGGCCTCCGTCATCCGCATGCTGGTCGACGTACTGGTCATGCTGGTGCTGATCGTACTTGTGTGGGTCGTTCTCGGAGTTGCCCGGGATGTCTGGATTGCGATCACCACCCGCTCGCCCGAGGGATTCAAGTCGCTCTCGATCGAGTTGCTGACCGTCTTCGTCTTCATCGAGCTGTTCCATTCGCTGTCCGAATACATGCGCTTCCAGCGGGTCCGCGTGACTCACTTGCTCGATGCGTCGCTCGCCTTCGTGCTGCGTGAAGTCTGGGTGGGGATGTACGGGGGCCATCTTGACTCGGCGAGTGTGTTCGCGCTGGCTGGTCTCGTGCTCGCACTCGGCATCGTGCGGACGCTGGCGGTTGTGTATTCCCCGGGTGAGCGGGCTGCGGAGATCGCGGACGCGCAGGAGGTAGAGGTGCAGGCCGAGGAGCTCAGCCACCAGACAGAGCTCCGGTAGCCGAGGCTGCGCCCGGACGCGAGTGCCGCACGACGATGCGGTCACCGAGCGGTGATGGCGACGATCAAGAAGGACTGCGTGCACCGTCACCGGTTCAAGGTTCGCGATCTTCGGCTACATGCAGGGCTTCTACAACCCGCACAGGCTCCTCGTCGCTGGGGAACTTGTTCCGGCGGAGTTCCAGCGGAGACTGGCGCGGGTGAGCTCGTCCCGGATGGGCACGCTCGCCTCCTCGGTCTCGCGCAGGGTCTTGGGAGGGACGTGTACCGGGGCGCGTGAGCGCCTCATACCCACCTTCTCGGAACCGTGGATCGCCTTCGCCGCCCAGCTTTTGGATACCGCGTGGGCGCGGGCAACTTCGCGGTGGCTCCTGCCCTCCACCAGCAGTGCGTCCACCACGTAGCGCGCCAGAGCCATCGAAGACCCCTCCCACCAGGTGTTCACGATGTGGTGAACTCATGCACCTCCCGCTTCGCCAGAATGAAGTGACGAAAGGGCCTCCAGCGATGGCGCCACCCTGCGACACCAGGTAGTCGATAGTCGCTGTGCGCTGGACGTCGCCGACCTCAAGGCCCCTTATCTCGATGCGCCCGACGATCGACTCCCACTCGGCTGTGTGGTGCATGAGGCGTTCGTGACGAAGTCCACCGCAAGAACATCGATGGCGATCACGGTTAGCTCAGTCGGTCGGCTTCCAATTCGTCTAAGCGCGGTCCACGACTGAACACGAACGCTTTGCCTCTTTGCTCCATGACCAGGTAGTCCCTTTCGAATAGCTCAAGCAGGTCACGGCGAGCGGTGGTGTAGTGGATGCCATGGTTCTTCTGGTGGTAACGGATTCTGAACTCAGCAGCAGGTGCTCTAAGCGCCCTGCCGAGAATCGAACGCTGGCGTTGGTTCAGCAGTGGCTCATCAAAGAGTAGTCGACGCATCTCCCCGTCTCGCTCCTCCCATTGCGCTACTCGTGCTTGGAGTTGGCCCAAGGTAACCAAGATCAGCTGCACAGCCAGTGTCTGCAGCGCTGTGAGGTCGGACGGATTCCTCTCATTCACTTGAGCGTAGGAGGCTCGATCATATGTGACCATCGGTGGTCTGATGAAGTCCCGTTCCCAGTCGACCTTGGCCCTCGAAAGGGGGAGGAGCGCCAACACCGGCAGGTCGTTCTTGAGGGCGAACAACTTGGAAGCCAAACGCCCCACCTGGCTGGATATCGTGCCAAGGGGCGAGTAGTAGCGCCAGGCGTCGACTGTGAGCTCTCCCTGCAGGGTCACGAGGTCATCTGGATCACAGGACTCCCGATTCAAGTAGTCGGCGATGACAACCATCTGTCTCACTGCGGATTCCTCGCGCTGGTCTACGCTCGAATCCTCGGCTCGCATGAGGATGCCTCTTGATGCCGGCCGGAGTTGCACCTGGCCGAGATCCACATCCTTGAGAAGCAGTTCACGGATGTACATGAACATGTCAACCGAGAATGGTTCATCCACAAGGTCGGGCAGGCGAGCGAGTGCCGTGTGTGTGTTCTGGAGGAGGCGGTCTGAATCCGATTGTGCACTGTGGTCGAGCCGCAAGAGTTCCTGTGCATGGTCGGATTGCACGGCGACTCCGTCGAGCGTGGCGGCAGCGACCGTCTCTTCAATCTGCAATCTCGTCAAGAAGTGCTGTCCGGCGCCTCCGCCTATTACTTCGTTGAGGTGAGAACCGGACCGACAGGCGCACGAGACGACGCGTACTCCATCGTCGATCTCGTGTGTCCGACGGTACCAGAATGGGTTGAGGTCGAAGTCTGGTATCGGCACTGGCACGGCCACGCATTGGCTGAGTTTGCTGAGGGCATGCCATGACTCCAACGGGCTCATGTTGCTGGGCTGTGGAAAGCCTAAGAACTCCTCCCACGGTAGGGACCGCCGGCTCATCTCCCTGACCAATCGCTTGAAGTTGGCGTCGTCAAGGAGATTGGCAAAGACGCGCTTTCCGGGCATTGTGCACGCCACCTTCTGGAAGAAACATACCAACCACGCATGAGGATAGTGCTCATTGCACGTATGTTGCAACAACTCTCACATGATGCGGGACTCGCAAATCGCGCTGAGTATGCAGTTTACATCATATGCACTATGTGAATGGACGCACTAGCAACCATGTCTATGCGATGTACAGAGATTGACCATACGTTCCGTTCCTCGCAGGATGAGGATGTTCGTCTGCGGGAGACCGACGGGTCGCGTTTAGTTCGCATACGGACAGCCAAGACGGAGAACAGGGAAGGGGTGAGGGTATGGCGGAGCGGGAGCTTCTGTTCGACTCGGCCACGTGGCTCGTGTGGCTGGCGCCGCTTGCCGGCGTTCTGGCGGCAGGGCTCACACGGCGACGCGACCCGGTGGTCGAAGGTGACAAGGTCCTGCGCCACGACCGTGCGGCGCGACTCGAGCACTGGACCCACGGGATCGGTACAGCGGCCTTGCTCGTGAGCGGCATCGCACTGGGTGTCTGGTTCCTGCCATCGTTCGCCGGGAGCGGCGAGCCGGTCTGGAACTGGATGAACGTGCACTTCTATGCGGTTGTGGTGTTTCTGTTCGGCACCTTCTACTACGGTGCCAACACGCTTCTGGCGATGAAGCGGTTCAAAGAGCACCTGCCGACCAAGAATGCGATCGACTACACCAAGCGCCACTACGGGCTGCTCCTAGGCATCAAGAAGTTCACCTTCCCGCCGGAGCGCAAGTTCTTCGAGTCCGAGAAGATGGCCTACATCCTGGCCCTGGGCGCCACCTCGGTCATCATCCTCACGGGGCTCCTTAAAGTCGCGGCTCACGCGATCGACGTCCCGGCAGGGCTCATGGCGATCGTCACCCCGGCACACGACATCGCGACGGTGGCGATGCTCGCCTTCTTCCTCGCGCACATCTTGTTCGGCGCGATCCTTCCCTCGAGCTGGCCGGTTTTGAAGTCCATGTTCACCGGCTATGTGTCTCTCGAACACGCGAAGCACGAGCACCCGGGCTGGCTCGCCGAGCTCGGCTACACGGTCGAGGACGAATCCGGCACCTCGGCCGTCTGAGCCTTCAACCACACGAAAGGAACGACGATGGCAGATATCGACAAGAAAGACACTGACGCCAGAACAGGCGTGTCACGCCGTGAGTTCGTGACGGGAGTGGGCGGCGCGGGTGTGGGCCTCGTGCTCGGCGGCCTCCTCGTCAAGGGCTTCTTCCTCCCGGACGAGGTCTTCGCAGTCCCCGCCTCCGGCGGCTACCTGCTCGTGGACACGCGGAAATGTGCTGGTTGCACGAGCTGCATGCTCGCCTGCTCGCTCACCCATCACGGTCAAGAGAACTACGGGCTGTCGCGCATCCAGATCATGCAGAACCCCTACGAGGCATTCCCGAACGACATCGAGATCGCGCAGTGCCGGCAGTGCCCGTACCCGGCGTGCGTGGAAGCGTGCCCCACCGGTGCCAACCATGCCGACCCCGAGACAGGCGTGCGCATGATCGACGAGAGCAAGTGCATCGGCTGTGAGC
>JBASOJ010000073.1:0-3645 GCA_049658145.1 Coriobacteriia bacterium
ACCCGAGCCCGAACCGGAGCCCGAACCGGAGCCCGAACCCGAACCGGGGCCCGAGCCGGAGCCCGAACCCGAACCGGAGCCCGAGCCGGAGCCAGAGCCCGAGCCCGAACCCGAGCCGGAACCCGAACCCCCGGCGGAGCAGACGCCGCCAGCCGAGCCGCCCACGCAGCAGCAGATCGAGGATGCTCTCAAGAACGCCGTCACCTCGGACGACTTCAACACGATCAAGATCGCGCTCGGCACGCTCACGAATCTCACCGGAGCGGCCAGCGAGTACATATCGCTCGCCGACTCTCCCGAGACCATCGCCGCGATCAAGAAGGCGATGCAGGCGTGGCATGCCGCGCCGAATCCCACCACCGGGAAGGCGTACGTCAACGCCATCCGCCAGTCCTCGGACCTCAAGCTCGGGCGCATTGCCAACGCGCTGGGCAGGGTATCCCAGGCGGTGGACATCTTCGAGGCGTTCGGAAAGGGTCTGGACAAGGCGGCTGCCGAGGGGTTCACGAGCGCCAGCGACAAGGCGCTGATCATCTTCGGCGAAGCGAGCAAGAAGTTCCTCACCTGGCAGCTCACGAAGAACCCGCTGGTCGCGATCGCCGACTGGGGCGTGGGCACGGTCACCGAGTCGCTCTGGGGCCCCAGTGGTCGCGTGGACATCGGCGGCGGTGTGGACAAGGCCGTCCAGGCGGTGGAAGGCCACGTGAAGGACGCCGCCATCGAGGCGGGCAATGTGTACGGTGGCGGCATCGAGGCGGACGCGAACCTGCAGGCTGCAGACAACTTCAGCAACCTGATCCGGAGGGTGCGCTCGCAGGTGGACAGCGGGCAGATCACCCGTGCCGAGGGTTCGAGACGGCTTACCCGGCTGCGCGAGATCATGAACCAGGGGGTCTGATGGGTGCGTACACGCTCAGCCGCGCCGAGGCGTGGCTACTCTCGGTGACGCTCTACCTGCCGGTGCAGGCAGGATCGCTGCTCTCCGAGTTCCTGAACGCCGGCGAGCCCGCTGGTCCGGTCGATCCCGAGGCCGGATGGGCGTCGCTCCGGGCGAGAGGGATGCTTCGGACAGGCAATCCCGAGAACCCACTGCCACCGGATCTCATCGAGACGCTGATGGTGGCGGCGATGAACCCCGTCGTGCTCACGGCGATGCAGAGCCGGGGCGGGGCGGGAATCTCCACCAGCTTCGGCCAGGCCGGCGAGAAGCTCGTGCAGTGCGTGACCACCGACGACACGATCACCCTCGAGTCGCCGCGCTCGCGGGACGAGGTGACGTCGATCGTCATGCATTCGGGTCTGGCGGCGGACACGGACGAGGGCATGCGCGCCGGGCTGCCCATCGGCGAGTACCTGTATCTCAAGCAGGCCTGCTTCGAGGCGGACCGGGCGTACGTGGAGGGCGGGTTCGAGTCGGACGCGTTCGCGCGCGCTGACCTGAACGCGCACTTCCGCGTGCAGAACTGGTACGTGGACGTGGCGCACCAGATCGGCCTGCGCGGCGTGCCGGCGCTCGACGAGATGCCGCTCGACACGTACTTCGATCGGCTGGTGTCCGCCGGCTATCTCGCGCTCGACGGAGAGCGCGTGCGCATCGGTGATGCCGCCGTCCCGCTCCGTGAGACGCTGGCGGATCCCGACCTGCTGACGATCTCCCTCTCGCTGCGCCGTCTCGGCGCCGACTGGCCGAACACCGTCACGTTCCTGGCGGGCGCCGGGAGGCTCTTCGCCGTGGAGTACCGCCCCGGCGCGGTGAGCCTGCAGCAGCATGCCGACGCCGGGCCGCTTCGCGCGTGGGTCGAGGCGACTCTTGCGGAGGGTGCGAGCGTGCGGTTCCCCGACATGCAGGTCCCGCCGATGCCCTCGCCGACGGTCTGCACCTCCTGCGGCGCGCAGCTCGTTGCCGGCGACCGGTTCTGCACTGCGTGCGGAGCTCCCGTCGGGTGAGGTACCGGCGAGCCGAGACCGGGTACCGTGCGCGGTGGATGCTCGCGATATGCGTCGTCCTGTTCGGGTCGTGCGTGCTTCACGGCTGCGCATCCTCGGCTCCCGAGGTGGTGGTCTACGCTTCTGTCGACCAGGTCTACGCCGAGCCGATTCTGGAGGCGTACGAGCGTGAGACCGGCGTGCGGGTCCGCGCCATCTACGACACGGAGGCCTCCAAGACCACCGGCCTCGCGCAGCGCCTGCTGGCGGAAGTCGACCGTCCCCGCGCGGACGTGTTCTGGAGCGGCGAACCGGTCCAGACGATCCGGCTGGCCGAGGAGGGCGTCTTCGCCCCGTACGTCCCGGAGGCGGCATCGGGGCTGCCGGCCGGATTCGGCGACCCCGACGGTCTATGGACCGCGTTCGGAGGTCGTGCCCGGATCCTGCTGGTGCGCGTCGACATGGGCGACGCGGTTCCCACCCATGTGGCCGAGCTTGCCGACGCGCGGTGGCCTGCCGAGCGATGCGGCATAGCGCTCCCGATCTTCGGCACGAGCTCAACGCACGCAGCCGCGCTCTACGCGCTCGACGGGCCGGAGGAGGCGCGCGCGTTCTACGAGTCGCTCCCGGCACGCGGCGTGAAGGTCTACGACGGCAACGGGGCCGTTCGCGACGCCGTGGTCTCGGGTGAGATCGACTGGGGGCTCACCGATACCGACGATGCACTCTCGGCGATCTCGCGCGGTGACGGGGTGCGCATCGTGGTGCCCGACCAGGGTGAAGGGGAGCGGGGCGCGCTGGTGATCCCCAACACGGTGGCGTTGGTCGCCGGCGGGCCGGATGCCGGGCAGGGCAAGCGTCTGATCGACTACCTGTTGTCGGCACAGACCGAGCGCGAGCTGGTCGAGGCGGGCTGGATCCAGTTCCCCACACGCGTGGCTGCGCCCGCCGAAGTGGCCCCGGGCGATCTCCGCGCGATGGAGATCGACCTGCGCGAGGCGTACGGCATGCTCGAGACGTCACAGCGCGAGCTTCGCGAGGTGTTCGTGCGATGACGCGCCGGTCCGACCCGGAAACGCTCGTCGCGGTCCGAGCGACCGGGGCGCTCGCGTTCGTGCTGCTCACCGTTGTGCCGCTCGCGCTGCTGGTGGCCGAGTTGGCAGGCTCGAGCGCACCCGGCGTGTCTGCGTCGCTCGCGCGTCGGATGGGGCTCCTGCTCGCGACCGTGCGGTTCTCGGCGCTGGCGGCGCTCTCGGCCGTTCTCGTGGGCTCTCTGGCGGCGATGTGGGCGTGGGTGAGGCCCGGCAGGACGCTCCTGCGCGCCGCGGTCGTGCTTTCAGGCCTTGCGATCCCCGTGATAGCGCACGTGGCTGCCTTTCGCGCGATGACCGATCTCACGCGCGCCCTCGGGATGGTGCAGCCCTCGGCGGCGGTATCCGCATGGCTGGTGCAGGCGCTCACCCTGGTGCCGGTCGCCGCGGCGATCGTGTACGCCGCGCTGCGAGGCGTCGACACCGGCGCGATCGATGCCGCTCGCGTGCAGGGTGGTGACACGGCCGCGGTCCTGCGCGTGGCACTGCCGCTCGCCGCCCCGTCGCTTGCCGCCGGCTTCGGCTTGGCGTTCGCCCTGTCGCTCGCCGAACACGCGGTGCCCTCGTCGTTCGCTCTCGACGTGTACGCCATGGAGCTCTACGCCGAGTACTCGGCCACCGGAAGCGC
>JBASOJ010000074.1:0-66625 GCA_049658145.1 Coriobacteriia bacterium
CGCGGCCCGCGGAGCTTACCGCTCGCGCTGTGCGCGGACGCACCGTAGGTCTCATCGGTATGGGGCGCATCGCCCGCGGCGTTGTCGAACGGTTGCAGGGCTGGGAGACCGAGATATGCTACTTCGATCCGTACGTGCCGCAGGACAAGGCGCCGGCCGGAGTGAAGAAGGTGGAGCTCGACGAGCTGCTGCGGCACTCCGATTTCGTCAGTGTGCACGTGACGATCACCGGCGAAAGCCGCAATCTGCTCCGCGAGCGCGAGCTACGGCTCATGAAGCCCAGCGCGTATCTCATCAACACCGCCCGGGGCGCAGCCGTGGACGAGGCGGCCCTGTACCGGGTGCTCAAGGAGCACGCAATCGCTGGCGCGGCCATCGACGCGTTCGTGGAGGAGCCGCTTCCGGCGGACAGCCCGCTGCGCCAGTTCGTCGGGGCCGGCAACGTGATCCTCACGCCGCACATGATCGGGCACACCAAAGACGTCATGGACTCGCTCCCCGCCGCGGCGGTAGAAAACGTCCGCCGGGTGCTGGAGGGCGAGCCGCCTCTATACACCAAGAACCCGGAGGTCATCGAGCGCTGGAAGGAACGTCTCCAGCGGATCGGGTAACCGCCCAAGAAGGCCGTACGTAACGCACCGCCGTGCGCCGGCGGCTCAAACTCACGTCACGAAGACTCTTGACGTAGCATCCCTGTTGCGCTGAGTCTGGCAGACGTGTGCCAAGGGCTTGTCCTCTCATGCCCGCACGAGCATCAGGGGTCCCACAAGAGCAGCTCCCTCAGGCACGATATCCACCAGGGAAGATCACACGAACCGCACTGTGATCAGCGGTTTCTGGCACTAGGTGTGGCAGAGGATCACAGATGCCGGCCCGTTGCACGAACTCTGTCAATCAACCCCTCAGCCGAGCAGCATGCCCGTCCGCGCCACGTCCGCCTGGATGGCGGTGGCGAGCGTCTCGCGATCCTGAAACGCGCGCTGGTCGCGGATGCGCTCTACGAACTCCAGCATGATCGGCTGGCCGTAGAGCTCGCCTGCGTAGCCGAGCAGGTGCGCCTCGAGCACACAGGTGGCGTCGGGGAACGTGGGCGGCAGGCCGACCGAGATCGCCGCCGCGAAGCGTCCCTCCGCCACGGTGGCCCACCCCGCGTAGACGCCATCGGCGGGTAGTGCGAACTCTCGTGGCACGGCGAGGTTGGCGGTGGGAGTACCGAGCGTCGCGCCGAACCCCTTGCCACGGACGACCTCGCCGTGCAGACGGTGCGGCCGGCCAAGCAGCCGCGCGGCGGCAGTCACGTCACCCTGCGCGACGAGTGCACGGATGCGCGTGGAGGTCACCGGCGCACCATCGGCATGGACGAGCGGGTGGGTGACCACCTGGAAGCCATGGAGCGAGCCGAGCGCGCGCAGTGTGTCGGCATCCCCCGACGCGCGCGTGCCGAAGCGGAAGTCGTAGCCCACCACGCACGCGACGGGCTCGGCGGCATCGAGCAGCACGTCGATGCAGAAATCATCGGGCGACAGCGAGGCGAGCCACTCGTCGAACGGCACGATGAGGATCGCGTCCGGCCCGAGGGCCGAGATGAGACGCACCTTATCGGCGAACGAGATGAGCTGCGGAGCGGGATGCGCCGGCGTCACAACCTGGTCGGGATCACGGTCGAACGTGAGCACGCAGGCCGTGCAGCGCCTATCGCGGGCGATGGCGATCGTGTCTGAGATGAGCTGCTGGTGGCCGATGTGCACTCCGTCGAACACCCCGATGGCGATGACGGCCGGGCCGATCTCATGACGCCCGGTGCTGTGCGTCATGACCGATGTCATCGGGGCACTCCCGGCGAGAGGACCGTCTCGGGTGCGAGCATGTTCCCGCGACGGCGATACACGCCGAGCAACTCGTCGGCGGCAACGATGGCCACAGCCTCGTCCTCGGCGATGGCGGCATCTGACGCGGCCACCGAACGGCCGTCGCGGACGTCTTCCAGCGTCACCTCCACGACGGGCATTCCCAGGAGCGTGACGGGATCGACGAGATGGTCCTCGAGCAGCCCCTCCTCCGCGGCGGCGACGGCTGCTTCCAGGCTGAGCGCGCCGTCGATCGCGGCGGTGCCCGCAAGAGTACGACGGAGGCCGGAGAGATGCGCGAGCGTGCCCGCCGCTTCCCCGATGTCGCGCGCGAGCGAGCGGATGTACGTGCCCTTCGAGACAGAGAAGGAGACGTCCCACGTGGGGCCCTTTGCGTTGATGCCCCGCAACGAAGCCTCGTAGACCTCGACGGAACGTGGTTCGAGCACGGGGGTACCCCCCGCACGCGCCACGCGGTGCGCGGACATCCCGCCCCGCTTGATGGCCGAGTAGGCGGGCGGTATCTGGTCCTGCGGCCCCACGAAGCGCGCCAGCACGTCGCGCGCGAACGTCTCGTCGAGGACCTGCGGCGGCACCGGAGCGGTCTCGGTGACCGTCCCCTCAGCGTCGAGGGTGTCGGTGAGCTTGCCGAAGGCGATGCGCGCGTCGTAGGACTTGTCGTGGCCCACCAGATAGCGCTCGAGGCGGGTGGCGCGGCCGATGATCACCACGAGCAGCCCCGTGGCCATCGGGTCGAGCGTGCCCGAATGACCGATGCGGCGCTCCCCCGTTGCCGTGCGGAGGGCCGAGACGACGTCGTGGCTGGTGAGACCGGCTGGTTTGTCGACAAGCAGGACTCCGGCAAGATCGGTGGCGCCTCGGCGGGGTCTCATCGTTGCGCGCCAGGAAGAAGCGGCAGCAGCCGTGCGAGGAGGTCGTCCAGCGTGCCCTCACTCGTGCAGCCCGCGGCGGCGCGGTGCCCGCCACCGCCCAGCGTGCGCGCCACGGCTCCCACATCGGTGCCGGACTTCGCCCGCAGGCTGCAGCGGACCGTGGAGGCGTTCACCTTGGCGAGGAAGACCACATCCACGCCGCCGAGCGCACGCACGAAGTCGATGAGGTTCTCCGCCTCCTCGGGCCGTGCGCCGGTCTCGGTGAAGTCGCTCTCCCCGATCCACGAGTAGGCGACGCGTCCACCATTGACGAGCTTCACGCGCTCAAGGGTGCGACCGACGAGCTGCTGGGCGCCGGCCGAGCGGTTCTCGTACACCGCGGTGTAGATCTCGTGCGGGTGGGCGCCGGCGTCCACCATGTCCGCCGCGATCCGCAGCGTGTCAGGGCTGGTGTTCGAGTAGCTGAAGCGGCCGGTGTCGGTGAGGACCGCCGTGTAGAGGCAGGTCGCCACGTTCACGTCGGGGATGACGCCGAGGTGCGGCAGCAGCCGCCAGACGAGCACGCCGGTGGCGGCTGCCGCGCTGTCGATGATGTTCTCCGAACCCTCAGCAGCGGCGTCCGGATGGTGGTCGATCGTGAGCAGGGTATCCGCCGCACGCGCAAGATCGGCCGCGACGCCAAGCCTGCGCAGGTCGGGACTGTCGAGCGCGATGAACACGTACGGCGCATCAACCGGCTGCGGGGGGGAGAACCGCTCCGACCCGGGCAGGAACGCGTAGGTGGACGGACACTCATCGCCCGAGCCGAGGACCACGCTGTTGCTCACACCGAGCAGGTCGAGCGCGAATGCGAGGCCAAGTGACGAGCCGATGGCATCTCCGTCAGGGTCGACGTGCGAGCCGATGACCACGTGCCTCGCGGTGCGCAGTGACGAGGCGATGGCTGCGAAGGAGTCTTCGTCGGCCATAGGGTTAGTCGTCGCCCGCCATGCTCGGGGGCACGTTCTTGAGCGCCTCGTAGATACGCATGCCCTGGTCCACCGAGGTGTCCAGGTGGTAGCGCAGTTCGGGCGTGATACGGAGCTTCACGCGGCGGGCAAGGCCGGAGCGGATCCGGCCGTCGGCCGAGCGAAGGCCCTCCAGGAGCTCGTCGTAGCGCTCCTGGTCGCCGTGCGTCGTCACGTACACGTCGGCCACGCCGAGATCGGAGGCGACCTGGACGGATGTGATGGTCACAAAGTCGAGGCGCGGATCGGCGACGTCCTCGCGCAGTACCTCGGCGAGGGCCTCTCTGACAGCCTCCCCCAGCTTGCGGGTTCGCGGCGTGCTCTTCATGGGTTACTCCTCGCGAGCGACCTCGACGGTCTTGTACGACTCGATGACGTCGCCCACCTTGATGTCCTGGAAGTTCTCGATTCCGATACCGCACTCGTAGCCCTGCTTGACGCTCTTGACGTCGTCTTTGAAGCGGCGCAGCGAGTGGAGCTTGCCATCGTGGATGATCGTGCCGTCGCGGACGATGCGAATCTGGTCGTCGCGCGAGATCTCGCCCTCCTGCACGAAGCAGCCGGCGATCGTGCCGAGCTTCGGCACCTTGAACAGGTCGCGGACCTCCACGTGTGCCGTCTCGCGCTCCTCGATGGTGGGAGCGAGCATACCCACGCGGGCAGCGTTGATCTCCTCGAGGGCCTGGTAGATCACGCGGTACATCCGCATATCCACCTTCTCCTTCTCGGCGAGAAGGCGTGCCTCGGGCAACGGACGCACATTGAAGCCGATGATGATCGCGTCGGACGCGGTGGCGAGCATGACGTCGCTCTCGGTGATACCGCCCACGCCCGAGTGGATGACGTTGATGTGCACCTCGTCCTGGTCCATCTTGTCGAGTGCGTCTTTAAGGGCTTCGATCGACCCCTGGACGTCGGCCTTGACCACCAGGTTGAGGTCCTTGATGTCGCCCCGCTGGATGCGGGAGAACAGGTCGTCGAGGGTGACGGGGCTCTTGCGCTCGTGAGCGATAAGGCGCTGCTTGAGTGAACGCTCCTCGGCGAGGTTGCGCGCATCGCGCTCATCGGCGAACACGCGGAACTCGTCACCAGCCGACGGCACGCTCGAGAGCCCCTGGACCTCCACCGGGTCGGCGGGTCCTGCGGTATCGACGGTCTCGCCCAGCGGATTGACGAGTGCACGTACGCGCCCGTGGCTCGTGCCGGCGACGATCGCATCCCCCACCTTGAGCGTCCCGCGCTGTACCAGCACCGTAGCGACCGGGCCTCTGCCCTTGTCGAGGTTCGCCTCGATGACCACGCCGCTGGCGAACGTGTCGGGGTTGGCCTTGAGCTCGAGCACCTCTGCCTGCAGCAGCACCATCTCGAGAAGGTCCTCGATGGCGATACGCTTCTTGGCCGAGACGTTGACGAAGATGTTGTTGCCGCCCCACTCCTCGGGCACGATCTCGTGCTCGGTGAGCATCTGCTTGACCTGCTCGGGATTCGCGCCGTCCTTGTCGATCTTGTTCACGGCGACGATGATCGGCACGCCGGCGGCCTTGGCGTGGTGGATGGCCTCGACGGTCTGCGGCATCACGCCATCATCGGCGGCCACCACGAGGATGACGATGTCGGTGATGTTCGCGCCGCGGGCACGCATGGCGGTGAACGCCTCGTGACCCGGGGTGTCGATGAAGGTTATCTGCTTGCCGTTGCGCTCCACGACCGACGCACCGATGTGCTGCGTGATGCCGCCGGCCTCGGTGGCTACGACGCCCGTCTCGCGGATGGCGTCGAGCAGTGACGTCTTGCCGTGGTCCACGTGGCCCATGACGGTGACGACCGGCGGACGCGCCTTGAGGTCCTCTTCCTTGTCCTCGAAGACGAAGCCCTCCTCGGCCGGGGAGACGACGTTCACTTCGACGCCGAGGTCCTCGGCGAGGATCTCCATGGCATCGCGGCTCATGGGCTGGTTCACGGTGTGCATGTCGCCGAGCATCATGAGACGCTTGATGACCTCACCGGGCGTGACGCCAGCGGCATCGGCGAACTCCGCGACCGTGGAGTTCTGCACGAGCGTGATGACCGTGCTGGCCACCTGCGGCTTCTCGTCGGCGACGATGTGCGCATGCGTCGCGGCTTCGCGCCTGCCCGACGGCTTCTTGGTCTTCTTCTTGCGCTTGTCCGAGTCGCTCTGCACCATCTTCGCAGCCTCGGTGATGAGGTTCGTGGGGGCAGCGGCGACAGCCGGTTGGGCCGCCTCGGCGTCCTTGGCCATCTGGCGGTAGCGGTCGGCCTCGGCGGCCTCCTCCTTTGCCGCCTGCTCGGCCAGGAGTGCACGCTCCTCAGCGGCACGCTGCTCGGCCTCCTTGCGGACGGCCTCCTCGGCCTCGCGCTTGGCGTGCTCCTCCGCCTCACGGAGTCGCTGCTCCTCTTCGGCCTTGGCGCGCGCCACCTCTTCGGCCTTCTGTGCGGCGTCTTCCTCTGCCTTGCGGGCCGACTCCTCGGCGATACGTGCAGCCTCGGCGGCCTCGCGCTCGGCGCGTTCGGCAGCCTCGGCGGCGGCACGGGTCTCCTCCTCGCGGCGGCGCTCCTCCTCGAGCTCGGCCTGCTTGACCTCGATGACGTCGTGCAGATCCTTGCGGATCTTGTCGACGTACGCCTCGACGAGCGTGGAGGCGTGGTTGCGGGCCGGGATCTTGAGTCGGTTCAGGTGGTCGAGGAGCTCCTTCGAGCTCATCCCGAACTCCTTGGCCAGTTCATGTACGCGCATAGCGGGCATCAGCGTCACCGTCCAGATCGAGAGTCGGCCGCTCCGCGGATCCGGAGCGCCTCCTCGAATTCGTTCCTCAACCGTTCCACATCTTCTTCTGAAAGACTCGCGCGGAGCGCGGGAGCGAGCCTTCTCTTGCTTACTGCGGCCTCGAAGCAGGCCTGGTTCGCGCAGACCGACGCGCCCCGTCCGGCGGCCTTCGCGGTGAGGTCCACGTGGGTCTCACCGTCGGCATCCCGTACGAATCGGACGAGTTCGCGCTTGTCGGCCTCTCGCCGGCACGCGACACACGTCCTCGTTGGCGTCTTGCGAGCAGCCATACGCCTAGTTCGCGCCCTCCTTCTCGTGGACACCGCAGAAGCGGCTGCCCGGACGCGCCTGATTGCGGCATCGGATGCCGGAGCTGGTCACCGCGGTGCAACGTCCGTCGCCATCGTCGGCGGCAGCCGTTGCGCCATCCCCGACCGGTGAGATACCCGCCGAGGCCGCCTGCACCTGGTTCTTGATGTCGATCCTCCAGCCGGTGAGCTTGGCCGCGAGACGGGCGTTCTGGCCCTCCTTGCCGATAGCCAGCGACAACTGGTCATCGGGGACGATGACCGTGGCGGTGTGGTCATCCTCGCTCACGATCACGCGGGCTACCTTGGCCGGCGAGAGCGCGTTGCCGACGAACGTGGCCGGGTCGTCGTTCCACGGCACCACGTCGATGCGCTCGCCGCGGAGCTCGGCCACGACCATGCGGACGCGGCTGCCCTTCGGCCCGACACACGCGCCCACCGGGTCGAGACCCGGCTCGCGGGACGAGACAGCCACCTTCGAGCGCAGCCCGGGCTCACGCGCGACGCTCTTGATCTCGACGATGCCGTCGTAGATCTCGGGCACCTCGAGCTCGAAGAGGCGCTTGAGCAGGTTCGGGTGCGTGCGCGACACGACGATCGATGGCTCATTGGAGGTCTTGCGCACATCGATGATGAGGGCCTTGAGGCGCTGGTTGTGCTCGTAGCGCTCATTGCCAGGCTGCTCGGCCGAGGGTAGGAGCGCCTCCACACCCTCGCGGATCTTCACGAGCGTGTAGCGCGAGTCGGACTGCTGCACAGTGCCCGTGATGCTGTCACCGATGCGGTCCGCATACTCCTCGAAGATCTGCTCACGCTCGGCCTCGCGGATCGACTGCGTGATCACCTGCTTGGCAGCCGTGGCGGCGTAGCGGGAGATGTCCGACGGCGTGACGTCACGCGCCTCGACGATCGGCTCCTCTTCGGTGCCGCCGACGGGCACGAGCTCGTAGACGTAGATGCGGCCGCTCTCGCGGTCGATCTTCACCGAGCAGTCGTTCTCAGTGTCCAGGATGCGCTTGTAGGTGATCGCGAGCTGCTCCTCGAGGCGCTCGAGCATGGTCGTCTCGTCGATGTTCTTCTCACGAGCGAGTTCCTTGAGGGCTTCCATCAGTTCGGAGCTCATGTGAGTTTCCCGTCCCTTTCGTTGGCCGAATCGAAGTCGACCTTCAAGCGTGCGCGCTCGATCACGTCGAACGCTACGCGATGTTCCTTCCCGTCCGCCTCGATCACGACATCGTCGCCGTCGAGTGCCACGAGGCGGCCTGTCATCTTCGACCGGCCGTCGAGAGCCTGTGTGAGCTGGACGCTCACCTGCTCGCCCGCAAAACGGACGAAGTCCCGCCGCTTCCTGAGCACGCGCTCGATACCGGGCGACGAGACCTCGAGCGTGTACGGTCCGCTCAGCCGGGTCAGCCCATCGAGGGCGTCGGAGACCCACTCGTTGGCCTCGGCGATGGCGTCGATGTCGATGCCGCCCTCACAGTCGAGGTACACGCGGACGGTCTGGTGCTTGTGGCCGCCCATGACCTCGACAGTGACCAGATCGAGCCCATGGTCCACGGCAAGAGGCTCGAGCAGCGCGATCAGTTCATCAACGAGTGAAGCCATGCCCGGACCTCCTTCCAGAACAAAAGAAGCGGGGGTAAGCCCACTTCTCGCACGGGACATGTGTCGTTCGGAGGGATTGTAGCACAGGGCCCGAACGGGTCAAAGACGGCGCCGGGCGGGAAACCGGTCGTATCAGGTTCTCAGGAGCGCGCCTTTGGCCGCCTTCACCAGCCCGGCGATATGATCGACGGCCGAATCCACCGCAACCGTGGTCCGTTCTCCCGTCGAGCGGTCTTTGATCTCCACGACGCCGTCGGCGAGGCTCTTCTTCCCTACAACGAGCTGGAACGGCCAGCCGATCAGGTCGGCGTCGGCGAACTTCACGCCAGCGCGCTCGTCACGGTCGTCGATGACGGTCTCCACGCCCGCCTGCGCGAGCTCGTTCAAGAGCCGCTCGGCCACGGGTGTGACTGTCTCGTCCGCCGACAGCGGCAGCACGGCCACCTCTGCCGGCGCGACGCTCACCGGCCACACGATGCCGTGCTCGTCGTTGTGCTGTTCGATGACCGCGGCAAGCGAACGCGTGATGCCCACCCCGTAGCAACCCATGATGAACGGCCGCTCTGCACCGGACTCGTCGGTGAAGGTCGCGTGCATCGACGTGGAGTACTTCGTGCCGAGCTGGAAGACCTGCGAGACCTCGATACCGCGAGCGGACTGCAGGGCGGCCCCGCAGCCCGGACACGCGTCGCCGGGCTCGGCCGTCACAAGGTCGGCCCACACGTCGATGGCGAAGTCGCGCCCCGGCAGCGCGCCGGTGTGATGGTAGTCGGGCTCGTTCGCACCCACGGTCCAGGCGAGCTCCGCCTTGAGCGTGCGGTCAGCGACGATGAGCGTCCCCTCGGGCGCGCCCACCGGCCCGACGAAGCCCTTCTGGATGCCGAAACGAGCGAAGTCCTCCTCGGTAAGCAGTTCCGCGCCGGGAACGATCCCCTCGGCCTTGAGCGGGTTGAGCTCGCGGTCCCCGGGCAGGCTGAAGAAGACGAGCGTCCCCGCGGGTGTACGGGCGGCCATGGTCTTCACGGTGTGGCGCGCGTCGACCCCGAGGAACGCCGCGAGCTCGGCGATGGTCTGCACCGAAGGCGTGTGCACCCGCTCGAGCGGCTTCGACGAGGTGGCGGCAGGTTCGTACGAAACGATGGCTTCCGCAGCCTCCACGTTGGCTGCGTACCCGCAATCGCAGTACACGAGCGCTGCCTCGCCGCTTTCGGCGAGAGCCATGAACTCGGTGGTCACCGAGCCGCCGATCTGGCCGGAGTCGGCCACCACCGGCCGCCACGCGAGGCCGAGACGCTCGCAGATCCGGCCGTAGGCGCCCGCCATGGCGTCGTAGTGCTCCTGGAGAGACGCCTCCGTGGCGTGGAACGAGTACGCGTCCTTCATGATGAACTCGCGTCCGCGGAGCAGCCCGAAGCGCGGCCGCATCTCATCGCGGAACTTCATGTTGATCTGGTAGAGCGACACCGGCAGCTCCCGGTACGAGCGCAGTTCGTCGCGGATCGTCGCGGTGATGATCTCCTCGTGCGTCGGGCCGAGACAGAACTCGCGACCCTGCCGGTCCTTGAGGCGTGCCAGCTCGGGGCCGTACACGTCCCATCTTCCCGACTGCTTCCACAGTTCGGCGGGCTGAACGATGGGCATCAGCATCTCCTGACTGCCGATCGCGTCCATCTCCTCGCGCACGATCTGCTCCACCTTGCGCACGCTACGGTAGCCGAGCGGCAGGAACGTGTAGATGCCCGCGGCCGCCTTGCGCATCATGCCGGCGCGCAGGAGCAGCCGGTGCGAGACCACCTCGGCCTCGGCGGGCTCCTCCTTCAGAGTGGGTGCGTACAGGTCGGTCATTCGCAAGGCGACGGACATGCTGCTCCTGTTCGGTGGTGGCGGAGGTACGACAGCGCGGGGTGCTAGCCGATGCCCCGGTCGGACGGATGCATGCTCGGCACGAGCTCGTCGGAATCGGTCGCCAGCGTCATCAGCAGGCGCGCGACGAGGTCGTGGACGATGATCGTCTCGGTGTTGCCCTGCGCGCGGAACGCGTCTTTGAGCGCCGGCTTCACCATGGGGTCGCCGCTGACCTCTATGATGAGGTCGATCTCATGCGCTTTGGCGCCGAGGACACTGGCCTCCTCGGTATAGAAGATGCCGCGTTCCTGCGCGAACCGAGCGCCGGTGCTGATGGGGTCACGGTCGGCCACGCCGATGACGTCGATATACGGAAGCGCACTCAGCGCTTCAAGCAGCGGTGCGCCGGTGCGGCCCCCGCCGACGATGGCGATGCGGATCTTCTCAGACATGCTGATTCTCCCTGGATGTCATGCGTAACGGTCACAGGAGAGGATACCGCAGCCGACAGCGGGCGGCGAACTTCCCGCGGCTAAGCGTCGCCGGCACGCTCGAGTAGCGCGATCTCCTCGAAGAGCGCGTCCACGATCTCGGAAGCGGGGACTTTGCGCACGGGTTCGCCGTGTCGAAAGAGCAGTCCTACGCCTTTGCCGGCTGCCACACCCACGTCGGCCTCCCGGGCCTCACCGGGGCCGTTCACGACGCAACCCATCACCGCGACCTTCACGGGTGACGGCATCTCCCGCAGGCGCCGCTCGACTTCGGCGGCGATCGGGACAAGATCGACCTCACAGCGCCCGCACGTGGGACACGAGATGAGCTCCGGTCCGCGGCGGCGGATGTCGAGCGCGGCGAGAATCTCCCAGGCCACGCGCACCTCCTCCACGGGATCAGCCGTGAGCGATACGCGCAGGGTGTCGCCGATGCCGCTCTCGAGCAGCGTGCCGAGGCCCACGGCTGACTTCACCGTGCCCGAGAACGCGGTCCCGGCCTCGGTCACGCCGATGTGGAGCGGATACGGGACACGGGTCGCGAGCAGACGGTACGCCTCGATGGTCGTGGTGACCGATGAAGCCTTCGCCGAGACCACGATGTCGGTGAACCCGCGCGACTCGAAGTGCTCGCAGAACGACGTCGCACTCGCTGCGAGCTTCTCGGGGAGCGGCCACTCCCGGTCGTGATACTCCGAAGCCAGACTGCCGGCATTCACGCCGATCCGGATCGGGATACCCGCCTCGCCTGACGCATCGATGACCGCGTCCACGCGGGACAGATCGCCGATGTTACCCGGGTTGATGCGCAGTTTCGCCGCGCCGAGTCGTGTCGCCTCGATCGCGAGCCGGTGATCGAAATGGATATCGGCCACCACCGGAAGCGGACTCTGTGCGCAGATGGCGGCGAAGCCGTCGAGGGCGTCGGCATGCGGGATGGCCACGCGCACGATCTCGCAGCCCGCCTCCGCGAGTACCGCGATCTGGGCGAGCGTCGCTTCTGGGTCCCGCGTGTCGGTGTTGGTCATCGATTGAACGGCTACCGGTGCGTCTCCCCCCAGCAGCACGTCGCCTACCCGCACGACAGGAGAACGCCTCCTCGTGATCACACCCGTCCCCCTAGGTCGCGTAGCGCATTATGTCCTGGAACATCACGTAGCCGATGAGCGAGAACAGCAGCACAGCACCCACCGCACTGAACGCGATCGTCACCGTGCGCGGCAGCGGCCGCCCCACCACGCGCTCGACGAGTTCCAGAGCGATCTTACCGCCGTCGAGCGGCGGAAGCGGCAGGATGTTCATCAGGCCGAGTGAGAGCGACAACATCGCCATGAGCGCCGCGAATGCGAGCGGGCCGCTTCGGGCCGCGTCCTGCGCCAGCACCGAGACGCCGATCGGACCCGTGAAGGTCTTCACGGTGCCGGCGAACTTAGCGGGAGTGAACAGGTCGCCGATCGACCGGGCCACAAGGCCGAGATACCGAAGACTCTGTCGCGTGCTCTCCCAGAGTCCCGGATGCTCCACGGGGATCGCCGTGGGTCCGACACCCAGGAAGCCGTGACCCTCCCGCTCGGCCAGCGTCACAGGTACGTCCAGGCGGTCTCCGTCGCGGTCGAGCGTGATCGTCACCTCATCGCCGGGCTGAGTCGTCGCGAGGATTATCTGGAAGCGGTCCCAATCGGCGAACGTCTCACCGTCAACCGCGAGCAGGCGATCACCGACGCGGATGTCGGCCGCCGAGGCGGGCGACTCTTCTGAGATCGAGTCGATCCTCGTGGTCAGGTCCACGTAGCCCCAGATCGAGAAGAAGACGGTCAGCGTCACCACGGCAACCACCAGGTTGGTGACCACGCCCATCGCGAGGATGACGATGCGCTTCCATGTCGACTGGCCCCGGTACGTCACGGATCGTGCGGTATCCAGGAGCCCCGCTGCGTCCCGTCCGCCGACCTCTCCGTCGACGGCCAGCGCGTAGCTGCCCCTCTCATCCGGAACGATCGCCTTCCATTCCTCGAGCGAGCGCAGGATCGACTCGGCACGTTCGTCACCCACGTCGAGGATCCGGCGGAGTTCGGCCATGCCGAGCGGTCCGTGGTCCCGTATGGCCACAAGTGCGTCTCCGAGCAGCGCGTCCTCCTCGCCGGGCTCCATGCCTGCGATGCGTACGTAGCCACCGAAGGGCACTGCGGTGACGCCCCACACCATGTTCTTGGTGCGAAGGCGCAGTGCCGGACCAGGCAGGCCCAGCATGAACTCATGGACCTTCACGCCAAAGGCGCGGGCGGCCAGAAAGTGTCCCATCTCATGCAGGACGATGAGGATCGAGAACGTGAGAATCCCCCAGAGGGCGGTCTGGAACACGCCGAGCGTTTCGGTCATAGCAACTCCTGTTCGGAGACGAGTGGTCCGTCTACCTGACGAGCAAGTCGCGCGCCAGGCCTCAGCGCGTGAGTGAGGCCGCGCGCGTGCGCGCCCATCTGTCGGCGGCCTCGACCGTCTCGAGATCAAGGGCCGCGCCGGTCGTGTGCGCATCCATCACTCGCTCGACGATGCGGGGGATGTCGTCGAAGGAGATCCGCCCGTCAAGGAACGCCGCGACGGCGACCTCGTTGGCAGCGTTCAGCACCGCAGGCATCGTGCCGCCAGCGCGACCCGCTTCGAGCGCCAGCGCGAGGCAGCGGAACGTCTCGGTGTCCGCTTCCTCGAAATCGAGCGCACCGAGACTGCGGAAGTCGACCGGGGGCAGCGGCGCATCCCACCGGTCGGGGTGGCTGAACGCATACTGGATGGGGATGCGCATGTCCGTCGCCCCGAGGTGGGCCTTGACCGACCCATCGGCGAACTCCACCATCGAGTGGACGCATGACTGCGGATGGACGACCACCGCGATCTGGTCGTACGAGACGCCGAAGAGGTGGTGCGCCTCGATCACCTCCAGGCCCTTGTTCATCAGCGTGGCCGAATCGATGGTGATCTTGGGGCCCATCGTCCATCGAGGGTGCGCGAGCGCTTCCTCCACGGTGACGGTGTGCAGCCGGGCCGGAGTGGCGCCCCGGAACGGGCCGCCCGACGCCGTGAGCCAGATGCGGGAGACTGCATCCGCCGGCTCGCCGATCAGGCACTGGTAGATGGCCGAGTGCTCGCTGTCCACCGGGATGATGCGGTCGAGGCCGAGACCCGTGACCAGCTCGCCTCCCACCACGAGTGACTCCTTGTTCGCGAGGGCGAGGCGAGCTCCCGAGTGGAGCGCGGCCACCGACGCGCGGAGACCGGCGGCGCCCACCAGAGCGTTCAGAACGAGGTCGGCCGAACCCTCCCCTGCCATCCGCTCGAGCGCCTCGGCACCCGCGCCCACCGGTCGACCGAGCTCGCGAGCCGCGGTCTCCGCGGCCTCCGCATCGGCCAGCGCGATGTCGTGCACACCGAACCGTGCGGCCTGATCGAGCAGAGCCGTGACGCTCGAATGTGCGGCGAGCGCGACGATCTCGATACGCTCCGGATGGCGTGCCGCGACGTCGAGCGCCTGCCGGCCGATCGATCCGGTGGAGCCGAGCAGGGCGACACGAAGACGGCTCATCGCATACCCGCCATGAAGAGCATGTAGTAGGTGACGATCGCGACCATGATAAAGCTGTCGAACCGGTCGAGATAGCCGCCGTGACCAGGCAGCAGCGTGCCGGAGTCCTTCACCCCTACCTCACGCTTGATCCTGGATTCGGAGAGATCGCCGATGACCGCGGCGAGAGACGCCGCAAGCCCGATCGCGACGCGCCAGACAAGCGGCAGCTCGATTCCGGGTAACGCGTTGGCCGCGACCCAGACTCCGGTGGTGGCGAGCGTGCCGGCGGCGAACCCTTCCCAGGACTTCTTGGGCGAGATGCGCGGCGCCATCTTGTGACGCCCCACCGTGGAACCGGCCATGTACGCGAAGGAATCATTGGCCCAGATGCTGGCGATCATGATGAACGTCAGCCACATGCCCTGACCCAACTCGCGCACCAGGACCACGTGCGCGAGCGTGAACCCGACATAGACCGCGCCGAAGAGCGTCACTCCGGTGTCATACAGACGGATCTGCCTAATCATCACGTGCCAGAAGAACGCGCTGATCACCAGGATGCCAACGACTGCGGTGAGACCGAGGGCACCCCAGCCTGCGGTCGCGAACGGCATCGCCGCAACCGCGATCAGGCCCACCAGTTCGGACGGCAGACGGCCCTCTCTGCGGGTGAGCGCGTAGAACTCGATCGTGGCCATGGTGGCCACGACGGCCATGACGGCGGCAAGGCCGAGCGCTCCGCCGAAGAAGAGGGAGCCCAGCACCACCAGCCCAAGGAGCAGCGCGGTACCGGCGCGCACACTCAGATCGCGCAGTCGTCCCGCCATCAGCGGCCGCCGAACCGGCGCGCACGCTGCTGGTAGTCGATGACCGCGCGGAGCAGGTCTCCCCGCTTGAAGTCTGGCCACAGCGTCGCGGTCACCCAGAGCTCGGAGTACGCGACCTGCCACAGGAGGAAGTTCGAGATGCGCATCTCCCCACTCGTCCTGATCATCAGGTCGGGATCGGGGATCCCGCTCGTGTAGAGATGCGCGGCGATGAGATCCTCGTCGATCGCCGAGACATCGAGCGTCCCTGCGGCGGCCTCCGCGGCGATGAGTCGCGTGGCGTGCGCGATCTCCATGCGCCCGCCGTAGTTCAGCGCCACCGCCAGGGTGAGCCTGGAATTCTGGCTGGTCCGCTCCTCGGTCCGCCGGAACGCTTCCATGGTGGCCGACGGAACACCTTCGGCGCTACCCACCACACGCACGCGCACACCCTGCCGCATGAGGTTGTCGAGTTCGTTCTCCAGAACCTCGACGAACAGCGCCATGAGGCCGTTCACCTCGTCGGCGGTGCGACGCCAGTTCTCGCTGGAGAATGAGTAGATCGTGAGGTACTCGATGCCGAGTTCGAGGCAGCCGATGATCGACTCACGGACCGCCTTGGCCCCGGCTCGGTGCCCGAAGAGGTGCGGAAGGCCACGCTTGGCCGCCCAGCGGCCGTTGCCGTCCATGATGATGGCCACGTGACGAGGCACCGCATCCGTGTCGAGCCTGTCGAGCAGCTCCCGGTCGTGGCGGGTCGTGAAGGCGTCGTCGAGCGATGCTCGTGTCGGAGACATCGGGGCGTCAGACCTCCATGATCTCCGTCTCTTTGCGCTTCAGCATCTCGTCGATTTCGGCGATATGCGCGTCGGTGGCCTTCTGTGTCTCGACCTCCAGGCGGCGCAGATCGTCCTCGGAGATCTCATGATCCTTCTCGACACGCTTGAAGTGATCGTTCGCGTCGCGCCGGATGTTGCGCACACCCACGCGCGCTTCTTCGGCGTAGTGACGACAGAGCTTCACGAGTTCCTTGCGACGCTCTTCTGTGAGCGGCGGGAAGGGCACGCGGATGACGATGCCGTCGTTCGAGGGGTTGAAGCCGAGGTCGGCCGAGCGGATGGCCTTCTCGATCACGTTGAGCGCGCTCTTGTCGTAGGGGCTCACCACGAGGAGTTGGGGCTCGGGGGCACTCACCGAGGCGATCTGCTTGAGCGGCGTGGGCGTTCCGTAGTACTCGACCATCACCTTGTCCAGGATCCCGCCCGAAGCGCGACCTGTGCGGACGCCGCCGAATTCGTGTGACAACGCGACGAGTGCCCTATCCATACGCTCGGCGGCCTCTTTCACCGTGTTCGTCGTCATGAGACGCCTCCCCTCACGATCGTTCCGACGGGCTCACCCCTGAGGGCAGCCGCGATGTTCCCTTCACGTTCCATGTTGAAGACGATGATAGGCAGTCCGTTGTCCATCGCGAGGCTGATCGCCGTGTTGTCCATGACCTTCAGCCCGCGATTGAGCACGTCGATATAGGTGAGCTCGTCGAACTTCACCGCATCGTGTGCGACCTTCGGGTCGGCGTCGTAGACGCCGTCCACCTTGGTGGCCTTCATGATGCACTCGGCGTCGATCTCGAGAGCGCGCAGCGCCGCCGTCGTATCGGTGGTGAAGTACGGGTTGCCGGTGCCGGCGGCAAAGATCACCGTGCGGCCCTTCTCCATGTGACGGATCGCTCGCCGACGTATGTACGGCTCGGCCACCGAACGCATCTCGATGGCCGACATCACACGCGTGAACACGCCCGCCGCCTCCATCGCATCCTGCAGGGCCAGGGCGTTCATGACCGTGGCGAGCATGCCGATGTAGTCGGCCTGCGCCCGATCCATCCCCCTGGCTGAAGCCGCGATGCCCCTGAAGATGTTGCCCCCGCCCACGACGATCGCGACTTCGACTCCGCCGTCGGTGACCTCCTTGATCTGTCCCGCGAGTGATTCGAGGACCTCGGGGTCGATACCGTAACCGGCGTCCCCCATGAGCGCCTCACCAGAAAGCTTCAGTAGGACGCGTTTGTACCGGTAGGCCGACAAGGGTCCTCCTCACGAGCGGACGACGTGGCGCGGGGCATGTGAACCCTACGCGATGATAGACCAACGGGGCGGTGCATCGCACCGCCCCGTTGTCATACGGACACTAGCAGCCGCAGCCGACCCTCGGCTCGGGATTGGTCTCCCCGAGCACCATCCGCACGAAACGGACGACATCGAGGGCACCGCCGGCCTCCTTGGAGGCCTGCTCCGCCTGCTGCTGGACGGTGAGGTCGGGATTCTTCACGAAGGCCTGCTCGAGAAGGCAGAACTCCTTGAAGAACTTGTCAAGACGACCCTCGGCGATCTTCTCCTGGATGGCCTCGGGCTTGCCGGTCTCGGCGGCCTGGGCCTTGTAGATTGTCATCTCGTGCGCGACCACGTCCGCGGGCACTTCTTCGCGGCGAACCGAGATCGGCGCCGCGGCCGCGATCTGCATGGCCACGTCCTTCGCGAAGCCGCCGGCCACCGGCGATGCTGCAGCCTCAGGGGTGGCGGCGCTGAGCTCGACGAGAACACCGATATTGCCCACTCCGTGGATGTAGACGCCGATGCAACCGGCCGCCGTGGTCAGCTCGAAACGCGCGAAACGCGTGATGCCCATGTTCTCGCCAAGCTTGCTGACCGCCTCGCCGAGACGCTGCTCCACGGTGATCTCAGGACGCAGTGAGTCCGTCTGCGCCATGAGGGCGGCCACATCCGCCGGAGCGCCCTCGAGGATCTCGTTCGCGAACTCGGCCACGAGTTCCTTGAAGTTCTGGTTGCGAGCGACGAAGTCGGTCTCGCAGTTCACTTCGAGGATGGTGCCCGTGCGGCCATCGGCGCTGACCGCCCCGCCGACGATGCCCTCGTTGGTAGCGCGACCGGCCTTCTTCGCTAGGTCGGCGAGACCCTTGGTGCGCAACACGTCGACCGCGGCCTCCATATCGCCGTCGGCCTCCATGAGCGCCTTCTTGCAGTCCATCATGCCTGCTCCGGTGGCCTCCCGAAGCTCCTTCACCATGGCAGCGGTAATCTCCATCGGTCCTCCTCTACCGGCCCGACGCGGGCCGGGATACTGTCCTCGTGTGGTGACGTGCGGGGTGTTACTCGGCGGCCTCAACGGGTTCCGCGGCCGGCTCCGCGGCAGCGGCCTCAACGGGCTCCGGCTCGACGGCGATGGCGGCTTCGGCGGGTGCTGCCTCGGCGGCTTCGACCTGCACGGTCTCGGAAGCAGCGAAAGCGGCCGCATCCTCATCGGGCGTGCTGAGTCCGGCAGCACGACGGCCGTCGATCGCTGCGTCGGCGATCACACGGCAGATGAGCGCGACCGAACGGATCGCGTCATCGTTACCGGGGATCACGTAGTCGACCTCGTCCGGGTCGGCGTTGGTATCCACAAGGCCGATCAGCGGGATGCCGAGTCGGCGCGCCTCCTTGACTGCGATCGCTTCGCGCTTCGTGTCGACAACGAACACTGCCTTCGGCAGGTCTGACATCTCGCGGATGCCGGTGAGGTCACGCTGCAGCTTCTCAAGCTCACGGTGAAGGAGGATCGCTTCCTTCTTCGGCAGCAGGGCCATCGAACCCGACTCTTCCATGTTCTCGAGCTCGGTCATGCGCTTGATGCGTCCACGGATGGTCACGTAGTTCGTGAGCATCCCGCCAAGCCAGCGCTGGTTGACGTACGGCTGACCCGAGCGCTCCGCTTCCTTCTGCACGGGATCCTGCGCCTGCTTCTTGGTGCCCACGAGCAGAACGGAGCCGCCACGCGCGGTGATCTCACGCACGAACTGATACGTGGTCTCGATCTCGCGAAGGGTGCGCTGGAGGTTGAGGATGTAGATGCCGTTACGCTCCGTGAAGATGTACGGCTTCATCTTCGGGTTCCAGCGGCGGGTCTGGTGGCCGAAGTGGACTCCGGCTTCGAGCAGGTTCTTCATCGATACGGACACGGTGGTACCTCCTTCTTCGGTTGTTCCTCCGCCGGATTCAACTCCCGCTACGACCCGAGGCATATGCCGCGGGCACCTCGCGCGGGATCCACCGGCGTGTGTGATAAGAGCGGGGCGTAGGATACCACAGCCTGAGCAAGATGCCCAGGCAGGCTCTGCCAGCGAATGGCGCGGCTAGACCGAGCCGGAGAACGACTTGCCGCAGGACGGGCAGACGAACCGCGCCTCGTACCAGCCCGCCCGTTTCGGGTCGGGCACCAACTCGAGGGCGAGTTCGTTCTCGCAGGCAGGACACCACAGGCGGCGCTTCAGGGCCGCGTTCTGCACGAGCGCATCGATGTCACCGCGGGATGGGTCCGGGTAGACGACGAACGCTGCCTCCTTCTCACCGGCTGCGACGAACGCCTCGAGCACGAGCTTCACCTTCTCGGCGACGTCAGCGGGCCTCGTCTCGCTCTTGATCAGATAGTCGACCGCGCCGAGAGACACTGCACGCTCGATGGTCTCCTCTTCACCAAGATTCGTGAGCACGACGATCGGGATGGACTGCGTGCGCGGATCCTGCTTGACCGCCTCGAGCACCTGGATACCACCCATGCGCGGCATGATCAGGTCCAGAAGGATGAGATCGAAGTGCTGCTCCCGGATCATACCGAGTGCGGCAAGCCCATCGGGCGCATCAGCCACTTCGTAACCGTCCTGAACCAGGCGATCACGATACATCCGCCTCAGTAGCTCGGTGTCCTCGACGACGAGGATGCGCTTGGGTGCCACGACATCTCCTTTGAACTGAGGTACTCGGCCGGTCTACGTTGCAGGCACGAACCCTTGCGCTGCATGTAGTCGCGCGCGGAGACGAAGCACCGCCTTCGTGTGCAGCTGGCTCACTCTCGACTCCGTCACGCCCAGGACCGTCCCGATCTCCTTGAGCGTCAAACCCTCGTAGTAGTACAGCGCGACGACGGTCTTCTCGCGCTCCGGCAATCGGTCGATAGCTCCAGCGAGTATCTCCTTGACCTCGGCGCTCTCGAAGATGTCCACCGGGTCGTCTGCGCGCTTATCGGCTATGGCAGAGAGCGGATCCTGATGTTCGTCCCGCTCGCTACCACCCACCCACATCTCCTCGAAGGAGATGACCGATGCGTACGAGAGCTTGGTGAGGATCGATTGGAGCTCACGCGGCGCGACGCCCATCTCTGCTGCCACCTCGGCGTCATCAGGAACGCGCTTCAACCGATTCTCGAGCGTCACATAGGCGGCCTCGAACTCGCGGGCACGGGCGCGAACCGAGCGCGGGACCCAGTCCATCGCACGGAGTTCATCGATGATCGCGCCCCTGATGCGGGCGATGGCATACGTCTCGAACTTGATGCCGCGTTCGGTGTCGAACTTCTCGATGGCATCGATCAGGCCGAAGACGCCATATGAGATGAGGTCGGATGTGTCGACCGTCTGCGGGAGGCTCGATGAGAGACGACCAGCGACGTACTTCACCAGAGGCGAGTACGTGAGTATGAGGTTCTCCCGGGCCTCCGGGTCTCCGTTATCTTTGAACGCTGCCCATGCGGCGGAAAGGTCCGACTTGGGTTCGGATCTCATACAGTCTGGCCTCCGTCAGGCCCGAGGATGTGCCCCTTTATGTACGTCACGCAGGTGTTTCGTACTCACGTGAGTATAGATTTGGGTGGTTGAGAGCGCAACGTGGCCGAGAAGCTCCTGTACGGTGCGCAGATCTGCACCGTTCTCGAGTAAGTGCGTAGCGAACGAATGGCGCAGCGCATGGGGTGTCACCTGTGCGGATGCGCCCATCGCCGCGAGATGCTTCTCCATCATACGCCGGATCCCACCATCGGTGAGGCGTGTGCCCAAGCGATTCAGGAAGAACGCGCTTCCTGATGAACCGCCCTGCAGCCGGGTCCTTCCCGCGGCCAGGTATTCGCGCAGCAGCCGGACTGCGGCGGGGTGCATGGGCACGATCCGCTCACGGGAACCCTTGCCCATCACGCGCACGGTGCCTCCGGCAAGATCGACGTCCCCCAGGTCGAGCCCGCTCAACTCCGACACGCGCACGCCCGTCGCGTACAGCAACTCGAGGATCGCGGCATCACGCAGGCCGAGTGGCGTGCTGACATCCGGTGTGGCGAGAAGGTCCGCTACGAGCTGCTCGGGCGCGATCCCGGGAAGCGTTCGCTGCAGCCGCGGTGTCGAAAGCACGGCCGCCGGACTGCCGCTGGCGTAGCCACGCATGACGAGGTAGCGGTACAGGGAGCGGACCGCGGCCAGGCGACGCGCGATCGTACGCTTCGCGTAGCGCGCGCGGTCGAGTTCCGCGAGGAATCGGCGCAACCTGCGATGGTCGGCGTCGAGGATGTGCACGTTCTCGCGCTCGGCCCATGCGAGGAACGAGGTCAGGTCCGCCGAGTAGGCCTTCACGGTGTTGGGTGAGAGATTGCGCTCCACCCGCAAATGCGTGATGAACTCGTCGACCAGCGCCTCCGATGTCCGCCGATCACTCATCGCTGGCTCGCCTCGAGGTGCGTACCGGTCACAGCGGCGCGACCCAGTCCCGGCGACGGGATCCGAAGGTCGTCCCGGAGCAGCAGCGCCTCGTCGCGGTCGGCTGTCGCCCGCTCCGAATACGCTGCGTAACGACGCTGCTTCCCCGATACACGCATATCGAGTGGCGGAACGAGGCCGAAGTTCACGTGCATCGGCTGATACGGGTGTGTATCAGGATCTGTGGCGTAGGCCAGTAGCGCACCGAGTGCTGTCGTGGAGGGTAGCACGAACGGAGGGAGGTTCTTGCGGGCGGTCCAGACGTCCAATGCGGCGATCAGCCCGGTGGCCGCAGCCTCCAGATAGCCTTCAGTCCCCGACAGTTGACCGGCGATCCGGACACGCGGCTCGGCGTGAAGCGCCAGACCCGGGGTGAGCAGTCGCGGAGCGTCTACGAAGGTGTTGCGGTGCATCACCCCATAGCGCAGGAACTCGGCGCGCTCCAGACCGGGGATGAGTCGCAGCACGCGGTCCTGTTCCCCGAACGTGAGATTCGTCTGGAAGCCTACGAGGTTGAACGCTGACGCCGCACGGTTCTCGGGGCGCAGCTGCACCACCGCCCAAGGGCGCTCTCCCGTGCGGGGATCCACAAGGCCCACGGGTTTGAGCGCGCCGTAACGGAGTGCATCGGCACCCGTGCGCGCGATCTCCTCCACCGGCTGGCATGCCTGGAAGAGTTCGCGCCGTTCGAAGTCCTTTGCGTGGGTGCGCCGGGCATCGACGAGTGACTTCACCAGGCGCTCGTACTCCTCACGATCGAGCGGACAATTCAGATAGTCCGCACCGCCACCCTTATCCCAGCGCGAGGCCGGGAATACGCGGCTCGCATCGATCGACGAGGCGTCGACGATCGGGGCGGCCGCATCGAAGAACGCCAGCCGCTCGGTGCCGACCAGTGCGGACAGAGCCGGTTGCAGCCCATCGCTCGTGAGCGGTCCGGTTGCGATGATCACATCGCCCCCCGGGATGTCGACCGCCTCTCCTCGAGTGACCGTGATCAGCGGATGGCCGCTGATGACGTCGGTGACGAGCGATGAGAACGCCGCTCGGTCTACCGCGAGTGCCGCTCCCGCGGGAACCGCCGTGGCCCGTGCCGCCGCCACGATGACGGACCCGAGCGCTTCGAGTTCACGCTTGAGCAAGCCGGACGCGGTGTGCGGATCGTCGCTCTTCAGGGAGTTCGAACAGACGAGTTCCGCGAAGTCAGCGCTGTGGTGGGCAGGGCTCGATACATCCGGCCGCATCTCCAGCAGACGTACAGGTATCCCGCGCGAGGCGATCTGCCAGGCGGCCTCAGAGCCCGCCATCCCCGCGCCTATGATGGTGACCTGATCCAACCCGTGATGCTCCTTCTCGCCTCGGCGGCAATTGTACGGCACCCGGGGGCCTCATCGACTGCCTATACCGTACCTCCCATCGGGATACCGCGCGATCAGCCCGCGAGCCTCCAGTGCCCCCAGCGTACGCGCCATCTGGACGATGTCGAGGCCCAGGCTGCGTGCCAGATCGTCCGGGCGCATCGGGTCGGCCGTCAGTGCGCGAACCACGCTGTCGCGCTGGGTGTCCGGAGCGGGCCCGCTTCGGCCCTCCAGCCCCAGGCTCGACGCCAGGTCGGCCACATCGTTCACCACTGTCGCGCCCTGGCGTATCAGGCGGTTCGACCCACGCGACTCGGGCGAGAAGATGGACCCGGGCACCGCTAGGACCTCACGGCCTGCGTCCAATGCTGCATCCGCCGTGCCGAAGGTTCCGCTCGGGAGCCCGGCTTCGACGACAAGTACCGCGGATGCGAGACCCGCGATGATCCGGTTGCGACGGGCGAACGCGAAGCGCAAAGGCTCTTGGCCGAACGGACACTCGGAGACAACGGCGGACCGCTGCCGCATGTCGCTCAGGATGCCCGCCGACCGTCGCGGGTAGTCGACATCCGGGCCGCAGCCCAGAACGGCCACGGTGCTCCCGCCGACCTCGAGTGCCGCGGTGTGCGCCTCACGATCACACCCGATGGCCGCGCCCGAGATGACCGTGACTCCAGCGGACGCGGCCCAGCCGGCCAGGAGTCGTGCGGCGCGGATGCCGTACGGTGTCGCATGCCGCGCACCAACGATCGCGAGACCCGGTACGAGCGCGGCCGGGTCCCCGATACCGTAGAGCGCCTTCGGCGGATCGGGGATCTCCGCCAACTGCGATGGGTACTCCGGCGATCCCCTGTGAAGGACGAACCTCTCCCCTCTCACAGCGACTCCCACGTTCGGTAGCCGAGTGCCTCGGCCACATGCTCCTCGCCGATGGTTCGCTCCCGCGCGAGGTCCGCGATCGTACGTGCCACGCGAAGCATGCGTGTGACGCCCCGTCCCGACAGGCTGGATCGTCGGGCCGCGGTCTCAAGCAGTATGCGGGCGCGAGGGTCGAGGTATCGCCTGATCTCCCCGTGACCGCGAGTGAGCGCATACTCCCTCGCTCGAAGCACCCGCTCCCTCGCCTCCGACGACGGACGGGCGTCGATCTCGCTACCGATGAGAAGAGCGGGATCGATCCTGTCGACCCGGACGGACATGTCCATCCGATCATAGAGCGGCCCGCCGATACGAGCGTTGTAGCGAGACACCGCGGACGGCGGGCAGCTGCAGGCGCGCTGAATGTCGCCTGCGTAGCCGCACGGGCATGGATTCATCGCGGCGACCACGGTGACGCGGGCCGGATAGCGGATGGCTCCATTCGCGCGCACAAGCGTGACAGCGCCCTCCTCGATGGGCTGTCTGAGCGCCTGCAAGGCACCCGGCCCGAACTCGGGGAGCTCGTCGAGGAACAGAACACCCGTATGGGCGAGCGAGATCTCGCCGGGGATCGGCGGCGTGCCCCCACCCACGAGGCCGGCGATCGAACACGAGTGATGCGGGGCGCGAAACGGGCGCACGCCGGCCAGACAGGGGAGCGGGTCCCTTCCCGCAACAGAGTAGACGAGTGCCGCCTCCAGGCGCTCGGAGGGCTCCAGCGGCGGCAGCAGGCCGCACAGAGCCTTCGCGAGCATGGTCTTGCCCGATCCGGGCGGGCCGACGAACAGCATGTTGTGCCCGCCGGTGGCAGCGATCTCCAGACAGCGCTTAGCGCTCTCGTGGCCCGCGATGTCTGCGAGGTCCACCGCCACACCGCATGAAGGAGGAGGTCCCGCGCTCCTGTCGTTCTCCACCTCCGGCAGACCGGTTCGCACCCCCGCGATGGTGGACACGGGCCGATAATGAAGGTCAGGTACGGCAGCGACCACCCCCGCCGCATCCGCGGGACCCAGCAGCGCGCGGCGCTGGCCGGAAGCGGCAACCGCGTGTGCCAGCATCCCGGGTACCGCCCTCACAGTACCGTCCAATCCCAACTCACCGACCGCGTTGATGCCCGCGAAGGCACTGCAGGGAAGTTGTCCGGTGGCACACAGCACCGCGAGCGCGATGGGAAGATCGAAACCGGTGCCGTGCTTTCGCAAAGGTGCGGGTGCCAGATTGACGATCACCCGTGCGTTGGGAAACTCATAGCCGGACGATCTGAGTGCTGCGCGGACGCGGTCGCGCGCCTCCTGGACCGCGGCATCGGCAAGCCCGACGATGCCGAACACCGGCAGGCCGGCGGAGACGTCGGCCTGCACCTCCACAGGCACGGCGTCCACACCCACTAGCGTCGCAGTCGCGATGGTCGCCTGCATGCCCGACCTACTCGGCTTCGAACGCGGCGCGGTAGTGCCGAAGGAGCGCGCGATCGTCGGCGATCACCCGCACGGCGATGACATCGAAACGCGTCGGGCACGGCTCGAGTCCCTGTGAGGTGACATACGACCCGGCCAGACGCACAAGCCGTCGGCGCTTCGTTGCGGAGATCGCCTCTTCAGGCGTGCCCTGTGCCACCGACAGGCGCGTCTTCACCTCACAGATCACGAGTGTTTCGCCATCGAGCGCGACGATGTCGAGCTCCCCGCGTCCGTCGCGCCAGTTGCGCTCGACCACCCGCATCCCCGAACGCTCAAGGTATGCCACTGCAGCATCCTCGCCACGCCGGCCGATCTCGTTCTTGTCCATGTCACTCCTCTCGTAGGAAAGGAGCGTGACATGGGGTGTGAAACGGACGGTAAGCTGGATCCGAACCCCGTTAGAACAGTGTGGACTGCGAACAGGGACTGAACGAGCGTCGGTGTATGGGTGACGGACCGATATCCGCGAGCGCTGCGAGGTGGTCTGCACTCCCGTATCCCTTGTTGCCGGCGAGCCCGTACCCGGGATGGGCGCCATCAAGCTCGACCATCAGCGCGTCGCGCGCGACCTTTGCGAGTATCGCCGCCGCCGCGATGGCACGAACCGTGGCATCCCCTCGAACGATCGCGGTCGAGGGACATCCGACGTCCACAGGGCGCCCGTCGATGAGCACGTGCTCGGGAATCACGCCGAGGCCGTCCAGGGCCCGGCGCATCGCCAATACGGTGGCACCCGCGATGCCGATGGCGTCGATCTCTCCGGGCTCCGCGTGTCCCACCGAACATGCTAGCGCGGCGGCGGTGATCTCGCCGCTCAGGCGTTCCCGCGATGCTCGAGACAGGCGCTTGGAGTCATCAAGGCCGGGGATCATGACGTCACGCCCGAATATGCAGGTGCCCGCCGAAACCGGTCCCGCGAGCGCCCCACGGCCTACCTCGTCCACGCCGGCGACGAGCGCGACGCCCGCGTCCATCATCCGGCGCTCCGCTTCGGCCAGCCTGATGAGGCGGGCCGACTCCTCACGATCACGCGCCAGGCGCCGCCGGGCCTGCTCTACGACGCGAACCGCCCCGGAGCGGGAGTCCGACTCGTAGCGCGCTATCAGGGCTGGCAGCTGCTCGTGAGTGGCTGCGCTCATAAGGGCTCGTATCGTAGCCAGCGAAGGGGCATCCATGCGCACAGTCTACACTCCACCCAAAGAGAAGACGGCCCCGGTGCACTACCAGGGCCGTCGCCGGTTCTCGATGTTCGTGATTCTAGCGCAGTTCCTTCACGCGGGCGGCCTTGCCGACCTTGTCGCGGAGATAGTACAGCTTCGAGCGCCGGACCTTGCCGCGCGAGACGACCTCAAGGCTGACGATCTTCGGGGAGTGGACCGGGAAGGTGCGCTCCACGCCGACGGCGAAGGAGAGCTTCCGGACCGTGAACGTCTCACGGTTACCGGCGCCGTGGCGGCGGATGACGATGCCCTGGAACGGCTGGACGCGCTCGCGGCTGCCCTCGACGACCTTGTACATGACCTTCACGGTATCGCCGACGCTGAACGCCGGGATGTCCTCACGCAGCTGCTGCTGCTCGATGGCGCGTATCTTGTCCATGACACGTTCCTGTTCAGTCAGTGGGGTTCTCACAGGTGCCAGGAGGCACGAATGGGTAGTATAGCCTAGCCTTCGGACGCAGGCAACGACCCGCCCGGCGAGCCCTTCTGTGTGAGGTCTACAGACCCCCGATGCGATCGATCGGCCAATAGCACATGAAGGCCTTACCCCTGATGTCGGTGAGCGGCACCGCGCCGAACACCCGGGAGTCGGCGCTGTTCGTACGGTTGTCACCCATCAGCCAGACCGACCCCTCCGGGACGAGATAGGGCATCGCCTGGCTCATGGGGTCGCTCGGCAGACCGTGAGTGTACGGTTCGTCCAACACCACGCCGTCCACCACGACCTGACCGTCCATGAGATCGACCGTCTGGCCGCCGACCGCGATGACACGCTTCACCAGTGTGTCAACATGGCCCGTCGGATCGTCCAGAACGACGACGTCGCCCGCCACCGGCTGCTCGAACCGGTACACGAACTTGTTGGCGATGATCCGGTCCTGGATCTCGATCGTGGGGACCATCGAGCCGGTGGGCACCACGTACGGCTGCACGACGTACGCCCTGATGCCGCTTGCCAGCAAGAACGCGAGGGCGACCATGACCAGGAGCTCGGCGAGCCATCGGACGAACGATACCGGCCTCTCCTCCGGCTCTCCGGCGTAGAGCTCGTCGCCGTAATCGTCCTCGTCGTAGACTCCCTCTGCGGTGCTATCGTGTACGGTCTCGTCAGTCACGTGGTCCCTACTCCGTGTCTTCCAGTAGTTGCTCAGCAAGTCGCCTTTCGTCCTCCGAGAGGTGCGCGTTCGCTATCAGATCGGGCCGCCGCTCCGCGGTCCGCCTGATCGCCTCGGTACGGCGCCACCGCGCAATGCGCGCGTGATCGCCACTCGTGAGGACCTCCGGAACATCCATCCCCAGAAACGATGCGGGACGCGTGTACTGAGGATACTCCAAGAGCCCCTCGGTGAACGACTCATCCGCCGCGGATTCGTCATGACCCAGTACACCCGGCTGTAAGCGGGCGATGGCATCGATGAGCACCATCGCGGGGAGCTCACCCCCGGTGAGCACGTAGTCTCCGAGCGAGACTTCCATGTCGGCGCGAGCGAGGATCCGCTCATCGAACCCTTCGTATCGCCCGCACACGAGTACGAGGCGCCGACGTCGGGCGAGGTCGCGCACCAGTGCCTGATCGAGCCGGCGACCTTGCGGAGAGAGCACGACCACCGTCGACGGCTCGTCGGGCATGGCCTCTATGGCGTCCAGCGCCCTGTAGACCGGCTCGGGCTTCATCACCATCCCGGGTCCGCCGCCGAACGGGTAATCATCGGTGGTCCGATGACGGTCCGTCGTCCAATCACGAAGATCGTGGGTCGCCACATCCACCGCACCCGTGGCACACGCCCTGCCGACGATCGAGGTGCCGAGGAACGGCACGAACAGATCCGGCAATATCGTCAATACGTCGATCCGCATCAGCTGTCCTCGTCGATCAGTCCGTCGAGCAACGCCACTGTGATCCCACCCGCGTCGAACCCGCGCATCACATCGTCGATCACCGGGATGAGGACCTGGCCATAACGGTCGCCTTCGACCACGAGCACGTCGTTCGCGCCGGTCACGATGACATCGACGACATGACCAAGGTCACCACGCTCAACATCGCGCACCGCCGCGCCGACGAACGCATCCGGACCCTCGGTGCGACGCGACTCCTCACCCCGCCCGAGCAACCACCGCCCACACAGATCGTGGGCCGCGGCCGCCGACTCCACGCCCGCGATGCGAACGAGCGGACCCTTGGGTCCGGGCCGCACGGACTCGATCCGCCGCGGGACGGCGCCGAACGGCAGCGGCGGAACGACCCACACGTCTTCGTCCAGGGGCAACGGAAGGGCGAGGTCCCCCGTCTGCGCGACTGTGACCTCGCCCGTGGTTCCATGAGCCTTGACGATGCGGCCGAGCCGTCGGTACGGCGCGGACATCGGATCAGCCGATGACTTCGACCGTGGCGTCGGCGTCATCGGCAGATGCCGCGGCACGCACCAGAACGCGGATGGCCTTGATGACCCTTCCCTGGCGGCCGATCACCTTGCCGGTGTCGTCGGGATTCACCGACACCTCGTAGGTCGTCGTCTCCGCGCCGACGCGCTTCTCGATCCGAACCTCGTCGGGATGCTCGACGAGCGAGGTGACAAGGTACTCGACGAGACCGTCGACGTCCACCGGGTTCGACACGCTACTCGGCCGCCGCTTCGGTAGCTTCCTCGGCCACAGGCTCAGCCGCGGCCTCGGCGGCCTTCGCCTCGGCCTGAGCGGCCGCCTTCGCGTCCGCCTCTGCCTTGGCCTGCGCCTTCTTCGAGAGTGCCGACTCCTTGGTGGGAGCCACAGCCTCGGGATTCTTGGCGATCGCGAGAAGCTTCGCGACGATCTCGCTGGGCTGCGCACCCTTGGCGATCCATGCGTCGATCTTCTCGACGTTCAGTTCGATCGTGGACGGATCGGTACGCGGATTGTACCGGCCGAGGATCTCGATAAAACGGCCGTCGCGCGGCGCACGCGAGTCAGCGGCCACAACGCGGTAGAACGGGGCCTTCTTCGCGCCTGCGCGAGCAAGGCGGATCTTGACTGCCAAAACCTTCACCTCCGTGTAGGTGGCCCGGTCGGGCCACTCCTGAGCAAAAGCAGCGACTAATGATACGAGAAGCGTACCCGAGGGTCAAAGCGTTCTAGCGCAGGGGTACCAGACTCTACAGCGACCCCGGCATCCCCGGCATGCCGAAACGGCGGCGTTTACCGCCTTTCTTGCCCTGCCGTTCCATCACCTGCATCTGCTTGATCATCTTCTGCGTGGCGGCGAACTGCTTCAGCACCTGGTTGACGTCGTAGACGCGAACCCCGGCCCCTGCCGCGATACGCTCTCGGCGGGCGCCGCTTATGAGCGATGGCTTCGCGCGTTCGCGCAGCGTCATCGACTGGATGATCGCCTCGGTGCGCCCGAGTGCTCCTTCGTCGATCTCGGCATCCTTCGGCAGCTTGTTGGCACCGGGGATCATCTTCATGATGTCCGAGAGCGACCCCAACTTGCGTACCTGCTGCAACTGGGACAGAAAGTCGTCGAGCGTGAACGCGCCGCTCTTGAGACGTTCCTCCATCTCCGCCGCCGACTGCTCGTCGAACGCATCCTGCGCCTTCTCGATCAATCCGACCACGTCACCCATGCCGAGGATGCGCTTGGCCATCCGCTCGGGATGGAACGGCTCGAGTGCGTCCAGCTTCTCGCCCACGCCCACGAACTTGATCGGCCGACCCGTGACGGCACGTACCGAAAGCGCCGCGCCACCCCGCGCGTCACCGTCCAGTTTGGTGACGATCACACCGTCGAAGTCGACACGCTCGGCGAACGCCGTGGCGGCGGTCACCGCGTCCTGGCCGGTCATGGCGTCGATCACCATCAGGACCTGGTCGGGCTTCAGCGCCGCCTTGATCGCCGCAGCCTCGGCCATCATCTCCTCGTCCACGTGCAGGCGCCCTGCAGTATCGATGATCACGAGGTCACGCATGTGGGCGATGGCATGCCGGACGCCCTCCTGGGCGATCGCCACCGGGTCGTTGCCCTCGCCGCGGTACACGGGGATGTCCAGCTGACGGCCGAGCGCCTCGAGTTGGTCGATGGCGGCGGGCCGGTACACGTCACACGCCACGAGCAGCGGGCTCTTCCCCTGTTTGCGCAGGATGCTCGCGAGCTTGGCCGACGCGGTCGTCTTGCCGGAACCTTGGAGGCCCACCAGCATGATCACCGAGGGCAGCCGGCCCGAGAAGACGAGCTTCGACTCGGCGCCACCCATGAGCGCCGTGAGCTCCTCCATGACGATCTTGACGACCATCTGGCCCGGCGTGAGGCTCTTCATCACGTCCTGGCCGACCGCACGATCCCGGACGCGCGCGACGAACTCCTTGACCGTCTTGAAGTTCACGTCCGCCTCAAGAAGCGCCATGCGCACCTCACGCATGGCGGCATCGACATCACCCTCCGACAGGACTCCCCTGCCGGTGAGCTTGGAGAAGACCGCCTGGAGGCGATCGGTGAGGTTCTCGAACACAGGCCCTCCCGGGTCGTTGACGGGACTCCACCCTACGGACGAGGACGCTCAGTCGTCAATCCCGCCGATCCTCAGCGGCGGTAGGATGATCGCGATCGCCTTGCCGTCGATCGTGGCCAGCGGCACGAAACCGATCCACCTGCTGTCCAGCGAGACGGGGCGGTTGTCCCCCAGAACGTACACCATGCCGTCAGGAACCGTCATCGGGCCAAGCCGATACGTTTCCGTTCCGATGTGCGCCGCAGGAGCCGCTTCGGACAGGCGGCCGTTCACCCACGCACTGTCTCCGACGATCTCGACGGTGTCTCCGGACACGGCCACGACGCGCTTTATCACCGAGATCGGCCGGCCGTTCCGGTCGACGAACGTGAAGGACACGATGTCGCCCACGACGGGTCGATCGTAGCCGCGGGTCGCGAGGATCCGATCACCGTCTCTGAGGGCGGGCTCCATGGATCCGCCGTCGATCCTGTTCACGCTGAAGACGACGTTCAACAGCGTGACGACGATCGCCAGCAGTGCCGTGAGGATCAGGAGTGCCACATAGTAGCGCCGGTCGGACCGCCGCCAGAAGATGAACACAGGCGCGTTCATCGGCGTCAGTTGGCGTCCGAGCCCACGACGGCCCGCGCGAATTCGTGCGGGTCGAAGGGACGCAGGTCGTCCGCACCCTCGCCCACGCCGACCCGCACGACCGGTAGCCCAAGCTCGCGTGCGACCGCGACGACGATGCCGCCCTTGGCCGTACCGTCCAGCTTCGTCAACACGAGTGCGTCGAGCGAAAGCGCACGATGGAACTCCCGCGCCTGGATGAGCCCATTCTGCCCGGTGGTGGCGTCCATCACCAGCACGGTCCGCACCGGGAAGGGGCTCTCCCGCTCGGCGACACGCTTGACCTTCACCAATTCGGCCATGAGGTCGGCCGAGGTATGCAGCCTCCCTGCGGTGTCGACCAGGATGATCTCGGTATCGTGTGTTCGCGCTTCGGTGATCGTATCGAACACCACCGCGGCGGGATCCGAACCGTGTGGCCGTTCGACAACGGGCACCTCGGCACGCTCCGCCCATACCCGCAGCTGCTCGATCGCCGCCGCGCGAAAGGTGTCGCCGGATCCGATCACGACCCGTTTGCCGGCGGCCGCGAGTTCCTTCGCCAGTTTGCCCACGCTCGTCGTCTTGCCTGTACCGTTCACGCCCACCATCAGGATCGTGCACCGCGGCAGTGAGAAGGGGTCCTCCCCTTCGACGGTCACCTCAGCCGCGATCTCGTCGGCAAGTCGATCGATCACCGCAGCGGCATCAGGAAGCGACTCACGTGCGGCGAGGTCCCGCAACCGTGCCACCATCTCGGTGGTGGCGGCGATCCCCATGTCAGCCTGGATCAGCGCGGCTTCAAGCTCCTCCCAGAAGACATCATCCAGGTCCGGGCCGCGCCTCAGCAGGACGTTCAGATGCCCCCTGAGGTCGCCGCGCGTCTTAGCGAGGCCTTCGCCGAGCCGCTTGTACCAGGGCTCTGTCACGACGGCGCCTCGCCGAGGGCAGGGCGCTCGACCTTCTGGCTGACGACCTTGCTCACACCGTCGGCCTGCATCGATACGCCGTACAGCACATCGGCCATCTCCATCGTCCTGCGCTGATGCGTGACCACAACGAACTGTGTGTGCGTCCGCATGCTGTCGACGAACGCGAGGAACCGCCGCAGGTTCGTGTCATCCAGTGCGGCCTCCACCTCGTCTAGGATGTAGAACGGGCACGGGCGCGTGCGGTAGACGGCGAACAGCAGCGCCAGGGCCGTGAGGGACTTCTCGCCTCCGGAGAGCAACGTCATCTTCTGAAGGCGCTTCCCGCGCGGTTGAGCCACGACCTCCACGCCCGTCTCCTCGGGATCGTCCGGGTCGGTCATGGTGAGCGATGCGTGGCCCCCCGGGAACAGCACGGCGAAGATGTCCTGGAAGTGGTTGTTCACGAGCTCGAAGGTCTCGAGGAACCGGTCGCGCACCTTGCGATCGATGGCCGAGATGACCTTCTGCAGCGACTTGCGGCTCGAGAGCAGATCATCGAGTTGCGCTTGCATGAACGCACGGCGATCGCTCAGGCCCTGGAACTCCTCGACGGCCACCGGGTTCACCGGACCGAGGTTCGCGATGCGCTTGCGCAGCCGGTGCGCGCGCTCTGAAGCAGCACCACGATCCTCTATCGGCGGGACCTCGAGCGCCTTCTCGATCGGCATGCCGAGGTCCTCGACGATGCGTTTGACCGCGGCGGTCACCTGGACCTCGAGAGCGGCCTTCTCAACACGGACGTCGCCCATGGCCTCGGACGCGGCGTCAACAGCCGCCTGTGCGGTCCTGACGCCATCCTGGCCGTCGTGGATGGTCTGGCGCAGCGACTCGGAGTCGGCCTGCTCGAATCGGGCCCGGTCGCGCAGGCGGTCGGCCCAGTGCTCCTCACGCTCCAGCAGATCGGCGTACAGGTCGTGCAACGGCTGGATGCGCACGATGAGCGCCTCGAGCGATTCGGTGGTGAGCGCCGACTGCGAGACGGTGTGCGTGAGTTCGTTGGTCTCCGAGGTCAACGCGGCGAAACGTCGCTTCAGGTGCACCTCGCGCTCGGACACCGCCGCGATCTCCACCTGGCACGCCGACAGGCGCGTCGCCACATCGGACTCCTCGCGGAACCGCACATCCCGGCCCTCGCGGCGCGCGATAGTGGCGTCCTCGAGCTCCTCGATGCGCACGAGGCCCTTCTCGATACGGTCGGTCAGTTGCCGCTGCTGCGGGCTGTTCTTCACGGTCTTCTCGTCGATCTGGCGCAGACGCACGTCGATCGAGGCGGCTTCCGTGTCCGACTCGGTGATGGCCTGCTCGATACGACCGGCGTCTTCGCTCAACGAGGTCGACTCGGCCGACAAGGTCATGATCCGCTGCTCGATCTCCAGGGCGTCTTGCTGTGCGGCGGCGAGTGCCTCGTCCGCCTCGACGAGCAGCGCTTCGGCCTCCCCCACCTGCGAGTCCAACGCCTGCATGCGGTCGCGCAGGTCCACCAGCGTCCGGCGGCGCATGAGCACACCGGCATCGTCTCCGAGATTCGGGCCGACGCGCACACGACCGGACGGCCACACGGTGTGTCCCGCCTTCGTGGCGATCCTCCATGGACCGGCTGGAGCCGAGAGCGCCTCCTCCAGCGTGTCGACCACGCGTACATCGCCGATGAGCGAGTTGAGTGCATTCCACAGCTCGTCAGGACAGCCGATGACGTCCACGAGACGGACTCCTGGACCCGACTCGGGCAGGACCGGGGCTGATGACGCGTCCACCGGCACCAGTGAGAAGTCCGAGGCGCCGTGTTCTTCAAGAAGGGCCACCGTGGGAGCGACATCGGAAGACCGCTTCACGAGCACGCAGAACAGATCGGCGCCGAGCACGCGCTCGACGACCCGCTCGTACTCCTCGGGAATGGTGATGTGGTCGGTGACCGGCCCGATCACGCCACCCAGGTCGTGTTCTCGAGCGAGCATCCACGCGAGCGCCGGAGAGGCCGCTTCGAACGCACGGTCTACCTCCTCGAGGCCCCGCACCTCAGCACGGATCTCGCCGAGCTCGGCGCGGGCCTTCTCCAGGGTGGACCGGCGCCCTTCGACGAGCCGGACGCGCTTGTCCACGTCCGAGGCGGCCAATCCTGCCTCCTTGCGCGAATGCACGATCTTCCCCGCGAGCTGCTCGAGCCGGGTACGCCGGGCGGACAGCGTCTGCATCAGCGCAGAGCGCTGATCACGCACGACCTTCGCCCGTGCGTTCAGCATGTCGCTCTCCACGGCGAAACCCGACATGGCTTGCTGGATGTCGGCAAGCTCCGCGCGGGCGTCATCGATGTCCTTGCGGGTCTTGCGCGCGTCCATCATCACTTCGGAAAGCGCCTCGTCCGCGGCGAGCCGCTCCTTCTTGACGGTCTCCGATTCGCGGCGGAGTTCGCCCAGCTGGGTGTAGAGCGCCTGCATCCGCGCCTCGGTGACGGCGCGCTCTTCGGCGATCTCCTCGAACTCACGCGTGCGGCCCTCGAGCCGGGTCTCGCTCTGATGCATCTTCTGACGCATCTCCGAAAGGCGCTCGACCAGGTTCTTGCCCTTCTCCTCCAGCAGAAGGAGGCCCGAGTTCGTCCGTTCGAGTACCGACTGCAGACGGCGGCGCTGCTCGGAGAGGTCGCCGACGAACAGGCCCTTCTCCTCGAGCAGCGACTGGAACGTGGCAAGCTCCCGCTCGGCCTCGGCCAGACGATACCGCGCGAGTTCCACCTCCGCATCCTGCTCGCGTTCGCGCTTCTCTATGCCGTCCCACGACTCCTGCAGCACGCGCAGGTCGCCGACCGCCAGCGCTACCTCCAGATCGCGAAGCTCGGCTTCGATGCCGCGATACTCCTGCGCCCTGTCCGCCTGCCGCTGGAGCGGCCTCAGTTGCCGGTCGATCTCGATCAGCACGTCGCGGATGCGGTCGAGGTGGATGTCCATGGCGGCGAGTTTGCGCACCGCCCGGTCCTTGCGCTTCTTGTGCTTGAGGACGCCGGCCGCCTCTTCGATGAGTGCGCGCCGGTCTTCCGCCTTGGAGTTCAGGATCTCGTCAAGGCGTCCCTGACTGATGATCGAGTGGGTGTCGCGCCCAAGCCCGGTGTCGTGCAGGAGCTCCTGCACGTCGAGCAGCCGGCACGGAGACTGGTTGATGAGGTACTCGCTCTCCCCGTTGCGGAACATCCGCCGGGTGATGGTCACCTCGGAGAACTCGAGCGGGAGTGTGCCGTCGCGGTTGTCCAGCACGAGGTCGACCTCGGCGATGCCGACTGCCTGACGGGCCGAAGAACCGGCGAAGACGACGTCTTCCATCGAGTTTCCGCGAAGCGCCTTCGCCGACTGCTCGCCGAGGACCCACAGGATCGCGTCGGATATGTTCGACTTGCCGGATCCGTTCGGCCCCACCACGACGGTGACGCCGGGCTCAAGGCTGAGGCGACTGCGATCCGCAAAGGACTTGAACCCTTTGAGAGTGAGCGACTTGAGGTACAAGCTGAACCCTTTTCGCTGCGGATGGGGACGGTCGTGACGTGCCGGCGCGCCTCGGGCGACGCACCGTATCCTACCATAGGGAACGGCGGTTCAAGACCGCTCCGCCGGCGCGTCTCAGGAGTCGGCCGTGGCCTCTCGGCGACCACGGATGACGTCGAGCGCCACACGGGCGGCCGCCTTCTCCGCGGCCTGTTTGCTGGGACCGGAGCCCAAGCCGAGCACGACACCGTCCACCCTCACCTCGCTGGTGAAAGTCCGGGCATGGATCGGCCCCGTGGCATCCACGATGCGATACGCCGGGAGCATTCCTCTGGCGCCCTGGGACCACTGCTGCAGCGCGCTCTTGACATCCACATCGGGAACGTCGGCCGCGGCGAGCCGGTCGCTCAGCACGCGAAGAACGAACGCTCGCGCGGCGTCCAGCCCGCCGTCAAGATAGAGTGCGCCGATGAGCGCCTCGACCGTGTTCTCGAGAACCGAGGCGCGCTGTCGATCTCCCGCCGCATGGGCCCCCGCACCGAGCAGCACGAACTCGGCCAGACCGAGCTCGAGGGCGGCAGCAGAGAGGGCGTCCCCGGACACGGCGGAGTGCTTGCGTCGCGTGAGTTCGCCCTCGGGCTCGGCCGGACACCCCCGGTACACGTAGTCGGCGACGATGAAGCCGAGGACCGCATCGCCGAGGAACTCAAGCCGGTCGTAGGTGTCCTCAGCTTCGTGCTCGGCGGCGTATGAGGGATGAGTGAGCGCGGTGCGCAGCAACTCCCGGTCGGTGAAGGTGTGGCCGACAAGCGACTCGGCTTCGATGAGGCGGGCATCGTCCATGCGCGCCTCAGCCACCGAACCGCGAGAAGATGACCGATGCGTTGTGCCCGCCGAATCCGAACGAGTTGCTCAGCGCGGCATCGACTTTCGCCTCGCGGGCGACGTTGGGCACGTAGTCAAGATCGCATGCGGGGTCCGGCGTCATGTAGTTGATGGTCGGTGGGAGCGTGTCCGTCACGATGGCCTGGATGCAGAACACGGCCTCGAGCGCAGCCGCTCCGCCGAGGAGATGCCCGGTCATCGACTTCGTTGACGACACCGGCGGGACATCCACGCCGAACACGGTCTTGATGGCACCGGTCTCGGCAGCGTCGCCGAGCTCTGTGGACGTGCCGTGCGCGTTGATGTAGCTCACGTCCGATGGGTTCAGCCGCGCACGATCCAGTGCCGCGATCATCGCGCGGCGTGCGCCGCTCCCGTCCGGCGCGGGCGCCGTGAGGTGGTACGCGTCGGCCGAGGCACCATACCCTGTGAGCTCCGCGTAGATGCGCGCCCCGCGGTCGCGAGCGTGCTCGAGCTCCTCGAGGACGAGGACCGCGCCTCCCTCACCCATCACGAACCCATCGCGGTCCGCGTCGAACGGGCGCGACGCGCCGACGGGATCGTCGTTGCGCGTCGACAGTGATCGCGCCGCACAGAACCCGGCGAGACCCAGGGGCGTTATCCCGCAGTCGAACCCACCGGCGATCACCACGTCCGCGTCGCCGCGGCGGATGGCCTCGCCCGCCTCGCCGATGGAGTGATTGCCCGTGGCACATGCTGACACCGGAGCGTAGTTGATGCCCTTCGCGCCCAACTGGATGGAGATGTGCCCCGCCGCGAGGTCGACGATCATCATGGGCACGAGGAACGGGCTGACGCGCCCCGGTCCCCTCTCCATGAGGATCTCCTTCTGCTCTTCCATGGTCTGCAGGCCACCGATGCCCGAGCCTACGATCACGCCGACGCGCTCAGCGTTCGATTCATCGATGACGAGACCACAGTCGTCCATCGCCATCTGCGCTGCAGCCACCGCGAACTGCTGGAAGCGCGCCATACGGCGTGCCTCCTTGGCATCGATCCACGGAAGCGGGTCCCAATCGTCGACACAGCCGCCGAAGCGCGTTGAATACGCCGACGCGTCGAAGAGCGTGATCTCGCCGATCCCGCTCCTGCCCGATGTGATCGCGTCCCACACCTCGGGTACGCCGATGCCTACAGGGGATACCGCGCCCATTCCCGTGACAACCACACGTCTCATGATGACGCCCCTTCCTCGGCGGCCCGCCACTCGGCGACCAGGCGGTCGATGACCTCCGCTGCCGGGAGAACATCATGAACGCGGGCTGCGGACGTGCCCGCGAACACCAACCCGGTGGTGACGTCACCGGCCTGAGAGCGGATCAGCGCATCCATGATGCAGTACTCCTTGCCGCACTCCTTGAGACACGCGCGGCACCGCTCGATGCGCTCGTAGTCCCCCGCTGCGTGCCGCTCCGTGAGCGGGTTGCGGATCGCACGTCCCGGAAGGCCCACCGGACTCGGGGTGAGCACGATGTCGTCATCGGTGGCGGCCACATACATCGCCTTGAACGCGTCCGCGGCCGAGCACTCGGTGGTGGCGACGAACCGCGAACCCATCTGCACGCCCGCGGCGCCCATGTCCAGCATCCGCTTGATGTCGGCGCCGGTGGCGATACCACCGGCCGCGATCACGGGGATGCTCACCGCCTCCAGGATCTCGGGCAGCAGGTCGTCGACATGCCGGTCGGTGCCCAGATGCCCGCCCGCGTCGACGCCCTCGACGACGACCGCCGAGGCACCGAACTTCTCGGCCAGTCTGGCCACGCGTGCCGAACCGACGATGGGCACCATCTCCACGCCCGCTTCCTTGCACCACGTGAACACATCGCGCGAGAAGCCTGCCCCAGCGATGATGAGGTCGGCACCCTCGGCGATGGCCGCGTGGACCAAGTCTTTGAAGATGCGGACCGCCACCATAATGTTCACACCGATCACGCCGTCGGTGGCGGCGCGTGCGGTCCGCACTTCGGTCGCGAGCTCCTCCGGCGTGAGTCCCGAGCCTGCGATGACGCCGACGCCGCCCGCCCGGGCAACCGCCGTCGCCAGCGGTGCGAGCGAGATGCGCACGGCCATGCCCCCCTGCACGATCGGCAGCCGGGCCGTACGCGTTCCGATGACGAGCCGGGGCATGTCCATGTCGACCTTCCGCGTCCATTGAGGGCGGCGCCACCCGGCGTACCGGTGACGCCGCCCCGAAGCAGCTATCCTGCAGCCGCGCTACTCCATGTTAGCCGCGATGTAGTCCACCGCGTCGCCGACCGTCTTGATCGACTCGGCGTCCTCATCCGGAATCGAGATCCCGAACGAGTCCTCAAGGGCCATGACGAGCTCGACTATGTCGAGCGAGTCGGCGCCCAGGTCGTCGAAGAACGACGCATCAGCGGAGACATCGTCCTCCTCGACCGAGAGCTGGTCGACGATCACTTCCTTCACCTTGGCAAAGATCTCCTCGTGCTCCATTCCAACACACCTCCTTCCGCGCTGTAGCGTGGATCCGGCTCTATGAGAAGGTCATACCGCCGTCGACGGCGATGACCTGACCGGTGATATACGAGGCATCGTCGCTCGCAAGAAACGCGACCGCGGCGGCGATGTCCTCGGGCGTACCGAACCGTGCCATGGCTATCGTCGCCGCAGCGGCCTCGCGCGCCGCATCCGGCAGCGCATCCGTCATGTCGGTTGCTATGAATCCCGGCGCGATCGCGTTGGAGCGCACACCCCGTGAGGCCAGCTCCCGCGCCACGGACTTCGTCATCCCAACGAGCCCCGCCTTGGCGGCGGCGTAGTTCACCTGTCCGGCGTTGCCGACCAGTCCGACCACCGAAGCGATGGTGATGATCGAACCGCTTCGTGCCTTCATCATGATCTTGGAGGCCGCACGCGTCGCGTAGAACGCCCCCGAGAGGTTGGTGTCGATGACCGCGGACCAGTCGTCGTCCGACATCCGCACCAGCAGCCCGTCACGTGTGATCCCGGCGTTGTTCACGAGCACATCGAGTCTGCCGAAAGCCCCAAAGACGTCAGCCACGAGCTTCGAGCACGCGGTGGCGTCACTCACGTCGGCCTGGAAGGCTCGCGCCGAGCCTCCTCCAGCCTCGATGCGCGCCACCACGTCCGCGGCGGCGTCAGCGCGGCCCGCGTAGTTCACGGCTACGGTGGCCCCCTCTGCTGCGAGACGCTCGGCGATCGCCGCGCCGATGCCACGCGATGCGCCCGTCACCAGCGCCACGCGGTCTTCGAGTCGTCCCGGCATCACATGGCCTCCTTCACGCGATCGATTCCGTCGCCTTCGGCAGAGAGCGCCGCGAAGCCGCCGAACCGTTTCGCAAGCCCGGTGAGAACCGCCCCGGGGCCTGCCTCGGCGACCACGGACACGCCCACCGCACGGAAGGTCTCCATCGTCTCGGTCCAGCGGACCGGCGACACGATCTGATCCATAAGACGGGCCTTCACGACTTCCCCGTCCTGCGTCATCTCGGGGTGCGTGTTCTGGACCACCGGAAGACGCGCATCCAGGAAGTGCGTGTGCTCGAGCACCTCGGCGAAGGCGTCACGCGCGGGAGCCATGAGCGGGCTGTGGAAGGGCCCGGTGACATTGAGCGGCACGACCTTGCGCGCCCCCGCGCCTGTGAGCGCACCGGTGGCCCACTCGATGCCGGCATGCGTGCCGGACAACACGACCTGCCCGGGTCCGTTGTCGTTGGCGACCCACACACCACTCGCTCCCTCAAGCAGGCCCGCGATCGTGTCGCGCTCCATTCCGACGACGGCCGCCATGGTACCCGGAGTAGCAGCCGCAACCTCGGCCATGATCGCCGAGCGGGTGACCACGAGCTCAAGGCCCGCTTCCGGCGACACGACTCCGACGAATGCCAGCGCGGCGAACTCGCCGAGGCTGTGGCCGGCGACCACCGAGGGCACGATGCCCAGCGCCTGAAGTGACGTCGCCCACGCCAGGTCCGTGAGATACAGAAGTGGCTGCGAAGCACGCGTGTCTGCGAGATCGGCGTCGGGCCCGTCGGAAGCGATACGCCGGAGATCGAGCCCCGAGAGGCCCTCGGCGGCATCGAGCAGTCTGGCCACATCGCGGTCACCCGAGAAGGCGTCGAGCATGCCGATGCGCTGGGACCCTTGCCCGGGGAACGCGAATGCGAGCATCGCCGCCACGCTACGCGTCCAGCCGCTCGTGCATCGCCCGAATCGTTTCCTCGGTCTCCGCGATCATCGCCTGGATGATAGCCGCGGCAGGCTCGATCGAATCCACCATCGCCGCGCACTGACCGGCCATGAGACTGCCCATGTCGGTGTCGCCCTGTCGCATCGCGAGCGCGAGCTTGCCCGTACCGAGCGCCTCGATCTCCTCGGCGCGGTTGTCGCGGTCGAGCTCCATGATCTGACGGGCGAGCTTGTTCTTGAGTACGCGCACGGGGTGCCCGGTGGAACGCCCCGTCACCACGGTGTCGCGGTCCTTCGCTTTGATGATCTCGGCCTTCACAGCCGGGTGGATGGTGCATTCCGAGGCACACATGAAGCGCGTGCCCACCTGGACGCCTTCCGCACCGAGGGCGAACGCCGCCGCCATCCCACGTCCGTCGGCGATGCCACCCGCTGCGATCACGGGAACCTCGACGGCATCGACGAGTTGCGGGGTGAGCACCATGGTGGTTAGCTCGCCGATGTGACCGCCGGCTTCCATGCCCTCGCCGATGACCGCGTCGGCGCCGATCGATTCCATCCGCCTGGCGAGTGCCACCGAAGGCACGATCGGGATGACCTTGATGCCGGCATCCATGAGCGCGGCAATGTACTTGCCGGGGTTACCGGCGCCGGTCGTCACGACCGGAACGTGCTCGTCGAGCACCATCTGAACGAGTTCGTCGATGTGCGGGGTGAGCAGCATCAGGTTGACGCCGAAAGGCCTCTCGGTGATCGTCTTGGCGCTGCGGATCTGCTCGCGCAGCAGGTCGGTGGGCATCTGTCCCGCGCCGATGATGCCGAGCCCGCCGGCGTTGCTCACGGCTCCGGCCAGTTCGGCGGTCGCCGTCCACGCCATACCGCCCTGGATGATGGGATGCTCGATCCCGAGTAGTGACGTCAGTCGTGTGTGCAGGGCCATGTGCTGCTATCCTTTCGTCCAGCGGACGACTGCGGCGCCCCATGTGAGACCGCCGCCGAATCCAACCAGGGCCAGTACGTCCCCGGGGTGCAGTTGGCCGCCAGTATACAGGTCGTGCACTGCAAGCGGTATCGATGCGGCAGACGTGTTTCCGAGCCGCTCGACGTTGGAGAAGACCCGCTCGTCAGGCACACCGAGTCGCTCGCCGATCGTGGAGATGATCCGCTCGTTCGCCTGGTGCGGAACCACCCACGTGACATCGGCCGGACCGAGCCCAGAAGCCGCGAGTGCTTTCCGGGTCGTGGCGGGGATCACGCGCACAGCGAACTTGAAGACCTCGCTGCCGATCATGTGGACGTACTGGTCGCCCGCCTCGAGCCGCTCGGGCGTGCACGGGGCCGCCGACCCGCCCGCAGGTACCGCGAGCACGTTGGCGCCGGAACCGTCGGTGCCAAGATCGATGCCGAGCACGCCCGGCTCCTCGGCACGCTCCAGCACGACCGCGCCCGCGCCGTCGCCGAAGAGCACGCACGTGGCACGATCGGTGAAGTCGACGTGGCGGGTGAGCGCGTCCGCACCCACGACGAGCACGCGTCGTGCCCGTCCGCTCTCGATCGCAGCGGTCGCGTGCTGCAGCGCGAAGATGAAGCTCGTACATGCCGCGAGTACGTCCATCGCGGGGCATGACGCGCCGATCGCGACCTGCACGAGAGCAGCCGTGGAGGGGAACGAATGATCCGGACTCGACGTCCCGACGACGATCATGTCGAGGTCGGTCGCCTCGATCCCGGCGTCGCGAAGAGCGGCGCGAGCGGCCTCGGCTCCCAGCGTCGAGCTGGACTCACCCTCACTCACGACGTGTCGCTCGCGGATCCCGGTGCGCGTGACGATCCACTCATCTGACGTGTCGACCATGCGCTCGAGGTCCCGGTTCGTGAGAACGCGCTCCGGGAGGAACGCTCCGATTCCGGTGATGGCGGCGTGTGTCATGGGGGGAAGGGTCCCTTGTTCAGCGCCGCGCTCCCGCGCCCGACGCACGTCAGTGTCCGTGTAGTGTACACGTTTGCCACGACCGGGCAAACGGGCCTAAAGACCGGCCTGTGTCCGCTCATCGGCGATCGCCGAAGCGATGTGCTGTGTGAGGTGGCCGCGAGCCGCCCGCGCAGCCGCGGCGACGCCATTGGCGACCCCTTCGACACCCGATCCGCCATGGCCGATCACACATACTCCCTTCACGCCGAGGAGCGGCGCGCCGCCGAATCCCTCCGGATCCAGACGATTCCTGAGCTCGCGCAGCGATGGAAGCACCACCGAGGCGGCCAGCCGGTTCGGAAGCGTCGCCGTGAGGGCCGACTTGAGCGCGTCAAACAGCAGCACAGCCGTGCCCTCCATGGTCTTGAGTACGACGTTGCCCGTGAACCCGTCTGTGACCACCACATCGCAGGTCCCGGCGGGCACGTCTCTGCCTTCCACATTCCCGATGAATCCCGGTACCCCGGCCGCAAGCAGCGCGTGCGCCTCAAGAGCGAGCGCACTGCCCTTGGTGGCTTCCTCCCCGATGTTGAGCAGCCCGATCGACGGTGAGGCGACCCCGAGCACCACCTCGGCGTAGGCGGCGCCCATTCGCGCGAACTCGACCAACATCTCCGGCCTTACGTCGGCGTTCGCGCCCACGTCAAGCAACACCACGGGTCGTGCCGACGCCGGGATGACCTGCGCGATCGCCGGCCGGGTGACGCCCGGGACACGCCCCATCACGAGCGTGGCGGCAGCCATGCAGGCACCCGTGCTCCCGGCGCTGAAGAATCCCGCGGCCTGCCCGTCCTTCACCAGTCGGCAGCCGACGACGATCGACGAGTCCTTCTTCGCGCGCACTGCCGATGCCGGGTGCTCGCCCATGTCGATCACCTCGGTAGCCACCACCGGTTCGCACCGGTCGGAGGCGAGCGGCATCACGACGGCCTCGGGACCCACCAGCAGGAGTCGTAGCTCCGGATCGATCTCGAGCGCCCGCTGAACGCCCTCCAGCACGACCGAGGGGGCGTCGTCCCCGCCCATGGCATCAACGACGATCGTGGTCATTCTCGTGGTCATCCGGCCTCCCTGTGTCACGTCACGCATCGAGGCCGAACACCGCGGCCAGACGGTCGAGGTCGACGTCGCGCTCGAACATCTCACGGATGCGCTCCGCCTTCACCGGATCGTGCAGGTGCACGCGCCCGAACAGCGATTCCATGCGCTCCACCGCAGTGAGCGTGTCGGTGTCCACGAGCACCATCGGTACGCCGAGGTCCTCGGCACGGGACATCACAGCGGCCCCGGGCATCTGGTTGCCGGTGAGCACGATACACCGGGTGCTCGTCTCGAGAGCCGCGAGCTGCACGTCGGCGCGATCGCCGCCCGTGATCACCGCCTTGTTCGCCTTCCGGCGGAAGAACCTGAGCGCCTTGTCCTGGCCCATCGCCCCCACCATGAACGACTCAACGGTATCGGATACCCGGTCACCCGCCGTGAGAACGGTACCTCCGAGCGCGGCCACGATCTCGGCGACGGTGACGGCACTGAGCGCCGGATCGTGACCGATCACGCCGAGGACCGGTATGCCCCTGCCCTCGAGAAAGTCCGTCACCCGGCCACGCACCACCGCCAGACGTGACTCGTCGACCCCGTTCAAGACGACGCCGCCGAGGCTCTCTCCGTACAATTCTGCCACCCATACCGCGTCTTCGGGGAGATCGGTGGGACGGGGCCGGTCGATCAACAGGATGCGTGCATCCAGCAACGACGCCACCCGTAGGGCCGACAGACCGACGCACGCGCCTTGAGCGGGCTCGGTCGGGCCCTCTACGATCATCACGTCACGCCCGGCGGCGCATCGGCCGAAGGCAGCAAGCACGCCCTCGTCGGCAACGGACTCCTCCCCGGCGAGCACGCGCTCGATCAGCCCCTGCGACCGTACGACGGGGCACACATCGGCAAGTTCCGAAGGACGCGGCAGGATGCGGTTCACGTAGAGCGCATCTTCATCGGTCGTCACGTCCCCTTCGACGACCGGCATCGAGCCGTACGGCTTGAAGTAGCCCACATCCAGACCCCGCGCGGCGAGGTGGCCGATCAGTGCGATGCACAGACCGCTCTTGCCCGTATACGGCTTTGTCGAGGTGACGACGATGGTGCGCATGCTCACCCTCCGATTCCGATCCGTATGTCGGCCGCGATCGCTCCTTTGCCCCTGTCGCCGACGATCAGGGGGTTGATGTCCAGCTCGGTGATGTCGTCGAACTCCATCGCCAGTGCCGATACCCTGCAGATGACGTCCACGATCGCGTCGAGGTCCGCCGGAGCGGCTCCACGGGCGCCACGCAGGAGTCCGAACGCCCTGATCTCGGAGACCATATCGCGCGCCTCGCGCGGCGTCACCGGGCACAGCCGGAACGTGACGTCCTGTAGTACTTCCACATAGATGCCCCCCAGCCCGAACATGAGGATGGGGCCGAAGTTGGCGTCGCGGTTGACCCCGATGATCACCTCTCGACCCGGCGGCAGCTGCTCCTGGACCGTGACCCCCCAGATGCGCGCGTCCGGCATGCGTTGCATGACACGGCTCATGATGCGCTCGTATGCGACGGTGACGCCCGCGTCGTCTGTGATGTCGAGTTCGATGCCACCGATGTCCGACTTATGGAGGATATCGGGACTGGCGATCTTGAGTACGACGGGGAACCCGAACTCCGCAGCCATCGCGCGTGCCGACGCCAGATCGCTGGCGATCCCGGCCTTCGGGGTCTGGATACCGCATGCCTCGGCCACGCGCTGTGCCGATGCCTCGGTGATGAACGTGCGGCGCGCATCCCGGGCATGATCGATGACCGACCTGACAGTGGGACGATCGATCGTGCATTGGTGCGCCTCCGGAGCGCCCTGCTCGCGGAAGGCGCTGTACCGTTGCATGGCGGCGAGTGTGGCGACTGCGCGCTCGGGAAACGAGTAGCCGGGGATACCGCTCTCCTTCAGCACCTGCATCGCCGAGGCAACGGTGGCGTCACCCATGAACACCGCCAGGGTGGTGACGCCGGTGCCCCCGCTGGCCTGTGCGATCGCACGGGCCGTCTCGGCAGGTTCCGTCATCGCCTGGGGAGTGAGTACGACGATCAGCGATCCCACGTTCGGATCCGACAGGAGGATCGTCGCAGCCTGTGCGTACCGCTCCGCCGGGGCGTCACCGAGGATGTCCACCGGGTTATACACCGATGCCGCCGCGGGAAGTACCTCACGCAACGCCACGGTCGTCTCCTGTTCGAGGGTGGCGAGCGCCACCCCATGCTCTTCGCAGGCATCGGTCGCCAGAATCGCAGGGCCACCGGCATTGGTGAGGATCACGGCGCCCTGGCGCGCGGGAAGCGGCTGCCGGGCGAAGCCCTCGGCAAGATCGAACAGTTCCTCGACCGTGCGAGCCGCGATAGCTCCCGCCTTGCGGAAGGCCGCGTCGTACGCCTGCTTCGAGCCCGCGAGACTGCCCGTGTGCGAGGAGACGGCTCGCGCGCCCGCGTCCGAACTGCCGGCGGTGAGCGCGATGAACGGGACGCGCTCAACGAGCGCGCGCACCGCGTCGACGAACGCGCGGCCGTCACTGATCGCCTCGAGATACGCGACGACCACCCCCGTGTCCGGATCCTCGGACCACGCGCGGACCAGGTCGACCTCCGACACGTCGGCCTTGTTGCCGAGGCTGACGAAGTGGGCCAATCCGATGCGCTCCCCCGCCGCCCAGTCCAGGATGGCCGTACCGAGGGCGCCTGACTGCGAGAGGAACGAGATGCTCCCCTGCGAGGGCATGATGGGAGCGAACGAAGCGTTCAGTCCGTTGCGTGTGGCGATGAGCCCCAGACAGTTGGGACCGAGGATACGCACGCCGCCTTCCCGTGCCGATGCCATGAGTTCGCGCTCGAGAGCCGCTCCGGCGGGACCCGTCTCCCGGAAGCCTGCCGAGATGACGATCGCCGCCGGGATCCCGAGACGCGCGCACTCGGAGATGACGTCAGGGACCGCGCACGCGGGAACCACGACGACGGCGAGATCCACGCGTTCGGGAAGCTCGGCGAGTGTGGCATACGCCGTTCGGCCGAGCACGTCCGGTGCGGAAGGGTTCACGGGATAGATGGGACCGGAGAACCCACCCTCGAGAAGGTTCGCGAACACGGCGTGCCCGACCTTGCCCGCCTCACGTGAGGCGCCCACGACGGCGACGCTTCGGGGCGCGAAGAACTCCGCGAGCAATGAACCCCTCCTCGGTGAGAGAGCATGAACCACAACGGCGCCGGGATCCGGCGCCGTTGGCACTACTCGGTGTCGATGATCTCTCTGCCGTCATAGTACCCGCAGTCCGGGCACACCCGGTGTGGGAGCTTCGGCTGATGGCACTGAGGGCACAGCGAACGCGCAGGCGCCTCGGCCTTGTGAGTGGCTCGACGCGCATCGCGCACAGCGCGGGTTGTCTTCCGCTTAGGTACCGCCATGGCTTCCTTGACTCCCTTCACGAGCGCCACCGATCGAACGCGGCGCTGCACATCATGAATAGACGCCGAATCGGCTCCCGGCGCAAGGCGACATGATAGCACACGCACCGACGGCCAGCGCAAGACGCCCTGATGCGCTCTCAGGCTTCCCCATCGTCGCTGATCAGCTGCTGCAGAGCCGCGAACGGCGAGTCGGAGCGGTCGGGCTCGCACCCGCACGGACCATCGGCGAGGTCCGCGCCGCATCGGGGGCATATCCCCGGACAATCCTCGGCATGAAGCGGTGCGAACGGAAGCTCGAGCACCAGCGCCGCGAGGATCTGCTCCATCAGGTCCACCGAGCCCTCGCGGATGTACCCGATCTCCTGCTCTTCAGGCAGATCGGCGTCGTGTCCCTCGGCGACGAAGAACGCCTCCAGCGGCGCCACCACCGAAAGCGGGAACACGCGAAGGCAGCGCGAACACACCGCGGCGAACTCCGCGTCGAGCGTACCCGACGCGACGATGCCCGCACCTGTGTTGGTCACCGCTCCCACAAGGCGCACCGGGCGCGTGGGGGTGAAGGTCTCGGAGCCGACCTCGATCACGGGGACCGTCACGGTGGCGTCCAGATCAACGCGCGCGCCAAGGTCTTCGAGGAGCGCGCGGACGTCGACCAGATAGTTGAGTTCGGTCATCACTGGCCGCGCTGAGCGACCTTGCCCTGCAGGCGGTCGCGACCGCGCTGCACGGCGGTGAGCAACTTACCGATATTCACCTCGAGGTTCGCGAGGACCTCGTCCGCGTAGTCCTCGGCACCGAGGCGGATCTCGCGCTCCCGCGCCCGGGCGTCATCGAGGATGTCAGCACGCTGCTGCTCGGCGAGGCGGACGATCTCCTGTTCGGAGGCTATGGACTCGGCACGCGCCTTGGCCTCTTCGAGAACCCGGTTGGCCTCCTTCTCCGCTTCCTCGAGCATCTCCTGGCGCTCCTTGACGATCCAGCGAGCCTGCTTGAGCTCGTCGGGGAACTGCGCGCGAATCTCATCTATGAGCTCGTAGACCTTCTCGGGGTCGACGATCTTGTTACCACCGAACGGCACGTTGCGACCGCTATCGATGAGTTCTTCGATACGGTCGATGAGCGCCAAGATATCCATGCGTACCTCCCTAGAGGGACTGGTGCAACCGTGAGTCGAGCGCCTCACATACTGTGTCTGGCACGAGCCCTTTCACTGACCCGCCATGGCGGGCGATCTCCTTCACAGCCGACGAACTCAGGTACGCGTACTCCGGGATGGACATGATGAACATCGTCTCGACGTCGCTGTCGAGACGGTAGTTCAACTGCGCCATCTGGAACTCGCGCTCAAAGTCCGTGACCGCGCGAAGGCCCTTGATGATGACCCTCGCATCCATCTTCTGAGCGCATTCTACTAGAAGTCCGTCGAACGGTTGTACCCGCACGTTCGAAAGTGCCGAAACGGCATCCGTGATGAACCCCACACGCTCGTCCAACGTGAAGAGGGGTCCGCCGCCCTTGTCCGGACTCAGCGCCACGGCGACGACGATCTCGTCGAAGAGCGCTGACGCACGCTCGATCACATCGAGATGGCCGTTGGTGACCGGATCGAACGTCCCCGGACAGATCGCGCGATTCACGTGCGGCTCTCACCCCTCATACGTCGCCAACGACACCGCGGTGTCGCCGTAACGCCGCGTCGGCCCTGCATCGAACCCCGAAGGCCACTCCGCCGCGCTCTCGGCCGCATGCTCGTACACCACCAGCGCACCCTCCTCGAGGGCACCGCGCTTCGTTAGAGCTTCCATTACCTGCCTGAATGCGGCCGCGTCTATCCTATAAGGAGGGTCAGCAAGAAGCAACGAGACCGGACCCATGGCTTCGGCCAAGCCGCCGATGCGGCCCACATCCGCGTGGAGGATGCGCGCATCTCCCGGCGCGACTCCCAGATCATCGAGGTTCCGCTGTATCACCGAGACCGCCCTTCGGTCGATCTCGACGAACACGCACGATGCTGCACCGCGCGAGAGTGCCTCGATACCGAGAGCGCCACTCCCCGCGTACAGGTCGGCCACCACCGCACCCTCGATGGTACCCATCGCCGAGTATACCGCGGAGAAGATGGCCTCACGGACACGATCGGCCGTCGGACGGGTGTCTCGCCCGGTGGGAGCGGCGATGTGACGGCCCTTCCACGCTCCGGCTATCACCCTCATCCCGCGCTCACCCACTCCCAGACGGCACCGACGCGCCGGTTGACAGCGTCGCGCAAGGGCACATGGACGGCGAGGGACAGGGCGGGATCCGCCTCGATCAGACCCCGGGCGTCCTCCCGCGACTGTTCGAGGAGCTCCTGGTCGGTTGCGAGTGATGCGAGGCGCAACCCCGGCAGACCACTCTGACGATCGCCGAGCACCTCTCCCTCACCCCTCAGCCGCAGGTCGTGCTCGGCGAGCTCGAACCCATCATCGGTCGAGACGATCGCCTCCATTCGTGCCTTGCCTTCGGCGGTCTTCGGGTCCGCGAAGAGGAGCACCTCTCCGGGAGCCTCGCCGCGGCCGACCCGTCCGCGCAACTGATGCAGCTGCGCCAGACCGAACCGCTCCGCGTTCTCAACGATCATCACCGTCGCCCTTGGCACGTCCACGCCCACTTCTATGACCGTGGTGGCGACGAGCACGTCGGTAGAGCCATCCCGGAACGCACTCATCGCGGCGGCCTTGTCGGCCGTCGACATCTGCCCCGTGAGAAGCCCCACCTTGAGGTCGGAGAACACCTGCCTCTGCAGCCTCCGTGCCTCGGCGGTGGCCGCCTTGGCCTCAGTGCCGTCACTCTCCTCAACCAGAGCGCACACCACGTACGCCTGATGACCGGACGCCACCGCTGCGCGCACGGCGGCGTATGCGTCGGCACGTCCTCCCATCGGGACGATCCGCGTGCGCACGTGACCCGGTCCACGACCTCCCGGTCGCTCACGCAGATACGATGTCTCGAGGTCGCCGTACAACGTCAGCGCCAGACTGCGCGGGATGGGCGTGGCTGTCATCACCAGGAGGTCGATCCCCTCGCCCTTGGCCCGCAGCGCGAGTCGCTGCGCTACCCCGAAGCGATGCTGCTCATCGACGATGGCCAAAGACAGACGCTTGAAGGATACCGACTTCTGGATGAGGGCGTGTGTGCCGAACGCCACGCTGACCGAACCATCGGCGAGCCCTGCAAGGATGTCCTTGCGCTCTGCGGCCTTGGTCGAGCCGGTGAGAACCCGCCATGTCACGCCCGCCGCGTCCAGGAGCGGTGCGACCGCGTGCGCATACTGGCTGGCGAGCACCTCGGTGGGCGCCATCATCGCAGCCTGGGTCCCCGAGTCCGCACAGACCGCGAGCGCGTGGGCGGCGACCGCCGTCTTGCCGGTACCCACATCGCCGAGGAGCATCCGGTTCATCGGGCGGTTCGAAGCCATATCCACGAGTATGTCGTTGACCGCGTGCCGCTGGCCTGCCGTCAGCTCGAAGGGTAGCGAGCGCGTCACCTCGGCGAGATGCTCGCCGTCCGTGACATGGCCGAACCCCCGTACGACCTGCGTGGCGTGGTACCGGCGTGCGGCCATCGCCAGTTGGATCGCCAGGAGTTCCTCGTACGCCAACCGGCGACGTGCCTCATGGGCCTCGGCCAACGATGCCGGGAAGTGGATCGCCGAGAGCGCGGCGCGCAGGGGCATCAGCTGACGGCGCGCGCGAAGCTCCGCGGGCAGCGGGTCCGGCTGGTCGCCCGCATCCGCGAGCGCCTCGGTGATGAGGCGGCGCATCCAGTTGGTGGAGAGACCTTCAGTGGCGCGATGGATGGGGATGATCCGGGCTATGTCCGGGCCGCGCTCCTCGTCCGGCAGCTTCTCCACGAACGGGTTGCGCATCTGCTTGAGGCCGTAGTCGAAGGTGACCGTGCCCGCGAACGCCACCCGCTCCCCCACCTGGAACCGCTGCTCGATGTACGGCTGGTTGAACCACACGCCGATGAGCGCACCGGTTCCGTCGACGATGGCGACCTCGGTTATGGCCAGCCGGGGTCGTGGACGCTTCACCTTGACCTCGTGCACGTGCCCGATGACCGTCGCGTCAGCGCCGACCGGCACACTCCGGAGGTCCGACGTGGTCGCAAGGTCGAGGTAGCGGAACGGGTAATGACGCAGAAGATCCCCGGTGCTCTCGATGCCGAGCCGTCCGAGCGCCTCCGTGCGACGGCCATCCACCAGGCGAACCGAGGCGACGGGGGCGTCCCACGCCACGCGTGCGAGCGCGCGTGCGGACACGGCGGTTTCGCCGCCGGCCACCGCGATCACCTCGGGCAGAAGACCGCACCGACAGCGCGCGGACCTGCGTACGTGCCGATGACCGCGCCCACGCTCACCGTGGCGACGATCTCGCAGTCCAACCCGAGCCCGCGAATCGCAGCTATGAGGTCTTCGGCGAGAGCGGGTGCCTGCGAATGGAGGATGCCGACCCTCAGGGGACCCGCTCCCACCTCCGCGCTGGCCGCCGCGATCTCCGCCATGGCACGCTTCCTGCCCTTTGCCTTCTTATAGGGCTCGATGATGCCATCGGCATTGAACGTGAGCACTGGCTTGATGTTGAGCACCGAGGCTGCCATCCCTTGCGCCTTTCCGGCGCGGCCGCCCTTCACGAGATACTCCAAGGTATCCAGTGCGAAGAACATGCGCCCGGTGTCGATGACGCGCCGTACGGCCTCGCACACCGCGGCCGCGTCCCCGCCCGCGTCCCGCACTTCCACGGCGCTTATGACAGCCATGCCCGACCCGAGGGACACGGTGCGTGTATCGAAAGCGTGCACCGGGACGGGAGCCATCTTCGCGGCCATCAGAGCCGACTCCATCGTTCCCGACAGCGCGGAGGACAGATGGATCGAGACGATCTCATCGCATCCGGCATCGGCGAGCTTCCGGTACACCGCGCCGAAGTCGGCCGGCGACGGCTGAGACGTCTTGGGAAGCACCTCCGCGACAGCGAGCTTGTCGTAGAACTGGTCCAGTGTGAGATCCAGCCAGTCGAGATAGGTCTCCTCACCGAAGTTCACCCTCAGGGGGACCATCACCACATCGTGCTCCTTCAGCCACTCGGGGCCGAGGTCACACGTGCTGTCGCAGACGATCCCTACCTTCGGCATGCGTTTCCTCCTTGTAAGTCCTACTCGACTGCGATGATCACCGGATACACCGGCTGCTCGCCGCGATGACCCTCCACCTCGAGATCCGGGTACAGCCCGGCAAGCCGCTCCACGAGTGCGTCGAGCGCTGCGTCGTCGAGGTCCTCGCCGGCAAGTACCGTCACCGTGTCTCCACCGTCGGCGATCACACCAAGAACCTCGGTGGCCACGTCGGACACATCCGAGCCGATGACCTCGATCTCGTGGTCGACGATGCCGATGACCTGACCGGCCGTGATCTTGCCGGCCTTGCCTTTAGAGTCCTTCACTGCGGTCGTGATCTCAGCCGAGCGCGTGGCGGCGGCGGCCTCTCCCATCTCCTCGGCGATGGCCTCGAGGTCAGAGGATCCGTCGTACGCGAGCAGCGCGGCGAACGCCTGTGGCACCGCCGTGGTGGGCACGACGGCCACCGGCCGGTCCGCCACCCCGATCACCTGCTGGGCCGCCATGATGATGTTGCGGTTGTTCGGGAGGATCACGACCGCGGCGGCGTTCACGCTCTCGACCGCCTCAAGGAGCTCGGCCGTCGACGGGTTCATGGTCTGCCCGCCGCTCACGACGATGTCTGCGCCCAGACCGGTCAGGATCTCCGCCATCCCGGACCCGGCGGCAACAGCCACGAAACCGACCGGCTTGGCTGGCGCTGCCTCGGCACGGATCGATCTCGTGCGGTCGGCAGTCTGGCGGCGCATGTTGTTGACGTGAACCTCGGACACCTCACCGAGGCCCGTCGCCCAGGACAGCACGGTGCCCGGTTCATCGGTGTGGACGTGGACCTTGTAGGTCTCGCGATCGCCGACGACCAGTTCGGATCCGCCGCGCTCGGCCACGTACTGCTCGATCACGGTCCGGTCGACCTCGGCTCCGTGAAGCAGGAACTCGGTGCAATACAGGTACTCTTCGTCGTTCCAGTCATCGACGGGGACCACCTGGAGCGGACCCGCGGCGGTCTCGACCACGTGCTCGCGATACTCACGGCCCTTGTACGCCGATACGAACCCTTCGGCCAGGATCGCGAGACCGAATCCGCCGGCGTCCACCACGCCGTTCTCCTTCAGCACGGGGAGGAGGTCTGGTCCGCGACGCACAGACTCGAACGCGGCCTGCACGACCGCGTCAAGGAACTCGTCAAGCGAAAGACCGGCGGAGACGCCGGCTCTCGCCGCGATAGACGCGTCCTTGAGTACCGTGAGCATCGTTCCCTCGACCGGTTTCCGGACCGCCTGGAAGGCGACGTGCACGCTGCGCTCCAGCGCCTGCGCGACCATCTCGGGGTTCATCTCGGTGGCGTCACTCACGACCTCGCACAGACCGCGAAGCATCTGGCTGAGAATGACGCCGGAGTTGCCGCGCGCGCCCATCAGCGAGCCGTGCGTGATGGAGTGGCAGATGTCCGCGAGCGACGCACCTGAAGGTAACGTGCCGAGATCCGTGAGCACCGCCTCGAGGGTGAGCGTCATGTTCGTGCCGGTGTCGCCATCGGGAACCGGGAACACGTTCAGCCGGTTCACCTCATCGACGCGCTGCTTGAGCGCGGAGACCGACGCCTCGAAGAGGCCGACTCCGAACGGCTGTGGGTGGTCTATCATGCGTGCTCCGTCTTCTTCCGCAGTTTGATCCCTTGCACGTGCACCCGCACGTCGGACACCTGCACAACTGCGTTGTGGGTAAGTGCGTGACGCACGGCTGACGAGAGGTTATGAGACACCTGGGTGAGGTTGGTCCCGTATTCGACCACCACGTACAGGTCGACCGCCACACTGCGCTCATCCGTATTCGTGATGACGACGCCTTTGCGTAGCTTGTCGCGCGACAGCAGTTGCGCCACGCCGTCACGCAGCGACGGACTGGCCATGCCGACCACGCCGTAGCCCTCCATTGCGACGAACCCCGCGATGTCCGCGAGAACATCATTCGCGATGGTGACAGTGCCCTGCACGTCCTTAGCCATCGATGGCCCTCCTCGGGTTCACGTGACAGTCCGGCCGGTCGCCCGAACGTATGACGTAGTATAGCCGAATACTCTCGGCAGTCCGCGTGTGCCCGCAGGTGCGAAGCACCTACCGGGGGTCCTACCGGGGGTCTTTCCCCGCTCATCGGGCGTGTGCTAGTATTGCTGCGCTTTTGCCGACACCGGCGCCGCGGTGACGCGTCGCTTCGATGAGATCATGAGAACGGAGCCAACAGAGATGTCCAAGGTTTGCAGCGTCTGTGGCAAGCACCCCACCGCGGGGCGCAACGTGAGCCACTCCCACCGTGTCACCAATCGCATGTTCCACCCGAACGTGCAGAAGGTCTCCGTTGTGGTCGACGGGACCGTCAAGAAGATGAACGTCTGCACGAAGTGCATGAAGGCCGGCAAGGTCACGCGCGGCTAGGCACGTCCATCGCTCGAACCGGGGACCCGGCTCGATCCGCTCTGCAGGATGTCTCTCAGGACCTCCACGGCAGCCGGATCGAACTGGGTCCCTGCTTTATCCACGAGCTCCCGCAGCGCCTCGGCCGAGGTGAAGGCGGCACGGTACGGACGGTCGGACGTCATCGCGACGTACGCGTCCGCCACCGCGAGTATCCTGGCCCCGATCGGGATGTCCTCACCCGACAGACCGCTCAGGTAGCCCTCGCCGTCGTACCACTCGTGATGGTGGTAGACGATCGGCACGACCTGCCTGAGCGCCGGCGCCTCCGCGAGGATCTCAGCCGCGACCTGCGGATGCATCTTCAGCAGGGCGCGCTCGACGGTGGTGAGCGGGCGGTCGGCCACTGCGACACCCTCGCCCGCCGCGGACATTCCTATGTCGTGCAGCAACGCCGCGATGCGCACCGCGTCGTACTCGTCCTCCTGCAGCCCGAACACGCGCGCCATGGCTTCGACATACTCCAGCACGCGGTCGGTACCCCCGCGCGAATACGGATCCTTCGTCTCAAGCGCGACGGCAAGGGCCTTCAGCGTGTCGAAGTACAGCTGCCTCGACTCGACGACCGCCCGGGCGTTCCTGAGCGCTGTCGCCGTCTGCTTGCCGAGGATCTCGATCGACGAGAGGTGAGACTCGGTGAAACGCGCCGGGAACGAGCGGCTCCCGACGTTCAGAACGCCGAGGACCCCGTCATCGTCGGCGATGGGCACGGATACGGCCGACCGGATGCCATGGCGTCGGGCCGCCGGAGTGCGTGCCGGAAGATCCTCTATCAGCAGCGGCTGTCTTGATGCGAGCACCCAACCGGCGATGCCCTCCCCCTCGGCGAGCGTCGCATCTTGCACGACCTCGGCGGGGAGACCCTCGGCGATCTCGATTGCCAGCCGTCCCGTTGCGGGATCGAGCAGCATGATGCTGCCCGTTTGCGCGTCGCTGAGCTCCATGGCGCGCCTGAGAGCGGTGCTCAGGACCTCGCGGGGATCGAGCATGCGGCTTAGATCCCGGGCAGCGGCGATCAGCATCTGCGCGGTCTCCAGCTCCTGGCGCGCGACGTGCAGACCGAGTGCGCCGGTGAGTGATCCGCGCAGCGGGGCGGTGACCTCGGGCAGCGTCGACGCATCGACTTGCGTCTCGGACTGAAAGTCGACTGCGGCCACTCCGCGGGTATCCCCGGCGCTCACGGGCAACGCGTACCGCCAGATCGTGCTCGGCTCCGCTCCCCCCCTGATACGCGCTACGGGCCCAAGCTCGGCGGTCCCGCCAGTGCATGCACGCACCAGGACGTCATCTTCGGAGAGCAGGACGGGTTGTGGCGAGGGCGCCATCGGCCCGACCGCTGCCACCCGCCTAAGCGTGCCCGTGGGCTCGTCGGCAAGCCACAGGTGCGCCGCCACAGGCGTGGCGACGTGGGTCACGGAATCGCGAAGGGCGCAGAGCACGACCTCGGGTTCGAGACCGGGCGGGATGCGAGGGATCGGTGCGGCAGCGGCCGGGACAGCAGCAACCGGCATCGGCTCGATGGTCTCCCGGGATGCCACCCGAAGTTGCCAGAGGCCGAGGATCGAGGCACCAGCACCGGCGAGCGCCAGGACCTCGGACGGGATGAGGAAGCCCACAAGGATGCACGCGGCACCGAACACCGCGAGCGCCGTCCACGATCCTGTCCCCTGCTGTCGCCCGGGCTGCACACCGCCCCCATCGCCGCGCGCCATCATAACGCACAACACTCGTGCGTCTCTATAGGATATCGGTTATGGGAAGCGGCGGCTGTAGTGGCGATGCACCCGCACTGCGATTGATGATGATCAGCGCCCGTCCCGCCTCGACGCGCACCGATTGGCACGAATCCCGACTCACGTTACTGAGTCCGAGTGAGGACAGCGGCTCAAGATCGAGCAGCTCCATCGGATACTCGAATCCTTCGGCGCTTACTACGGCCGACCCGCCGAAAGCGAGTACCGACACCACGCCGCCAGCGGGAACCGCAAGATCACATGAGGGTCGCAGCGCCGCGTCGAGCGGCACCGCCACCCACCCGGGTTCATCGGCATAGGCGTCGAGGTCCGCAGCCGAGACCAGGGTTGCGAGGGCTGTCAGCGTGTGATCGATGCGGGCCGTGAACGCGCCGCACAGGACCACCGGCCTGCACCCTCGCTCGCGTGCCACACCCAGCGCAAGGTCGAGATCGCTGACGTCCTTCACCGCCGGATAGCGATGGATCTCCGCCCCGGCTTCGGCGGCTCGTATGAGTGCTTCAGGCGGGGTGGAGTCGAAGTCCCCCACACAGACATCGGGCATCCGGTCCGCAGCCAGGCACGTGAGGAGCCCCCCATCCGCCGCGATGACGGTGGTTGCGCGAGAGATCAGTCGGGCGTAGTGCCCGGAGCGGTCGTCGACGGGTGCGGCGCCGACTATGAGCGCGCCGTGACCGTTCATCGCTCCCCTGTCGCGAACTGGCGCTGCAACACAGGCAGCACCGCGGCTGCGACGACCGCGGATGCGGCCGCGGAGACAAGCACGAAGGAGTTGTACGCGAGCGAGTAGACCAGGGGCGCCTGACCGGCTTCCACTGCGTAGGATGAGAAGAACACAAGCCCGGAGAGCACGTGCGCGAGATACCTCCCCGCGGCGCCCACGGCGATGCCCGGCACGATCGCGGTCCATAGCGCGGCCCCCCAGCGCCGATCGCGAGACAGTGACGCGAAACGGACCGCGAAGAGTCCCGCCAGTCCGCATGCGGCGAACGCGATGGGATAGTCTAAGACGACCTGGACGGCGTGGAACCAGTACGGCTTCAGCATGTAGTCCACTATTCCGTACAGGGCACCCGCGCCCAGGCCGACCGCGGGGCCTCTCAGCAACGCCAGCACGAACAGCGGCAGCATGACGAACGAGATGCTGCCACCCTGGGGCATCTGCCAGACGGTGAGCATGCCGAGAACGGCTGACAACGCGATGGTGAGACCGATCTCACTGGCGATCCGTACACGCGATACCTTCATGACACTCTCCACTCCCGGTGCGATGCACCGAAACAGCGGGAGCACTGAGAGCTGGCGGTGACCCGGCCACCGCCGTCCGTGTTGCTGCGCCGCATTACCGGCCCAGTCATCTCGGTCGCGACATCATGTCGCCTCTCAGCCGCCGAATATCGGCAGCTCCCGAAACGGTCGATCCCGGCCTCCGCGGACTTCCGCGGCGGCCGCCGTGCTACTGCATCTTCTTCAGGTACGGGTACGGGTTGACCGCGGCGCCGCCGTTCGGGTGGATCTCGAAGTGCAGGTGCGGTGCGCTCGCCGAGGCGTTACCCGTGCTGCCTACGTACCCGATGACCTCACCGGCCGAAACGCGACCGGATGTGACCTTATACCCGCTCAGGTGAGCGTAGTAGAACGCCCATCCGTTGTCGGCGGTGAGCCAGATCGTCTTGCCGCCCAGACTACTCTGGGACGTGCGCACGGTTCCCGACAACACGGCGACCACGGGAACGCCCTCGCGGGCCATGATGTCCGTGCCTTTGTGCGACCTGCCTCCGGAGCGCGCTGCACCCCAGGTGTCCGTGTACGTACACGGACCGGCGACTGGGAAGACCATGCCGTTCGGACCGGCGACCACCGATGACCGCTTCTGCCTCGCCTTCTCGGCCGCGAGCGCGGCCGCAAGTTGCTTCTGCAGCTTGTCGTACTGGGCTTGCTGCGACTTGAGCTCGGCATCGACCCGGTCGGCTTCCGCCTTCAGCGCGGCCGTATCCTGTGCCTGCGTCGCGTGAAGCGACTCGAGTTCCGCGTGCTTGCTGGCAAGAGCCACCTGAAGTTCCTCGACATCGGTGATGATGTCAGCATCCTGCTGACCGATACGTTGCACGTACTCCAGACGCTGCAACATCTCATCGAAGTCATTGCTGGAGAGCAGTATGCCCATGTAGTCCGCGCCACCCGCGCGGTAGATCTCGCTGACGCGCTGGTTGAGACGCGAGTTCACTTCGGTAAGACGAGCCTGGGCGTCTGAGACTTCAGCGTCTACACGTGCGATTTCGACACGCGTCGCGTCGAGCTTCCAGTACGCGTCTGAATAGGCCTCGCCGGCCTTGGAGGATGCGGTCTGCAACTCCTTGATCTGAGCTTGCAGCTTCTGGACCTCGGTCTGCGCGGCGGTGGCGGTCGGCGCCACGCCCAACACGACCACCAGCGACAGGGCCAGGAGCGTTCGTATGCGATACCAGCGCACAGCAACTCCGTTCGATCTCAAGCGGAGAACACCCGACAGTCTACACGAACCCATGCTCACGTGTCGCTCAGGGTGGGTCCGACACCACGATAGATGGCCCTCGCGACCTGGTCGGCCCAGGAAGGATCGCGAAACAGCGCGCGATCGGCATCGACCGACGCGTCACCGATCTCGATACGCACTCCCGGCCCGGGGAACGCCGAGAGCACGGCGTCACTCACGGGAGCCGGCTCGCGAACGACGAGCGTCGGCAACGACGCCGCACGCGTGATGGCCTGCGCATACCCCATGGAGGCGGCCTCGCGTGCCCCTCCATCGGTCTGCGGTTGGTACAACACACGCAGCCCGCCCTCACCGCTCACTCCGATGTCGATGCCCACCAGCATGTCGGCCGTCGAGGATCCGGCGGCGGTCACCCGATCCGGGGACGATGGAGCCCCCGCCGGAGGGCGCGTGCTCGTCACCTCGGCGCCGGCCGCTACGAACAGCGCCTGGAGGCGACGGGCCACCTCCATCGACGCATCCGTGTCCGACCCGGCGGGTGCCGGTGAGGGATCGAGCAGAACGGTCATGCCAGTGAGGTCGTAGGGCAGAAGCACATCCAATTGATCCGAGCCCCCCGGCACCGACAGCCGGATCTCGTCCCCGGGGCTCACTGAAGACCCGGGAGCGGGATACATCTCCAGGACGATCGTCTCCGTCGTGTCCGAGGAGACCGCCTCCACCACGACAGTGAACCCGAGCGCACTCAACGCATCGCGGGCACCCTCCACCGATGTTCCGACGAGGTCCGGCACCTTGAAGGTCTGCGGGCCCACCGACAGCACGACGCGCACGACCGAACCAGGATCGAGCAACGCCCCTGGATCGGGATCCTGCGAGATGACCTGACCTGAAGGAACAGTCGGCGATACCCGGGCCCCTCCAAGCTCGTAGACAAGACCCTCGGCCTCGATCGTGTCCTGCGCGGCTGAAGCAGGCAGTCCCGTCACAGCCGGCACCTCCACCAGCCGCGAACGCGCCACCGTGAGCGAGGCCACGACCGCGCTGCCGACGAGTATCACGATGACGACCGAAGCGATGATCGCCGCTTTGGGCACCAGGCGGCGCCTTTGGGATGTCTGAGCCATGCCCGCGAGTATAGCAAGCGCGGTGCCTGTCTTGCCTACGCCCGAACACGCGGGTATGCTGCACAATCACCGCCCCGCACACAGGAGTACTCATGCCAGCGTACGACTACCGTTGCCTCTCATGTGATTCCGTCTTCGAGCTCACGCGCTCTCTGTCGGACACCTCCGCTGTCTGCTGCCCCTCGTGCGGCGGCGAGACCAAGCGCGTGTTCACGCCCGTCGGCGTCGTGTTCAAGGGTTCCGGCTTCCACAACACCGACTACCGCCCACGGCCCAAGAGCGAGGAGTCCTCGCCTTCTGGCAAGGACTCCTGTGCTGACTCGGGGTCGAGCGCCGCCTGCGCGACGTGTCCCGCCTCCACCGAGTAGGCAGACCGCTACTCCATCCGCACCCAGAACTTCTCGTCGCCCGCCCGCTTCACGGTCTCGACGAAGCGCACCGTCCCGGACTTGTTCTCCATGGTGATCGAGTGGGTTCGCGAGCCCTGGCCGAAGTACTTGACGCCGCGAAGCATCTCGCCGTCGGTGACACCCGTGGCGATGAACGCGGCCTCGTCGGTGTTCACCAGCGTGTCCATCTCGAGGATGCCGTCGATGTGCGGGGTGCCCATCTCCACCGCGCGCGCCTTCTCCTCCTCGCTGCGCCACGCGAAGCGGCCCATGAAGCAACCGCCGATGCACTTCATGGCGGCACAGGCCAAAACGCCCTCGGGTGCGGCACCGATGCCCAGATACAGGTGGATGCCGGTGCCCTCGATCGCGGTGGCCACGGCGCCGAAGACATCACCGTCCGAGATCAGACGGATGCGTGCGCCGGCCGCACGGACCTCGGCGATGAGGTCCCTGTGTCGCTCGCGCTCAAGGATGCACACCACGAGGTCCTCGACCGGCCTCTTCAGCGCCTTGGCGACATTGCGGACGTTCTCGGTCGGGCTCAGGTCGATATGGACCGCGTCGGCGGCGGCCGGTCCGACGGCGACCTTGTTCATGTAGGTGTCCGGTGCGTGCAGGAGCGTGCCCTTCGGCCCGAAAGCCAGGACCGCAAGCGAGTTCGACTGTCCGTAGGCCGTGAGATTCGTGCCCTCGAGCGGATCGACCGCTATGTCGATCGCCTCCCCGCCGGCGCCGACCTTCTCGCCGATGTACAGCATCGGTGCTTCGTCGCGTTCGCCTTCGCCGATGACGATGGTGCCGTCGATCTCGACGTGGTTGAACGCCGCGCGCATCGCTTCTACGGCGGCGTCGTCGGCGGCATGTTTGTCGCCCTTGCCCATCCACCGTCCTGCAGCTAGAGCCGCGGCCTCGGTGACCTCGAGCATCTCGACGATACGGGTGCTGCGCATCGCATCCTCCCTCGGATCGTTCGTGTACAGATCAGCGTTCGTTGCGGCGGAGTAGGGCCACGAAGTGCCCATCGGGTCCACCGGAGCGAGGCCACGACTGAAAACAGCCGCGTCCATCACGGAATGTGCCCCATTCGGCCGGGATCACCTCAGTCAGCGCCTCAAGTGCGAAGACGCTCCCCACGTCCGAGGCCAGGAGGTCGTCGATGACGCCGCCGTTCTCCTCCCGGGCGATGCTACACGTAGAGTACACCAGAGCGCCTCCGGAACGGACGACCCGTGCTGCGGCGCTCACGAGCTCCACCTGGAGTGCATGCAGACTCCCGGGAGTCTCGGGCCCGATCCGCCATCGCTTCTCGGGATACCGCCGAAGGGTGCCGAGACCGCTGCACGGCGCGTCCACGAGCACAGCGTCGAACGCGTCGCTGCCAAAGCGCGTCGCCAGGTCGATGGCATCCGCGGTGATCACGGCGACCCCGGGTACCTGTGACTCCTCGAGCCGACGGACGAGCGCCGAGGACTTGCCCTCGTTGAGGTCGAGTGCGGTGATCTCGGCCGGTCCGCCAGCGGCGACGGCGAGCGCCTGCATGCAGACTGTCTTGTTGCCCCTCCCCGCACCCACGTCGAGGATCCTCATGCCCGGTCCCGGTGCGACGACACGCGGCGCAAGCTGCGCCGCAGCGTCCATCGCAAACCATCCGGCGGACGAAGCGGCGACACCGTACACAGCTCTCGGCTGGCCCAGCACGTAGCAGTCGCCGTCGGGCGGATACGACACGGGCTCCCCCGGCCGCAGTGCCATGAGCGTCGCTTCACGGTCCCGGGCGAACGGATCGAGCCGGACGAAACTGGGAGCGGGCTCGAGGCCGCACGCGAACATCTCCCGGGCGGCATCCTCTCCGAGCGACGCTACTGCCACGTCCAGGATCCACTGCGGATGACCCGCGAGGCGCGCCAGAGCAGCCGGATCCTCCCCGGGATCTCCCCACGGGAAGGACGCGGCGCGTTCGCTCACCCTACGCACGACTGCGTTCACCAGACCCGCTGCCTGCGGTCTCACTGTTCGAGCGGCGCCGACCGCCTGGTCGACGATCGCATAGGCGGGTGCCCGCCCAAACAGGAGCTCGAACGCCGCCAGACGCAACACATCTCTGATCCGCGGCTCCACCGCACCTCGAAGATGCGTGTCGATAGCCTCGTCGAGTACGCCCTCGGCTCCGATCGTCCCGTACGCGAGGCGCGTGGCGAGCGCCGCGTCGTCCGCTGACAGCTTCGCGCGCGACAGCTCGGCCGCGAGTACGGGACCCGAGAACGCACCGTCGCGACGAACGCGCGCGAGCACATGAAGCGCCGCAGCGCGCGCCGGGGCGACGGTCACCGCGTACACCTCCAGCACGTGCCCTCCGAGAGGTGCGCACCGCGGGCCCAGTCGGCTCCGCGCATGTCGCCCTTCCCGGCCGGGCGGACGACTTCGAGCGCGAGTGAGCCATCGGCGAAGCCCAGTACGGGGAGTCCATCGGCCATGCAGACGCCTCCCGGGGCGATCCGCTCGTCGGTAGGATGCGCGCGCACCACGGTCAACTCGCGGTCCCCGACGCACGCGCGAGCCGGCGCGCGGCGCGTCGCAGCGCGTACACGAGCATGTGCATCGGCCGTCGATATCTCCGGCACCAGCGCGACGTCATCCTTGGTGATCTTCGTGGCGTACGTCGCCAGTGCGGGGTCCTGCGGGACCCAGGCCACTTCGTCGGATTCGATCTCCTCCAGTACCGCCAGCAACGCTCCGGCGCCGATACGAGCCAGATCATCTTCGACTTCGGCGACGTAGCGGTCGTTGATGGGCACGGTCACCTGGCGTGCGAACGGCCCGGTATCCAGCCCTGCCTCCATGCGCATGATGCTCACGCCGGTGACGGATTCGCCTGCCAGCACCGCCCGCTGGATCGGCGCGGCGCCCCTGTACCGGGGAAGCAGCGACGCATGAACGTTCACACACCCGTGCGCCGGGACATCGAGCACGTCTGTTGGCAGCAGCATGCCGAACGCAGCGACACAGATGATGTCCGGGGCGACGGAGCGGAGGCGGTCGGCCGCCTCACCCCTGAGCGTGGCGGGCTGGTAGACCTCGAGCCCGAGCGCGATGGCCGCAACCTTGACTTCCGGCTGACGCAGGACGCTCCCTCGGCCGGATGGGGCATCCGGCTGTGTCACGACGAGCACCACATCGTGATGCGCGGCGAGCGATTCCAGAGAGGGCACCGCGAACGCGGGAGTGCCCATGAACACAACGCGCATCCCGCGTTCCTTCCGCTCCTGGCGACCCTGTTAGAGGTTGTTGACCTCGTTGTACGCGCGGATGATCGCCTTCTTCACGTCCGCCGGGCATCGATCGAGGATCAGTACGCCGTCCAGGTGATCGATCTCGTGCTGGAGGACGCGGGCCAGCAGCTCCTCCGCCTCGATCGTGATCTCACGACCTTCGAGCGTCTCGCCGGAACACACCACCCGCCTGCTGCGCTCCACCGGCACCGAGATCCCGGGCACCGAGAGGCAGCCCTCATCATCGACAGCCGTCTCGGACCCGAATTCCACGATGACGGGGTTGCACAGGGCAGCCAGCCGATCGTCCACGTCGAACACGATGACACGTTTGTCCACGCCCACCTGGGGCGCCGCGAGGCCGATGCCGGACTCCTCGTACATCGTCTCCGCCATGGCGCGAACGAGATCACGCAGGGCGGAATCGGCCACTACGTCGACTTCATGGGCCCTGCTCTTCAGAACGGGGCTCGGATGATGCAGCACTTCCATCGGGCGGTATCCTCCGTCGGGGGTCTCACGATCGTGCGACTGCGTTGGCCGGACCATTCTACAACGCGGCGTCAGAGCATGCCCACGGGATCCACGTCCACGATGCGCGTCACGCCCTCCGGCACGGTCGCCTGAGCGAGGCCGACAGCGAGTGTCCCGCCGATCTCAGCGGACTCCGGAGCCTTCACCAGAAAGTGCCAACGCCAGTTGCCCTTGATGCGCTCGATCGGCGCCGAAGCCGGTCCGACGAGGTCCCACCCATCGGGGAGCGCCGCTCTGACCGCGCGGGCCGACGAGTGGGCACTCTCCCGGACCGCGCGCTTGTCCACACCCGAGAACACGACGTTGGCGATGCGCCCGAACGGCGGGAAGCCGAGCGGACTCCGTTCGGCCGACTCCTGGTCGTACAGAGCGGTGCCGTCTCCGGAGACCACCGCACGGATGGCGGGATGTTCCGGCCAGTAGGTCTGTATGACCACGCGTCCCGGTTTGACACCTCTGCCGGCGCGCCCTGACACCTGTTCCAGCAACTGATACGTGCGCTCCGCGGCCCTGAAGTCCGGTACATGCATGCTCGTATCGGCATTCAACACGCCGACGAGCGTCACATCCGGATAGTCGAGGCCCTTTGCGATCATCTGGGTCCCGAGCAGTACGGCGCTCGGGTGAGACTCGAATCGAAGCAGCGCCTCCTCGTGCCCGCCCTTGCGCGCAGTGGTGTCCGCGTCCATCCGTACGATCGGAAGCTGCGGGAACAATGCGGCAAGCTCGGTCTCGGCACGCTCCGTCCCGGCGCCAAACTTGCGCAGGTACGCGCTGCCGCAGCGCGGGCAGGTGACCGGCAGGGACTGCACGCTGCCACAGTGGTGGCATTCCAGCGATGCCGAACGCTCGTGATAGGTGAGGGAGACGCTGCACGAATCGCATTCCGGGACGAACCCGCACTCCCGGCAGAGCACGAAGGATGCGAAACCTCGCCGGTTGAGGAACAACACCGCCTTCTCGCCACGGTCGGCGACCGTCGAGAGGGCATCCTGAAGCGCACGGGAGTAGATCGACCGGTGACCGGCGCTGAACTCGGCGGTCATGTCCACGACCTGTATCGCCGGAGGTGCGCCGCCGCCGACCCGGCGGGTGAGTGCCACACGCTCGTAGGCCCCCGTATCCGCGCGGTGCTTCGCCTCGAGGCTCGGCGTGGCGGATCCTAAGACGAGCGTCGCCCCGTGGGCACGGCACACACGCTCGGCGACCTCGCGCGCATGGTAGCGCGGCGCCTGGCCCTGCTTGTACGACGGCTCGTGTTCTTCGTCGATCACGACCAGCGCCACGTCCCTGAGCGGTGCGAACAGCGCCGAGCGGGCCCCGACGACCACGCGAACGCGTCCTTCCAGCGCGAGCTGCCACTGGTCGAACCGCTCGCCGGTTGAAAGGCGGCTGTGGATCACGGCGACCTCGTCGCCGAGGCGCGACCGGAACCGGCCGACCGTCTGGGGTGTGAGCGAGATCTCGGGCACGAGCACGATCGCGCTCTTCCCGTCAGCCATAGCCGACTCTATGGCCGAGAGGTAGACCTCCGTCTTCCCGGAGCCCGTGACACCCTCGAGCAGGACGACTCCCCCGCCGGCGGCCACCGACCGTCCGATCACCTCGATCGCCGCCGTCTGCTCATCCGTGTGCACGTGCGTGCCCGACCCGCCGAGCCCGCCCCGCGGCCGCCGGTACCGCCGGCGCTCGACGGTGGTCACCGCTCC
>JBASOJ010000075.1:0-14277 GCA_049658145.1 Coriobacteriia bacterium
CATCGTCCTACGCCCCCGTCAGCGCCTTCTTGAGGGCACGCTCGTGCGCGACGTTGGTGAATGCGATGACGACGTCGCCCGACTCCATCTGGGTGTCTCCATGGACCGGCATCGCTTCTTCGCCGCGGATCAGAGCGACGATGAGACAATCGACCGGCAGATTGAGGTCGGCGACCTTCTTGCCACAGACCACGCAACGATCGACAGGCAGTTCGATCTCGACGATCGCCATGCTGCCCTTGCGGAGCGCCATGAGCGTGCGGATATCGCCGACCGTCGCCTCCTCCTCGATGAGGCGGCCGATGATCGTGGTGGACGAGATCGCCTCCACGCCGAGCCTGTGGAAGATGTGTTCGTTCTTGGGATTGTTGACGCGCGCCACGGCCCGCGGCACGCCGAAGGCGACCTTGGCGAGCTGGCAGGCGACAAGGTTGTCGTCGTCATCGCCGGTGGCGGCGACGAACACGTCGGCGCGGCTCACGCCCGCGTCCTCCTGGTACAGGGAGTCGCAACCGTCACCGTGGATGATGAGCGGCTCGCCGGGCAGCTCGGCGATGAGCTTCTGGGCGATCTCCTCACGCTTCTCGATGACCGCGACCGCATGACCGTTCTCGAGGAGCTGACGGGCCAGGTAGGAGGCGACCTTGCCGCCGCCGTTGATCACGACGTACATCGCTCACTCCCCCATGTAACGCTCGACCTTCGGGAAGACCTCAGTCTTGACCGCCCCGAAGATGACGTCGCCCTCGTGAAGCACCATATCGGGCTCGGGCACGTACGCCACACGCCCGCGGACCACGGTGAAGATGCGGAACTTGCGGGCCATTTCGGCTGCATCGACGCGCATACCCTCGAGCGCCTCACCGGCCTTGAACTCGATCACCTCGATGTCATCGATCGCGTTCAAGTGATGCCCGTGACCGGACATGATCTTCTCCATCAACGACTCGGCCACCAGCGTGGTGCCGCAGACGTAGTCGAGGTCGAGGAGCTGGTAGGTGCGCTCGCGCACCGGGTTGTAGAGTCGTGCGACGACGTGCTTCACGCCGAAGAGCTTGCGCGCCACTTCGGCCGCCATGAGGTTTGTGTTGTCGAGGTCGGTGGCGGCGGCGAACGCGTCCGCCTCGCGGATGCCCGCCTGCTCGAGGACCTCCTCGTCGAAGCCGAGGCCGACGATGGTGACCCCGTTGAAGGTACCACCAAGCCGGCGGAAGGCCGACTCGTCGCGATCGATCACGACGACGTTGTGCCCTTCGACAGAGAGCATGGTGGCGAGCTGAGACCCGACGCGCCCGCACCCGACGACCACGATGTTCATCGTTTGACGACCGCCCTTGTCCCCGGCCGGATCTCCCCCGGCCCGCCGAAGCAACAATGCACGAGGCTACTCCTGGCCATGTGCACCGTCAACATGGTACGCCCGCGCGCGCTGATACGCTCACATGAAGATCCCGGGGCTCGGAAATGAGAACGGGCACCCTCGTGGGGTGCCCGTCAGACGCATGTACGCCGGAGGTCGGCTACTTGCCGATTTTGAAGATCTTCGTCCCACACTCGGGGCACAGGCCCTGCGTGGCCGGACGGCCGTTCTTCATCGTGATTTCCTTGGCGTCCTTGATCTCACGCTTGGCCTTGCACTTGACGCAGTAACCTTCCTTGGCTGCCATGCGCCTAACCTCCTCGAGTCCGTCGAATATCGCCCCCCGCAGGGAGCGGGATGCCTCCCGGAGCATCGCGCTCCGAGGCAACTATACACTTTACGTACCCTCTGTGAAGCGTAATCGGCGCCCGGCGATGAAGAGCAGGCCCGCCGAAACGAGCACGAGAACCGTCCAGCTGCCGGCCGCATCGGTCCAGAACGGCAGCGGGAAGACGCGGATGAGCAGCGCGTCTGCCGGAAACGTCCAGGTCCCGGACTCGAAGAACAGGCTGTGGAACCACGCGAACAGGGCGCCGAAGCTGGTGAGCCCGATCACCGTCGCCGCGGCGAGTCCGAGTGCGAGCAGCCACGCGGCCCCGCGGAGCGCGGAGCGCACGAGCACACGGCCGCGCGGCGAGCGGACCCGCACCAGCACCCATGCGACGCACACCAGCACCAGCGTGATCGTCATCCGCCGCGCGCCGATGATCACCGCGCGGACATCCAGAAGGTGAGACACGGCCGCCTCGTCGAAGGCGGGCAGTCCCGCGATCTCGGCGGGTAGCATGGGCGCGGCTTCGTCCACCACGAACAGCCGCACCGCTTCGGCGGCGTCGAGCGTCGCCTCCTGCCCCAGGCCGGTCAGCTCGGCCGAATCGCCGGCAGCGACGCGCCAGCGCACGTACTGGGGGGACAGGAGCGGCAGGACGGTCAACCCGATGACGGTCACCGCGATGAGGGCCGAGGCGATGACCACCTCCACGTACTCGGCGGCGCGTCTCAGCCCGTCACTCATCGTCGGGACCGGCATCGGCTACCCACGTCGCACGCACCGTGTTACCGCCTGCGGCCACAGCCAGCGTAAGCATGCGGTCGGCGGCGTCGATGAGCGCGTCGGGCGACTCCCCGTCACGCGGCCCGATCGCCACGCCGACGCTCACGGTCACACCCACGCCGCTTGCGCGCGTGCCTGCTACCGCAGCCCGGAACGCCTCGGCATCGGTGAGCGCGCGCTCATCGATCGGCATGCGCGACCCGTCGTTCCTGCCGAATTCGGGGACGATCAGCGCGAACTCCTCGCCTCCAAAGCGACATGAGATGTCCACGCTGCGCGCCCAGTCGTCCGGGTCGGTGTCGCCGATGCGCCGCAGATGCCCACCGATCGCGCCGAGCAACTGATCGCCCACTTCCACGCCGAAGGTGCGGTTGACCTCGCCGAGTCCGTCGATGTCGGCGAGCACGAGCGCCACCCCGCGATCGTTGCGACGGGCGCGCTCGAGTTCGACAGAGAGCACGCGCTGGAAGTACGGACGGTTGAACAGCCCTGTGAGCTCGTCGATGAACGAGCTTTCGCGCAACTCGTCCTCGCGATCCCGGATCGACCTCATCATCAACATGCCCATGAGCGCCGCACCGGCGAACAGCGTCACCTTCCACAGGTAGCGCACGAGCACATAGGTGATGTTGGCGTACAACTCGTTGGCCACGAACGGCAGGTCGATATGCGGGAACCAGCCGAGGTACTCGCCGAAGAGAACGAATCCGTAGAAGACCGAGGACGTGGCGACCAACATCCAAACCTGCGATCGGCGCGTGAGGATGAAGGCGGACTCCAGGATGAACAACAGGTACATGGACGCGAACCAGGAGTAGACCCCACCGCTGTAGTAGACGAGCACGGTCACCACGATCGTGTCGAAGAGCAGCTGCGCCTGGTTCAGGAACGCGAGATTGGCGGCCTTCCGGTACAGGATCTGGTAGAAGCCGTTGTACATGATCACGAAGATGAGCGCGATCGCGGGGACGGTCATGTTCCTAACGAGCACGTCCATGTCAGTGGAGAGCCCGTAGATCGACGCCGCAACCACCGAGTAACCCGCGAGCATCGCGACGATCGCCCACCGCACGCGGATGACCAACCCGACGCGCTGCATGTTCCCGCGGAGCGCCTCGATGTCATACTGCGTCGGCTCATCGCGCCATGAGACCACGGCGGTACGTGCGAGCATCTTGGCTATCCTGCTCTGGTTCACCCACTGCCTCCGGGTGTTGCGGATCTTAGGCCGACGAACGCGCGCTAGAGATCCCGTACGAGTGCCGTGACGAAGGCCGCCGCCTGTTCGACGGTCTTGGCCGTCACATTCTCGGCCGTATCGCTGTGCCACCGCCAGTTCGGGATGCGCCCGTTGATGTCGAACGCCATCACGCTCATCGCCTTGAAGCGGCGGGCCAGCGCCGGCGTGGCGCTCGTCTCGAGCCGCTTGCCGGTGTGCCCCTTCACCAGGAGCTCGTTCTCGCGCACGGTCCGCTTCGCCTGGGTCACCAGCCGGCGATCGGACCGGTAGGTGCGCATCGCGCCCTCTTCGGTCACGAATGCGACCGTGCCCGCTCCCACGTTCTCGATGTTGATGATGAGCGCGTCTGCCAGGTCGTCGGCGTTCGCCTCGAGGAAGGCCCGCATGCCGGACATGCCTGCCTCGTCGGCTCCAGTGGCGACGAACCAGATCTCCTTCTCCACCAGCGCACGGTCGACGCTTTCGGTGACGCGCCGCCGGATGCGAGCTGCCACACCCGCGGTCTCGGCACCCGTGGAGAACTCGTCTTCACCGGCGGTTCCGGCCTTGAAGCCGAACTCGTCGTCATCGTCGATGTTGTCCCAGCTGCCGATCTGCTTGCCCGCCTTGCGCACCTCGAAGCCGCGGCCGATGCCGAGCCAGGCGCTGATACCGTGCACGCCGTGCTTCTCGTCGTCACCCGATGGCTCGGGCTCGTCGGGCGCAGCGGACTCGAACGACATGCGCTCCTGTCCCTCGACGAGGTCTTCGTCAGGCTCCGGAGACGACACGGGGGCCTCCCAGCGCGCGGGTACCGGTGCGGGTGCGGGGCGCGGGGCGGGGCGCATCTCCGGTGGGGCCGTCGGCCCGGGTCGCTCCTGCGGCTCCTCCCACAGCGGGCCAACTCCGGCCTCTTCGGCCCAGTCTCCCGATGCACGCACATCGGCAACACGCTCGGAAACCGGGGCCGACGGAGTGACAGGCTCGGTCGGAGTGACAGGCGCGAGACGGCCTGTCTCCCAGTCCACGTCGCCGAATCCGCCGAGCGGCATGTCTTCGGCCACCGGCACCGCGCCTTCGCCGGTGGGGCGGTACTCAAGCAGCGCGTCATCGGGCGCGACGCCCGCCTCATACGCCGCCTCGATGCCGCGACGGTACGCCCGCTCGTGGGGCTGCGCCTCGTCGGGCTCGGGCACGGTCGCCTCCATGACGGCAAGCATGGCGGCCACGCCGGAGGCGTTGCCGTTGGCGCCATCGGTGGCGTGCATGAACAGCTCGCGGTGGATCGCGATGAACAGCGGGACGACGAGCCCTGCGCCTGCGGCGAGTGCGGCGTAGCCGGTCCAGGGCATCCACTCTTCGGCGAAGGGCATGGCGGCCACAAGGATCACGACCGGCACAAGGAAGGTCATCCCCGTCGTGACGGCGAGGAGCAGGCCGCGGTTCTTCACGAGGCCCGGGCTGAAGGCCAGGGAGGGCTTCGGTGAGTCGTAGTGCGCGACGATGACGACGCGCTTCAGCCGCTCTCCCCTGCGCTGGCGGGGGATGTGGCGCGCGATGACGTTCTGGCTGGGGCCTTTGGGCATGACGCGCGACAGAATGCTGCGCGTGTTGAGCTCGAGCCACAGCAGCACCGCGGCGGCCACCGCGGGCACCAGCGCGACGATCGGGAGCCAGAAGGTGAGCGCGACGGCGGCCAGCGTGAGTAGATGGCACGCAGCGTGTGTCCACGATGTGGTCCTGAGCGCGTTGAACTCCTGACGCTCGACCTCGAGACCACGGGCGCGGAAGACGTCCTCGATATAGTCCGCGGCGCTCGCCTCGGCATCAGTCGCCGCGGGACGCGGACCTATGACCTCGGCCAGCTGTCGGACGTGTTCCATGACCTCAGGCATCGGGCCTCCCGGTCTTCGTGATCAGACGGCGCATCCGCCGTCCATCATACAGCAGACACTCACCTGGACGGCGGTGCCGACGAGTCGAACACGGTGCGCCGGATCGTCGACTGCCGCGTCTTCCGACGTGCGCCCATATGATGCCGTTCGCATCCGGATCGACCGTGCGCTACTGCCCCATCTCGGGCATGCCGCCCCGGTGGCAGTCGAAGCACTCGCTCATCCGGTAGGCGGCGTGCGCTTCGACCACCTCCGCATCATCGCTTCGGCAGGGACATACGCTTAAGCCGCGCTCTCGCCGAGAATCGCGTCGAGATCGGCCTGCGCGGTCTCGCCTATCGGCTTGATCGCGAAGTTGTCCACGAGCACCTGCAGCACCGCAGGGGTGATGAACGCCGGCAGGGTGGGCCCAAGCCGGATATCGGTGATACCGAGGTGGAGCAGCGTGAGCAGGATGGCGACAGCCTTCTGCTCGTACCACGACAGGATCATCGAGAGCGGCAGCTCGTTCACGCCCACCTCGAAGGCCTCGGCGAGTGCGACCGCGATCTTGATGGCCGAGTAGGCGTCGTTGCACTGACCCACGTCGAGCAGGCGCGGGATGCCGCCGATGTCACCCAGCTTCTTGTCGAAGAAGCGGAACTTGCCGCAGGCGAGCGTGAGCACGACCGTGTCCGACGGCGCAGCCTCCACGAACTCCGAGTAGTAGCTGCGGCCCGGCTTGGCGCCATCGCATCCGCCCACGAGGAAGAAGTGACGGATGGCTCCGCTCTTCACGGCCTCGATCACCGTCGGGGCCACCGACAGCACAGCGTTGCGGCCGAAGCCCACCATCACGCTACCGCCGTCGACCTCATCGGTGAAACCGGGAAGCGCGAGCGCGCGGTCGATGACGGCGCTGAAGTCGCCGTTGGCTACATGCACGGCTTTCGGATGTGCCACTCGGCCGGTGGTGAAGATGTTCTCGGCGTACGTGTCCTTCGGGAGCTGGATGCAGTTGGTGGTCATCAAGATCGCGCCCGGGAACTCGTCGAACTCCTTGCGCTGGTTCTGCCACGCGGTGCCGTAGTGGCCATAGAAGTGCGGGTGCTTCTTGAGCTCCGGATAACCATGCGCGGGAAGCATCTCGCCATGCGTGTAGATGTCGATGCCGAGGCCCTCGGTCTGCTCCAGCAGTTCCTTCAGGTCCTTGAGATCGTGGCCCGAGACGACGATCGCCTTGTTGGGCCGATGTCCGAGCGGAACGCTCGTGGGCACCGGGTGGCCGTAGGCGCCGGTGTTGGCGGCGTCCAGCAGCTCCATCACGCGCAGGTTGACCTCACCGGTCTTGAGGGCGAGCGCCACCCAGCCGTTGAGGTCGATGCTCCTGTCTGACAGCGCCGTGAGCAGCTCGTGCTCGAACGCGTAGACGACCGGGTCGGTGTGGCCGAGCACCCGAGCGTGGTCGGCGTACGCCGCGATGCCTTTCAGGCCGTAGACGGCGGTCTGCTGGAGCGCCTGGATGTTCTCATCGCGATCGTGATCGCTGAAGATGCCCGCAGCCTCGCCCTGCGCGACAAGCGCGGCGAGATCTGCGGCCGGCTCGAACGCCACGGCCGGATCCTCGGCCGGCACGGTGCCACCGGCGGCCTCTACCTTGGCCCGAAGTGCGGTCTTCACCTCGTCGCCGCGGCGGATGAGGCCCGCGAGGTGATCGGGATCGAAGTCTACGTTGGTGACGGTGGTGAAGAGCGCGCCGTTCACGAACTCATCGGCAACGTCGTCCGTGAACCCGACCTTGGCACCGGCGACCGCGATCGCCGCGATGCCTTTGAGCTCATGGATCAGCAGGTCCTGGAGCGCTGCCACCTCAGGCGACTTGCCGCAGACACCGACGGTGGTGCACCCCACTCCTTTGTTGGTCTGCTCACACTGGTTGCAGAACATGTGCTTCACTCCCTCATGCTCGCGCGCCCGGCCCCCATGGCCGGACACGATGGTGGACTATCCGTGGATGAGCGTCGGCAGACAACGCGTGCATACCCACTCGCTGCGGCCTTGCTGGCGCACCGGCAGCAGCGGCGCGTGGTCCTCGCCGGTGCCGCAGCGGAAGCAGGCCTGCGGGATGTAGGTCCTCATCTTCTCGGCGATGATGGGCTCGGCGGCCTCATGGTCGAACGGCACGGTCTCGCGCACCTCGATGGTGAGCGCGCCGGTGGGGCACACGCCGAGGCAGAAACCGGCACCGTCGCAGAGCTCCTCACGGATGACTTTGGCCTTGCCGCCGACGATCACGATCGCACCCTCGGCGCACGGCGAGACACAGAGGCCACAGCCGGTGCAGAGCTCCTCGTCGATCTTCACGATCTGCCTGGTGATGGTGGTGGACATGCTTATGACTCCTTCGTCTCGGCGGCCTTGGCGGCCATCGTCTTGCGCCATTTGCGTGCCTCCAACGCGTGCTTGATGCCCGGGATCGCGTAGCCGTGCCACATCGAGCGCGGGCCGGCGTAGCGCATCATCTGACGCTGCCACTCCGACTCGTCAGCCTTGTAGCAATGCGTGTCGCAGTGCGCGCAGAACGGCTTCGGGTCCTTCGGGCAATAGGCGCGGCGCTTCTCGGCGTACCTGATGTGCCCGGCGCACTCATCGCACAACCGCGGTACCCGCCGGCCGTACACGCCGAGCGCTGAGGCATCGCTCACGAGCGGCGTGCGCTCGTGGTCGTGATGATTGCCTGCGCAGTAGATCGAACACAGGCCCGTCACGGTCCGGATGTCGCCCTGCACGTTCCTGTCGCGCACCCGCTCGGCGAAACGATCGCTCAACGCTCGTCCCTCCCTGACGTCCACGGACATGGCACCGCTCAGGGATGAACCTACCCGACACCGCGCCGGTCGTCCTTGACGGACGTCAAGCCGACCCCGAATGTATGACCGTCTGGAAGGAGACATCCGTGGCCGAGGTTCGGAAAGACACGATAGCCGCACTTCGGGCGTGCCGTTTGTGGCGCACCGCAAGCGACGCCGGGGTGGAGCGCCTCGCCGCGGCGAGTACCGTCGAGGAGGCACCTCGCGGGACGATGCTGGCCGCCGAGGGCGATACCGCGGACCGCATCGGCGTGGTCGTGACGGGCCGCGTCCGCGTCTACCACTCGACCGCCGACGGCAAAGTGCTCGTACTCGAAACGCTCGATCGCGGCGACGCGTTCGCCGCGGTAGCAGCGCTCGCCGGCGGCCGCTACCCCGCGAACGTCGACACGGCCACTCCCGCCGTCATCGCCCGGGTGCCGGCCGAGGCGCTCTTCGCGTTGCTCGCCGACGAACCGGACATCGCACGCGCGCTCATCGCGGACCTCTCCGAGCGGGTCCTCGGCCTGACACGCGTGGTGCAGACGCTCGCGCTCGATGTCCCCGGCCGCCTCGCCCGCTATCTCTTCCAGCGATCGCTGGCCGCGGGGGAAGCCACGGCCGAGGGATTGCTCGTGCCGCTCGGTATGTCGAAGACGGAGCTCGCCCGATCGCTCGGCACGGTTCCCGAGACGCTCTCGCGCGCCCTGGCACGTCTGCGCGACGACAGCGTGCTCGACGTTCGCGGCAGCGATGTCATGGTGTTCGATGTGGGCGCGCTCGCGCGTCTCGGCAGCGGCTACGACGAGTAGCGGCTACCCGCGCTCGCCCGCCGTCCGCTGCTCGGCGAGCCGCTCCTTCACGGCAGAGGCACCCTTCTCGAGCGTCCCCGCGAGCAGGAATCCGGCCAGCAGCACGGCGCTTGCGACCATCTCGGCCGGATACAACCCGACGGTCTGCCCCGCGCGCGCCATCGAGCCGGCGCCGGCGATGATGAGCGTTCCCACGATGATGAGCACGTTCGCCCACACGCGGTAGCGGTACTCCTTCTTCGGCCAGAACTTGATGATCGACCAGGTGGAGCCGCCGAGAAGCAGAAGCGTGCCGGTGATGTTGAACGGCAGCGACATCACCCGCGGGAACGACCGGCCCTCGCCGAGCGCGGTCCCGCCGACGGTGATGCCCGCCACGAGGTTGCCCTCGATGAGCTCGGTCGTGAACACGCCGTACAGGAACACCGCGAGGCAGCCCAGTACGAACGCGAGGTAGATGGTCGGCAGCGTGCGCTTCTTGGTGATCAGGTAGAGCGTTCCGAGGCCGAGGAAACCGACCATCGAGGCCGCGAGCACGATGTAGAAGCGATAGACGGTGGGATCCCACGTACCGGTGAACTCCGAGTACGCTTCCATGACCGCAGCCACCGCGTAGAAGGCGAAGCCCACCGCCCACGCAAGCTGATGTGGCTTACGACGGCGGAACCACTGCGCAAGCAACAGACCCACGTAGACGAAACCGATGACGCCGGTCGCCAGAGGCCACCAGCCACTCGACCAGAACGCGTCGCCCATGTTCTCCCCCTCAGTCGGTCGCGGACGCTGTCTCTCGCAACTCGGCCACACGGTCACCCGCACTGCGCGCACGTTCCCGCGCCTCGAAGTAGCGCTTCGACGGCTCGGCCGTGACCGCGTTGTAAGCGTTCGCGATCGGATCGCGCACCGAGGCCGGAAGCGCCTGCGCCATCGCCACGATCTCGGCGTCACGCGCGTTGTAGGCTTCGAGCTTCGTGTTGGAGCCCGCGATGTCGCCGGCTATCCATAGCGCGTCGATCTCCTTGGCGAGTGCGATGAGTGAGATCTTGGCATCTACGTATCCCGTGAAGGCCGAGAAGTCGGCCTCGGGAAACGAGGCGGTGGCACTCGCGAGTAACGACTGCGCCGCCTGGAGCTTGCCCTCCGCCTGGATGGAGAGGTCGTCTGAGGCCTTGACGCTCGCAGCGGTGTGCTTGTTGAACTCGACGACCGCCTGCGCGCTCAGGTCCTCGGCGGCCTTGATCTCGGCAACCGCCTGGTCCGCGTGGACGATCGCGGTGGCCGCTTTGGCGTCCGCCTCCAGGATCTCCGGCGCGATCTCCATCATCTCCGCGCGCGCTTCCGCGCTCTCCTTGATCGCCTCGGCGAGTTCGACCTTCTCGTCCGGCAGGCTCCCGATCGCGTCGTCGACGACCCGTGCGGCCTCGAGTGCGCTCTCTCGAACGCTCCCGGCGAGCGCGATGGCCTCCGCGGTGCGGGTCGGCTCGGCGGCGGCGATCTCCACCTGGACCGCCTCATCGACCACGAGCAGGTCGGCCTCCGCGTTCTCGAGAATGGTCGAAGCCCGGGCGATCTCGGCCTCGGCCGTCCGAACCTTGCTGATAGCGCGCCAGCCGTAGACGCCGGCGACTGTCAGCGCCGCCACCGCCACAGCCGTGACAAGCCAGCGCAACCAACGGCGCCGCGGCGACGCCGGAGTGGACGGTGCCGATGCTGCGGGTGCGGATCCGGCCACGTTTCCGGAGACGTTCTCGAACTCGCCCATCAGGCCCTCCTTCGTCCTCACTGTTGTAACCTTGCCCGCTGCCCAGGGCAACCACAATCGGCCGGATTGAGGGGCGTCTGCATAGAATTCACGGGCAAACGCATGTTGCTCTGGCACACGTGTTGCTAAAATGGCCGAGGGTCGTGCGACCCGTCCTCTCCTCCCCCCCTCAGGGACGGGGCATTCGCCGCCCACTTGAGCCAGGCGCGCATCCCCCCGCGCGCCTGGCTTCTTTTATGTCCTGCATGCTGCCCTCGCCGCCCGACTCGCGTTAGAATCGCCTCGGGGAACGTCTCGGGACAGGAGATAAGAGTGCCGGACAGTTCGGAACGGCTGGTGAATCTCGCGCTCCTGCTCGCCTCGTGCCCGCGGCCTCTCACCGCCGAACAGTGCCGCTCGGCCGGGATGGGCTATCCCGCCGACCAGGACGATGCGGCATTCATCCGCATGTTCGAGCGCGACAAGGATGCGCTGCGCGCCTCCGGACTTGTCATCGATGTGACCGACGACGGCGAGACCGAGGCGTATCGCCTGAACGCGGAAGCAACGTACGCGCGGCCGGTCGAACTCGCGGCCGATGAGGTCGCGGCGATCCGCGCCGTTGCGGCCGCCCTCGCCGGCGATGTCGACTTCCCCTTCCGGCAGGACCTCGCCTTCGCGCTCGGCAAGCTGGGGGCCGTCGGCGTCGAAAGATCGTTCGCCACCACAGAGCTCACGGAGGATGACGGCTCTGCCGGCAGGGGCCTGGACGCGCGCGCGCTTGCCGAGGCGGTGCAGACCCGCAAGACCGTGACCTTCGGCTACACGAATGCCGCGGGAGAGACCCGGCGCCGCACCATCGACCCCTACGGAGTGTTCTTCCGCGAAGGAGTCTGGTACGTCACCGGGCGCGACCAGGATGCCGACGCCATCAAGACGTTCGCGGTGAGTCGCGTGCGGGATCTTGACGTGAACCCCTCCCGCCCGCGGACGCCGGACTTCGATAGACCCGAGGACTTCCACGTGCGTGAACACGAGTTCCTCCCGTTCCAGATCGGCATGGCCTCAGCGACAGCCCAAATCCGCTTCGAGCCCGATGTCGCGTGGCGCGCGCGCGGACTCGCCCGGAGCCGCGGCTCGCTCGACGACCTTCCGGACGGCTCGGTGGTCTGGACGGTCCCCGTCGCGGACCTTGCCCGGCTTGCATCGTGGTTGGTGACCGAGGGGCCGGGCCTGCTCCCGGTGGAGCCTCCGGAGTTGTTGGAAGTCCTGAGCGACGGGCTCCGCGCGGTGGTGTCCGCCCATGAGTAGGCGGCTCGACAGCGGCACGCGCGCCCGGCGGCTCCTGGCGCTGCTGCCTCACCTGCGCAAGGGCGACCGCGTCCCGCTGGCGGAACTCGCGAACGCCGTCGGCTGCACCGCCGAGGAGGTCGCGGCCGACCTGACCACGCTCACCATGTGCGGGATCCCGCCGTTCTCGCCGCTCGAGTTGGTTGCGCTCGACATCGACGGCGACGCCGTGTCGGTGTATATGGACCCGCCGGGTCTGCAGAGGCCGCTCAGGCTCACCATCGGCGAGGCCCGCGCGATCAACGCGGCGCTCGACGTTGCGGGCTACGCCGACGACTCCCCGCTGAGAGAGCGTCTCCAGGAGGCCTGCTCGGGATCGGTGTCCCTGGAGGACCTTGAGCGGACGGTACGCGCCGGCACGGCGCCCGGCGGCATGGCTGAGACCTACGCGCAACTCGCGATGGCTGCCGAAGACCACGAGAAGGTGCGCATCGCGTACTACACTGGCGCGACCGGGCGAGTGTCCGAGCGCGTCGTGCACCCCTGGGCGCTCGTCCAGCGCCTCGGCGTGTGGTATCTGATCGCCTGGTGCGAAGCGGCCGGTCAGGAACGGGTCTTCCGCCTCGACCGCGTGCGGGACATCGAGCGGCTCGGGGTCGGGTTCGCCCCGCCGAGCGAGGTGTCGACGGCGGTCACGCCGGACATCTCGACCCTTCCGAGCGCCGAGATCGTCTTCGTTGCCGGCGCACGCCTCCCTGACGACCGGCAGTGGCCGGGCGTGACCTACGAGTCGCGGAAGGACGGAACCACGATCGCGCGCGTCCCCTATCAGTCGCCCTCGTGGATCGCGCGTCGCGTCGTGGCGTTTCTGGGGACTGCCGAGGTCACCGGACCGCCGGAAGTACGCGACGCGGTGCGCGCGCTCGCGAGCGACCTTCTGCGCAAGGTGCAGTAGCGCCTACACGGGTCGGCCGAAGCGCGCCTGGATGACCTCTGCGAGTGCCCGGGCAGGCAGACGCTCGACATCGCGCACAGGCAACGCTTCCAGGAACCGGTGCGCGTAGGTCTTGGGCCCCACGAGACGCGCATCGGTCAGTACGAGACACCCCTCATCGGTGGACGAGCGGATGAGCCGGCCGGCCGCCTGCTTGAGTTCGAGAACGGCCTCCGGCAGGTAGTAGTGGGCCCACCACTCGCGGTCGCGGTCGCGCCGCTCCTCCAGAACCGGGTCGTTGACCGGGCCGAACGGCAGCCGCGGGACGACCACACATCGGAGCGTGTCGCCCTTCGCGTCGAAGCCCTCCCAGAACGACTTCGTCGCGAACAGCGACATCCGCTCGTCGGCGATGAACTCGTCGGCGATCCGCTTCCGGGAGACACCCCGCTCCTGCACGAGCAGACGGAGCCCCTCACGCTCGAGCGGGAGTGCGAGACGGCGGTAGAGCTCGTCCATGTCGCGGCGGTTCGTGAACAGCGTCAGGACCGACCCGCCCATCGCCGTGTGCACGTCGAAGAGTGTGGTCGCAAGCGCTTCTATGTAGCCCGCGTAGCCGGCCGAGCCGGGCTGACAGGGTTCGGGCAGGTCGGTGGGAACGAACACCGCCATCTGCCGCTCGAAGTCGTAGCTGCTCTCCAGCCTGAGCGTGCGGTAGCCATCACGCGCGAGGCGGTCCAACCCCACCGCGCGCGCAAAGTGCGAGAAGTCACTACCTGTAGCGATCGTGGCCGACGTATACACGACCGAGTACACCTTCGGGTAGAGCTGTTCGGCGAGCGTCTCGCCCACGTCGAGCAGGAATGCATCGAGGCGCTCTGCCGGACGGTCCCGCCGCTTGTCGACGGTGACCGAATACACGTACGCGTCGTCCGTGCCGTCGAGCACCGCCACCAACCCGGCGAGCTGCTCCGCGATGCCCGAGAGCTGGCCGACGAGGTCGGCGCGCTGCTCGGCATGCACGTCGGCCTGCGCCTCGAGCGCGGTCACCAGCGCCCGCCCCCGCTCGAGCACCGCCTCCAGC
>JBASOJ010000076.1:0-2019 GCA_049658145.1 Coriobacteriia bacterium
CCCGTCCGGGCTCGCGAGGTCCGCACGGCGACCACCGCGACGCTCAGACGGATGCGATATCGTGGCAGGAGGCCGGTTCCAGGATTCCGAGACCGACCGGAACGGGTTCGTGAAAGATCGAGGCTAGTGTCTCGGCGCCTCGGCCGCGAACGAGCCGCTGCAGTACAGCCTAGCGCCTGCGTGAGTCAGCAGGAAGCGCTTGTCAGACACCGTCTGGCGGCTGCATCAAGAACACGATGGAGGCGACGACGAGCATGAGCACCACCGCGAACATCGCAACCAACGGCCACTGGCCAAGCTGCACGAAATACCCGGGGCTGACGATGCTCGTATACACAAGCGAGCCGAACGCGACGAGCCCGAGGCCTCGCGGCCACCGCCGCGAGCGAAGCAATTCTACGCCGGCACAGATCAGCAGCACGGCGGTCACGCCTTCCGCCGCGAGGTGGAAGGCGATGCGGAGCGGCTCGGTCTGCAGCTCCGGGACCTGGCCTGCGATGATGAAGAACACCCGCTGCACGATCATGAGTGCGTCGAGCGTCTTGGCACTTCAGCCGCGCGCCGAGGCGCGCCGGCAAGCGCTTGCCGCCCAAGTCTACCCCCCGACGCACGCCGTCCGTGCGGAAGTGCTTGTTGGCCACTCCCTACCGTTTGGGGCGGAACTCGACGCCGTCCATTCCGTCGAAGTGGGCATCCTGTGTCCACAGCATGGCCTCGTGTGACCGCGCGGTGGCGAGGATGATCGCATCCGCCATCGCAAGCCCCGACTCAAGCGACAACCGTGCGGCATCCAATGAGAGCGAGGCGGAGAGCTCGGCGACCGTGCCTTGCATCATCACGCCGACAGCAGCAAGCGCCGTGGTTTCATCTGCGATCTGGGACGTTCGTTTGAACACCTCGAACAGGGTCAGCGTGGGAACGACCAGGCTCTCCGGGTCCTCGATCGCTGATGCGAACTCCGTAGCGTTGGGACCATCGCCGAAGTAGTCGAGCCATGCCGAAGAATCGACGATGTTCACACCCGGTCCTCCCGGTCACGCTCGAAGGTGGTGTCAAGCCCGCGCAGCACGCCGCGAAGCTCACGTGCCGGCTTCAACGGGATGAACTCGATCCGGTCGCCGTATGCGATGACCTGCACCTTCTGCCCCGGGACGAGACGCAGCTGTCTGCGCACCGACTTTGGGATGACGACCTGATACTTGGGAGAGATGGTTACTGCCTCCATAGGGACGCCTCCAATCGACATACGATTACTATATCGATGCGCAAAGCGTATGACAAACGTTGAGCGCCCCGCGGAGGCGGAGTGACACGGGAAGTGGCGAACGTCTCGGTGCTTCACCAGCAGCGCGCCGGCGAGCGCTTGCTACCCGAATCTACGGTACGAGGCGCGCCGTCTGTGTGGAAGCGCTTGAGTTAGCCACGCAGGTGACGCCGCCGATGCTCCGGTGATGCTCACTTGTAGGCGGTCCAGGAATAGGAGGCGAAGCTAACGCCCATCATGGAGCAGTTCATCGTCCCGGTAATGGCCATCTGACCATCGTCCTCGCCTCTGGCCGCCACGCCCTTGAAGCTACACAACACCGTTGTGCCGCCCTCCTCCATGGTCACGGAGAAGCTGACACTGGTGCCCGAGCACTGTGCTGCGCCGCCATAGCCGTTCACGTTTGCTGTACCCGTACCGGCCTCGTTGAGTTGCAGTGTGACCGGCAGGCTGTCGGCAGACTCTACGTCTGCCTCTACATGCTGAAGCGCTGCGCTCGCGCTGTACGTGCCGGCTATCTCCTGGGCGGTGATGGGCCCCGTGGCGGGACCGTCCTGCGCTCCGGTCAGTGCGCCTTCCTCTTGGTCAGAAGGAACGGTCTCCTGAGGCTGCTGGCTTTCGCTGTCAGCCTCTTGAGTGTCCATCTCTTCAAGCTGTCTCCGGGTGTCCTCCTTGAGCTTCTCGACTCCCCTGTCTCCACCGGATTCGGAGAGTCCGTCTAAGAAGTCGCAGCCGAAGAGCAGCAGCGACGCGAG
>JBASOJ010000077.1:0-24469 GCA_049658145.1 Coriobacteriia bacterium
CACCAAGACGGTGTTCCTCTCTGGTGGGTATATGGTCGTTTCGCAACTCCCATTATCCCAGCTCAGAGGTTCACCGTCGCCCTTTTCAGGCGTGAATCTCAGTCGCTTCGTGAAATATCGAGGCTAGACGTTGACCCACTTCCGGCCCCGTAGTGGCAGTCCTCGGGCGTGGACTCAAAATGCCCGAGTTCGAGATGCTTCTTCTCGCCTCACCCAGCGAGGCAGACATGTGACAGCCTCCCTCGTAATGGGGACTGTGTGTTATGGGCTCAGCGACCATCACTGTTCCGACCAGCTTCGTTGCCACGGTGGCTGTGCTCGTTCTCGAGGCCGTCCGCGTAGACGTCGTTGGCCATGTCTGCACGGGCCGGTCTGTGACAGTGGATCAATAGATTTCCGACCTCGATGGCGCTGACCGTGCGACAGAAGGAGAGAACATGGACACACTCGACAAAGACCTCGCAGCGGGACTCTTTGAGAACTGCGACCCGCCGTGCCTTTCGCTCTACCAGCCGACGCATCGGCACCGTCCGGACAATGAGCAAGATCGAGTTCGGTTCGGGATCCTTGTGAAGGCTCTGGAGGAGTCGCTCCTGCAGCAAGTCCCGAAGAGAGAGATCCAGACACTCCTGGACCCGTTCCTGGCATTGGCGGACGACCGCGACGTGTGGAATCATGCCCTTGACGGGCTGGCGGTGCTTGGCGCAAGAGGAGTGTTTCGGGTCTACAGACTGCAGCGGCCCGTCCCCGAACTGGTCGTAGTGGCGGACAGCTTTCATCTCAAGCCCCTGATGCGCATCCTTCAGTCAGCCGACCGCTATCAGGTTCTCGGTCTGAACCGACAGGAAGCCAGACTCTTCGAAGGCAATCGTGACGCCTTGGACGAGATTGCGCTGCACCCGGATGTGCCACACACACTCACAGATGCTCTGGGGGAGGAACTTACTGATCCGCACCTCACCGTCGCCTCCTATGGCGGCGCAGGATCCCAGACGTCCATGCACCATGGCCACGGCGGGAAGGAAGCCGAGGTGGGCATCGATACGGAACGCTTCTTCCGCGCCGTTGACCGAGGTATCCTTCAGCATCACTCGCAGCTGTCGGGCTTGCCCCTGATCCTGGCCGCGCTGCCCGAACATCATCATCTGTTTCACGAAGTGAGCCATAATCCGTTCCTGGTACCGGAAAGCATCGATGTCCATCCGGATGCCCTCTCGTCGACTGACGAGCTACGCGAGCGCGTCTGGCAGCTCATGGAGCCTCGCTATCTGGCGCGCCTGGCCGCACTGGTCGAGGAGTTCGGCAACGCACGCTCCGAGGGGCTCGGGGATGACGATCTTGCTTCGGTCGCCAGGGCGGCGGTTGGTGGGCGGGTTGCCACGGCGCTTATCGAGGCGCGCCGCGAGATTCCCGGCCGGCTCGATACACTGACCGGCGACATCGAGCCTGGCGACCTGGCACACCCCGAGGTTGATGACGTTCTCGACGACCTGGGGATGTTGGTCGTGAAGATGGGCGGGCAAGTCGTTATCGTACCGGCAGAACGAATGCCGACGAAGACCGGAATAGCTGCGATCTATCGCTACTGAGGTCGGAGTCATCGCGCGCACCCATTCCGTAGGATGGATAAGGAACTCCTCCGCAGTGGACACCCCACGGATCTTCAACATCATCGAGAGCGGGGGAACATGAACACAGCCCTGCTTGTCATCGACATGACGAGCAGGTGATGCCGATTCGCCCACAGTGGACGGGCGAACGGTAGGATGGGCGCCTGTTCGCCTGCCAGGGAGTGCTTTCGGCCGACGCGCAGGAGTCGTAGGCTGGACCGAAGGGCCCCGGCCCGCCGGGAGGCGCCGGGCCGTTCGCCCCACTTCTAGGGAGGCTGCCATGGATGAGTCTCGACAGCTGCGGGAACTGCTCGCCCGCCAACTCGACTGGGGAGAAGCCCATGTCGGGTTCGAGCGAGCGACGGCCGGGTTTGCTGATGCGCTGCAGGGTGTCGTGCCCGTCGGTTTCGCTCACAGCGGGTGGCAGCTGCTCGAGCACATGCGCCGCGCTCAGGCGGACATCCTCGACTTCTGCGCCAGCGCGGACTACGTGTATCCGACGTCGCTCGATGACTACTGGCCGGAGCTGGAGCCGGCGGCGGATGAGTCGTGGGACGCCACCGTCGCTGCCTTTCAGGACGACCTCGCCGCGCTCAAGCGCCTCGCTCTCGATGAGTCCCTCGACCTCTTCGAGGCGGTACCCGTGGCACGGTCAGGGACGCAGACGCTTGCACGCGCGCTCATCCTGGTGACCGATCACAACGCGTACCACCTCGGTCAACTCGTCTCGCTCAGACGAGCGCTCGGAGCCTGGGAGGAAGGTCCCGGCTGGGGTTAGCCGGCATCCACGGGGCAGCATGACGGAAGATGACGCCAGGTACTTCACGCTGACACTGGATTCGCTCAGGGCTATCGGCGGCCGGGCCGCGGACTGCGCCGAGAGGGCACTGCCGGTGTGTGCCGCGCTGGCCCTCGAGCTCGATGGTGGCGGCGACCCGGGTGTCGGCGCCGGCGAGATCCGCCGGGCGATCGAGAGCGCTCCCGCCGAAGCACGCGAGGTCCTGCTGGAGATACCCGCTCGTCAGCCGGGAACGAGCCGGTTGGACATGATGCTCTATCAGCTGGATGCGAGCATCCGCGCTCGACGCCTGTCTCGGCCTCGATAGGTCGCGCTCGGCGTCTACAATGGGGCGGCCCGTCTCGCTCTGTTTGGAGGAGTGCAGTGCCCGGCACGACCCTGGATATCCACCACGGCGACAGTCTCGGGGTCCTTCGATCCCTACCTTCGGCCTCGGTGGATCTCATCTACGTCGATCCGCCGTTCAACACCGGCAAGCGGCAGACCATGTCCCGGATCCGCGTCGAGCGCGATGAGGGCGGGGACCGTGTCGGCTTCCAGGGCAACGCGTATCGGACCTCGCCCGTCGGCAGTCGCTCCTACATGGATGCCTTCGACGACTATCTCGACTTCATCGGTCCACGACTGGAGGAGGCGCGCCGCGTTCTCAGCCAGCGCGGGTCGATCTTCGTGCATCTCGACTATCGGGAGGTGCACTACGTCAAGGTGCTGATGGACTCGATATTCGGCAGGGACCACTTCGTGAACGAGATCATCTGGGCCTACGACTACGGTGCCCGCTCGAAGTCCCGCTGGCCGGCCAAGCACGACAACATCCTGTGGTATGCCATGGATCCGGCGGACTACACCTTCAATTTCGACGTGATGGACCGGATACCGTACATGGCTCCCGGGCTCGTGGGGCCGAAGAAGGCGGAGCGCGGCAAGACGCCTACCGACACGTGGTGGCATACGATCGTTCCCACGAACGGGAAGGAGCGCACCGGGTATCCGAGTCAGAAGCCCATCGGCATCCTTCGCCGGATCATCACGGTGCACTCGCATCCCGGGGACACCGTCCTGGACTTCTTCGCGGGCAGCGGGACCACCGGTGATGCGGCACTCGAACTCGGCCGCAGCGCGATCCTGGTCGACGACAACCGGGAGGCCCTCCAGGTCATGGAGGAGCGTCTCGCCAGGTGGCAGCCCTCGTATCACGGATGGGATCCCGGGCACGAGGCCGGAGGGAGCAGCCGATGACACTGGACGAGTTCTTCTCCGGATACGAAGCGTCCCGACCGCTGTTCGAGGCGCTGCGCGAGCTGGTCGAGTCACTCGGGCCGGCGGAGACGGTCGTCTCGAAGAGCCAGATCGCCTTCACGCACGGACGCGCGTTCGCCTGGGCCTGGGTGCCGGGCCGCTATCTGAAGCGGGGCGATGTCCCGCTTGTGAGCCCGCCGGTGGATCCTAGGTGTATGGGTAACGGGGCCGGCTGCGCGAGCGGCCATCTCGGCCACGTCGAACGGGAGCTCCTCGACGGTGAGTCCCAGCTTCCGCATCAGCGAAGCGCACAGCCGCTCGACGTGCTCACGGATGTGCTCGGCCAGGTCACGGACGCTTGGTTGGTCGCCGGGCATGCCCGCGGTCTCGTTCCAGGCTTCCTCGCCGCAGGTCATTCGGCTGGCGGCACGTAGAGCGGCCGTACCTCGATGCCGCCGTCGCGGGCGGCGGGATGCTGCGCGGCCACGCGAACGGCCGCATCCATGTCGGGGGCCGAGACGACGAAGAACGCTGCCGGAACCAGGTCGGACTCGACCAGCGGGCCGCTGCTCACGTTGTCGTCACGGATCGCGGTGGCGGCCGTGCTCGCATCGAACGCGAAGCCTCGCTGCTCGGGGAAGTACTTGCCGCCCAGGACCTTGCCGCCCAGCTCCTTAGCCAGGTCCGGATAACCGCCGAGCGCCTCGAGGTATTCGGGAGTGAGCGCCATCGGGTTGGCCGGCGCCTGAGCGTAGACGATGACTCCGTACTGTGGCATCGAGCCCTCGTTCGGTCGGCGTCTGTTTCTGTCTACCCCCGTCGGGCGCTGCTCACGCATCGGCACGATCGCGGGTGACATACATAGCACTACAATGTATAGTGCTGCTATGCACTCACGTACGGCGGCCATGCACCGCGCACCGACGGACGGAAGCATGGAGATCAACAAGGACCTCATAGCCGCGTCATCCACCCCCATCGTGCTGGCGATCCTCGCCGAGGAGGACAGCTACGGCTACGCCATCCTTCAGCGCGTGCGGGAGCTGTCCGGCGGACATCTCGAGTGGACAGACGGGATGCTCTACCCGGTGCTACACCGGCTCGGGCGCCTCGGCTACGTAGAGGCGCGATGGGAAGTCGCCGACAGCGGCCGTCGTCGCAAGTACTACCGGATCACCCCTCAGGGCAGGGAGCAACTGAACGAGCAGCGCACGCAGTGGCAGGCGGTCGACGCCACACTGCGCCGCATCTGGCAGATGCGCTCCCTCTCCGTCCCGCCGATTTCGACCGTCCCGCTCATGCAAGGAGCCTGAGACCATGCCGAACATCGAACACACCGACGTGCTGGAGGAACGGATCGGCCAGTGGCGCGTCTATCTGCGCCGTCGCCAGGCGATCCACGCCGTTGATGTCGCCGAACTCGAAGACCACCTTCGCGAGCAGGTGGCCTCGCTCGTCGATGCGGGGTTGGACGCCGATGAGGCGTTCCTGGTGGCGGTCAAGCGCATCGGCGCTCTGGACGCGCTCTCGCGGGAGTTCGCGCACGAATACTCGGAGCGCCTCTGGAAGCAGCTCGTCGTAGCTCCCGACGCGGGAGAGCCGCAGGCTGCCGTTCGCACCGATGCGCTCGTCGCGTTCGGCCTCGCCGCCGCCGCCGCCGTCCTGGTCAAGCTGCCGGCCCTCTTCGGCATCGACATGGACGCGGACACCGGCTTCTACGCGCGCAACGTGAGCCTCTTCGTGTTCCCGCTCCTCGCGGGCTACTTCATCTGGAAGCGGCGCCTGAGCGCATCGGTCGTCCGCTGGCTGGCGGTGGCGTTCGTGGCGGCGGCCGCGATCGTGAATGCGTACCCCTTCGTCGCGGGCGGTAGCACGGAGGGGCTCGCGGCGCTTCACCTGCCTATAGCGCTCTGGCTCGCCGTGGGCATCGCGTACGCCGGCGAGCGGTGGCGCGAGGCCGGTGGCCGAATGGACTTCATCCGCTTCTCGGGCGAGCTGTTCATCTACTACGTGCTGATCGCGCTTGGCGGCGGCGTGCTCATAGGTTTCATGGCGATGATCTTCCAGGCCATCGGCATGGATATCGAGCCGTTCTTCGAGTCGTGGCTCCTGCCATGCGGGGCGGTGGGGGCGGTGATGATCGCCTCGTGGCTCGTGGACGCCAAGCAGAGCGTCATCGAGAACATGGCGCCGGTCCTGACGCGCCTGTTCACGCCGCTGTTCGCGGCGGTGCTGGTGACGTTCCTGGGCACGATGCTGTTCACCGGGCGCGCGATCGAGATCGACCGCGACGTGCTCATCGCCTTCGACCTGCTTCTCGTGATCGTCCTCGGCCTGCTGCTGTACTCGGTCTCGGCACGCGACCCGCAGTTGCCGCCCGGCTTCTTCGACGTGCTGCAGATCGTCCTCGTGGTGAGCGCGCTTCTGGCCGACGCGGTGGCGCTGTGGGCGATCGCCGCGCGCATCACCGAGTTCGGCTTCACGCCGAACCGGGTGGCGGCGCTCGGCGAGAACGTGATCCTGCTCGTGAACCTGGCGTGGTCGGCCGTGCTCTACCTGCGCTTCATGCGGGGTGCCGGATCGTTCGCGAGCCTCGAGAAGTGGCAGACAGACTACGTGCCCGTGTACGCTGTGTGGGCGGCGATCGTCGTGATCGCCTTCCCGCCGCTGTTCGCGTTCGCGTAGTCGCCGGGCCACACCCATCGGAGGACGGATGCTGCTGCACATAGGGCTCGTTCTCGCCGGGCTGGTGCTCCTGCCGGTCGGCGCCGCGTGGCTGGTGCGTGGCAGCACAGGCATCGCGCTTCGGTTCGGCGTGACGGCACTCGCCATCGGACTCACGGTCGTCGCGTTCGGCACGGGCAGCCCCGAACTGGTTCTCAGCATCCAGGCAACGGCGGCCGGCAACGGCGGCATCGCCCTCGGCAACGTCGTCGGCTCCAACATCAGCAACATCGCGCTCGTGCTCGGGGTGGCGGCGCTCGTCCGGCCGCTGAAGGTACGGTCGCAGCTCGTCCGGCGCGAGGTCCCGATCATGATCGCCGTCACGGTGATGCTCGGCGCTCTGCTCCTGGACGGATCGCTCGGCCGACTCGATGGGCTCCTGCTCGTTTTCAGCGCGGTCGTCTACACGATCCTTGCGTATCGCGCGGCCGACCGGACCGAGTCGGATGCGGCCGAGGAGGACTTCGAAGAAGCCTATGTGGCTCCCCGGCGATCGGCGCGGTCCGATGCGGGCTTCGTGGTGATCGGACTCATGGCTCTGCTCACGGGCGCGCAGCTGCTCCTCACGGGCGCGGTGTACATCGCCGGTGAGATGGGCGTGAGTCAGGTGGTCATCGGCCTCACGGTCATCGCGCTCGGGACGAGTCTGCCCGAACTCGCCACCTCGGTGACGTCCGCCGCGCGAGACGAAGCCGACGTCGCCTTCGGCAACGTGCTCGGATCGAACGTCCTGAACATCACTGCAGTGCTCGGCGCCGCGGCACTCGTGCAGCCCTTCAGCATCGAGGGTCTGCGCGTATGGGACTTCGCGGTCCTCGCCGCGACCGCGATCGCGCTCCTGCCGCTCATGCGGCGAGGGTGGGTCCTGAGCCGGTGGGAGGGCGCGGTCCTGCTCGGCGGCTACGTCGCCTACATCACCTCGCTGGTGATCTGGCCGAGCTGACGCGCGGCCGCCTGCAACAGGTGTCAGTTGTCGAGCAGGCTCTTCATCTGCTTGTAGATGATCCCGGCGGCGCGCTCGGGCATGAGCCGGCACAGGCGATCCATCGTCTTCGAATCGCTGCCCACACAGACCCAGCGCAGTGGTGTCGCTGCGCTACACTCGGCTGTGGCGGATGGACCTTCGAGCGCGGAGAAGAGGGGCCCGATGAAGACGATCGGCATCATCGGCGGCATGAGCTGGCGGTCCACCGTCCCGTACTACCGGCTCATCAACGAGGGTGAGAAGGAGCGCCTCGGCGGGCTGCATTCGGCGCGCATCATCTTGCTGACTGGGGACTTCCACGACATCGCCGAGCTGCAGACCAGCGGACGCTGGGACGAGGCAGGCGTCATCTACACGGAGCCGCGCTGTGGTGTGTTCGATGATGGCTCGCGCGCGCGTTTCCGCGAGATCATCGGGCGCCTGGTCGCCGCAGGCGCCGAGGGCATCATCTTGGGCTGCACTGAGATTCCGCTGCTCCTCAGCACGGTCGATTCGCCGGTGCCGCTGTTCGACACCCGGAAGCTGCATGCCGCCGCGGCTGTGGACTTCGCGCTCGCCGGGGGCTGACATGGTCCCCAGCCTCGCCAACTACGCCGAGTGGTTCACCTGCGCTGCGCGGTTCTACTTCCTCAAAGAGGGCTACGCGTTCCTGAGTTTCGAACTCGCGCAGGTGGAGGAGCCGGGGTTCCCGGTGGGGAAGCTGCTGTCGTCGGGGAACCGGGTGATCGGGATGCGCTTCCTGCGGCCCGTCGAGGCGGTCGGTGATGCGTACGAGGCTGGCGACGTCAGCAGGGCCCGCATGGCCGAAGCCGGCATCTGGCTGCTCTACGCACTTCCGCTCTCGGCCGATCCTCTCGATCAGCAGCTGACCCACCAGAAGGTGGCGTTCACGGATGTCGCCGATGTGGCGACCGATGCCGGGGGACACCTCGTTGCTACCCGAACGATCACCTTCAGGCAGCTGGTGCTCGGGCTCGAGGACGGGACGCACGGCCGGGAGGTGCCCGCAGGAGAGACGGCTGGCATGTTCCTTTCTACTGCACGGGAGGGCGATGCCACGCTCTACCTCGTGATGAATCGGCACGAGCGCACCGTCATCGTCCTCGGTAACCACCGGAGGTGATCGCAATGCCCGTTCGCTCGACCGCCACTTCGATCGACGCGTACATCGCGGAGTTCCCGGCTGAGACGCAGCGCGTCCTCGGTGATCTGCGAGCGCTGATACACGAGCTCGCGCCCGATGCCACCGAGACCATCAGCTACGCGATCCCCACGTTCGACCTCGGCGGGAAGCATCTGGTGCACTTCGCCGGCTACGAGAAGCACGTGGGACTCTACCCGGCGCCGGGCGGGATGGAGGCGTTCAGGGAGGACCTCAGGCCGTACAAGACGGGCAAGGGTTCCGTGCAGTTCCCGCTCGATCGGCCGCTGCCTGTCGACCTCATCCGGCGGATCGTCGAGTTCCGTGTGGTTGAGACCACGGCGACGCAGCCGGGCGCACATGGTCGCCTCAACGGGTAGGAACTAACCACGGTCTGCAACTCCGAAGGAGGGTATCATGCCAGGCAAGCTGTTCTACCGCGAGCGCCGCGAAGTGGGCGAAGGTGACCAGATCCCGCGGTTCAACCTCGTCGCGGTCGCCGATGTGAATCTCAAGATCCACGTCACGCACATGCGCAAGGCCGAGCTCGAGCAGATCGCCGAAGCGGTCGGTGCCGAGCTCGTCGAGCTCAAGGTTCCCGATCAGGGGCACAAGATCCAGGTGGGCGACTGATGGCGCTCCAGCGTGAGCGCGACAGCAAGCGCCTGCACATCAAGAGCAGACTCATGGGCGAGAGCCTGGTGAGCGAGAAGTTCCTGGATGCCCTCGAGGTGGCACCGCAGCGCCGGCTGTTCCCGGACGTGAACGTCGTCAAGATCGGCGGGCAGTCCATCTGCGACCGCGGACGGCACGCTCTCCCAGGCCTCGTCGAGGAGATCGCCGAGAACCGCGCGGCACACAAGATGCTGCTGATGACGGGCGGCGGCACGCGGAGCCGGCACATCTACGCGATCGGTCTCGAACTCGGCATGCCCACGGGCATCATCGCCGCCTTCGGCAGCTCCGTCTCGAAGCAGAACGCGCTCCTGGTGGCGACTTTGCTGGCCGACCACGGCGGCATCGAGATCGACCAGGACGCGATCATGAAGCTCCCCAACTACTTCGCGCAGGGCGGTATCCCTGTGACCCAGGGCATGCCGCCGTACGACTTCTTCGCGATCCCGCCCGAGAAGGGACGCATCCCGATCCATCGCACCGATGTGGGCGCGCTGCTCATGGCGGACCTGATCGGCGCGCGCAGTATGATCTACGTGAAGGACGAGCGCGGCCTGTACACCGACGACCCGAAGAAGGATCCGGGCGCGGAGTTCATCCCGCAGGTCTCTGTCTCCGAACTGGCGGCGATGGGCCTCGACGACCTCATCCTCGAGCGGCCCTGCCTCGAGATCCTCAGGAACAGCCAGGTCATCGACCAGGTGCAGATCATCAACGGGCTGGAGCGCGGCAATCTCACGCGCGCCCTCGCGGGTGAGCACGTGGGTACGATCATAGCGAAGGACTGACGGGCGGGGCGCCGCACACCATCCGAAGGGCGGCATAATGGCAATCACCAAGAAGGACACCGTACGCGTCATGATCATCACCAAGGACCACCGTATCGAGGGAGACATGCATATCCTCGAGGGTGCGCGCCTTTCGGATTCGCTCAACAGCAAGAACAAGGACTTCTACGCGATCACGAACGCGTCAATCTACCGCGTCGAGGACGAGCGCCTGGTAGCGTCTCCGCAGTTCATCGTGGTGTCTCGCGAGGGGATCACGGCCATCTTCCCGATCGAGGAGTAGCGCGCACGTATCTGGATGGACTCGCCCGCCGAACCGAATCCCGGGGGCACAGTGGGAGTAGTCACGATCACGGATTCGGTGAACGCGCTGCCGCTGGAAGACCTTACGAGGCTTGGCATACGCGTGGTTCCCCTCCGCGTGAACGAGGACGGCGCGAGCACCGGCGTGACCGCGGTCGTGCGCTCGCGGCACAAGGCGCTCACGAAGATGGCGGCGCTCGTGCGGGCCGGCGTCAGCCTACCGCGGTTCGGCGCAGCCCTTCCACGCGGTGAGCGCTTCCACCGCGTCGGACACCGACAGGGCGAGCGGCGGCGCGCTGGGGTCGCGCTCCTTGAGGCGTGCGAAAAGCTCGGCGAGGATCGGCGGCTCGATGTTGCCCTCGGCGAGTACGTCGGCGCTCGCGAAGAGCTCCTCGGGGGTGCCGGAGAGCGCGATCTTGCCACCGGGGGCGAGCACGTAGGCGTAGTCGGCGAACTCGGGCACCGAGTCGATGTCGTGTGTGGACATCACGATGGTCATGCCCCGCTCGGTCGCAAGCGTGCCCATCAGGCCGAGCAGGGCTGAGCGCGAGGTTGGATCGAGCCCCTCGAACGGCTCGTCGAGCACCAGCAACTCCGGATCCATGACGAGCGCTCCGGCCAGCGCCACCTTGCGCTTCTCGCCACCCGAGAGGCTGTGCGGGACGCGGTCGGCCAGGTGCTCGATACCGAGCAGTCCGAGCGCGCGGTGGGCACGCTCGAGGGCCTCGGACTCGCGCAGGCCGTACTGGCGGGGCGAGAACGCCACGTCGTCGATGACAGTGGGCGCCAGCAGCTGTTCGTCCACGTTCTGCAGCACCACACCGATGCGGCGGCGGATCGCGGGCCACTCATCGGCAGGCGACACGCCGAACACCTTCACCTCGCCCTCCTGGCTTCTCAACAAGCCGAGGATATGGAAGAGCATCGTCGTCTTGCCGGCTCCGTTGGGACCGAGCACCGCCACGCGTGCACCGGCGTGCGCCAGGAAGTCCAGGCCGCACAGATGGACTGATGTGCCGTCCTCGTAGGTGTGGCGGATGCACGAGATGCGGACGACCTCGTCGGCGCCCGCGAGCGGTCCGTGGTCGTGGGTGTGTTCCTTCATCGGCGTCTCCGTCCGATCAGCAGGCCTGCAAGGAGGTCGAGCGCGCCCGCCACGGTCACGAGCCAGCCGTAGCCGGCGAGGCCGACGGAGAAGGCGCGGAACGCGAGCACCACCACCAGGATGATGGCCGCATACGCTATGGCTGCGGCGTCCGCCGCCGGCTCGGTGCTGACTCGCGGACTCACCCGCAGCCGGCCCTCGTACCCGCGCACCCGCAGGATGTCGTACTCGCGCTGCGACAGGTCGAACGAGTACAGCAGCAGCCCCCCGAGCGCCCGGATGGTCGCCCGGGCCGCCCGGACGGGCTGGCGGGCGGAGATGCCGGAGCGCAGACGGACCGCGCGCAGCAGGTCGCCGAACTTGTCGGCGAGGATGAACAGCGACCGGTAGGTCATGAGCAGCGCGTCACCGACGATCGAGGGCACCACCCACTGCAGCGGCGCGAAGACCTGCGGGTAGGGCGTGGAGAACATGAGCGTCACCGCGACGAGTGCGGCCGTCACCGCCTTGAGCACGACGAGCGCGCCGGTCACCGGACCGGGCGCGGCGGCGAAGGCGAAGACGAGTGCGAAGAGCGCGGGGTACAGGGCGAGCGGCAGCATCTTCCGGAGCGGCAAGCGCACGGCGGCCGCGGCTCCGGTGAGCGACAGCGCGAGCCCGGCTGCGACCAGCGGGTCGTTCACGTTCACGACCGCGCCGAGCAGCAGGCCCGCGGCCACGAGCTTGCTCGTGGGCGCTGCGCGGTGGAGCAGCGTGTCGCCCAGCACGGCGGAGCGGTCGACCGCGGTGACGTCCACTAGTGCCTCCCGTGTTCGTCGCCGAAGTGCGAGTGCTGGTCTTCCGGAGCGGCCTCGCCGAACACGAGCGACGGCCGAACGCGCGCCACATAGCCGAGGATAGCGGCCGTCACGAGCGCTTCGAGCAACCAGCCGAGCGGTCCCAGGGTGTACACGACCGCGGCGAAACGGCCGACCGACAGTCCGCCCTCACCGGGGTGCGCGGCGTGTTCCTCCCCGGACTCGCCCTCATGTTCGCCGAGGAGTCCGATGGACAGCACGCCGTCGGAGAACGGGTCCCGGAGCTCGAGCGTTTCGGCATCGAGCGCTCCGGTCTCCCGGGCGGTCGCGTCTGTACCGGCGAGCGCCACGATGCCCACGAGCATCGTGGTGGTGAGCGCGAGTGTCACGACGGTGGCGACGGCCGCCACTGGCCGGATCCTCGTCCGGCCGAGCAGTCGTATCCCGCCGCGCATGAGCGCCCATCCCAGCCCCATCTCGGTGGCGATCACGAGCGTGTTGAGGCCTGCGACCGTGATGCCCCCGTGGCCCATCAGCGCGAGCATGAGTACCACGATGAACGCCGAGATCGCACCGAGCCACGGCCCGAGCAGCACACCCGCGATGACCGTGAGGTTGATGTGATAGGCCAAGGGGACGATCTCGGTGCCCATCGACACGAGCACGAGCGCGGAGACGGCGCCGATGAGCGGCACCGCGCGGCGCGACTCGGCGCGGCCTGCGAAGCGCGAGGCCACGGCGAGCAGTCCGAGGGCGAGGATCCAACCGCCGAGCCACAGCCACCAGGGGAGGACCCCGTCGGGGATATGGATGTGGGACATCAGGCGTCACCTTCCCCGCGCGCCCGGCAGCCGGCGCACAGGCCGTAGAGGGTGATCTCGTGGCGCGTCACGAGGTGGCCGGCGCGCCCGGCGGACGCGAGTGCCGCATCGCCGAGCGGGCACTCGATACCCACGACGCCGCCGCATCTGGTGCATACAAGATGGTGATGGTGGTCGTGGCGCTCGCACCGGACCAGGAGCGCCGAGCCCCGCCGGTCGCCGACGGTGGCGATGGCGCCCGAGGCCTGCATCGCGGCGAGAGCGCGATAGACCGTGGCGAGCCCGATCCCGGGTGCGGCGGCGATCACCGCTCGGTGCAGGTCCTCCGCCGTGAAGGCGCCTGGCATGCCGAGAACCGCTTCGGCGATCCGTGCGCGCTGCGCGCTCATGCGCGCCCCCCCGTACAGTGCACGTGCCGCAGTCACCGGGTCACCTCCTCATGTGAGAAAGCTTCTCACTTAGCCAGTGTGCCACGCAATCACGCGTCATGACAACCGGGAGTGCGGTAGCATGCGTATCACGAGTGCTTATACGTCGGGAGGCGCGCGTGAACGTCAGCCAGCTGAGGACCTTCCTCGCCGTGGTCGACCACGGCTCGTTCTCCGAGGCGGCACGGGTGCTCGGCATCTCGCAGCCGGCCGTGACCATGCAGATCCAGGCGCTCGAAGCCGATATCTCGGTTACGCTCCTCGATCGCGGGTATCGCAAGGTGGCGGTCACCGAGGCTGGTCGCGCGCTCCTGCCGCACGCCCGGAAGGTACTCGCCGAGATCGAGGAGGCCCGCGAGTCGATCGAGGCGGTCTCGGAGACCGTGAGCGGCCGTCTCACGCTGGCCGCCAGTACCACTCCCGGCCAGTACCTCCTGCCGCGCCTGCTCGGCGGATTCCTCCGGCAGTATCCCGACGTGGGCGTGACACTGCGCGTCTACGACAGCGCGGATGTGGTGGCGCACGTGGAAGCGGGCGAGGCAGACCTGGGGATGTGTGGCGCCGAGGTCCACGGAGCCCGAGTGCTCTACGAGCGCCTGGGCTGCGACGACCTCGGGCTCATCTGCCCCACCGACCATCCCCTTGCCTCCGGTGCGCCCGTTTCATTCGCGCAGCTCACGGGCGAACCGTTCATCGTCCGGGAGGTGGGTTCGGGCACGCGCATGGCCGCCGAGGACGTCATCCGCCGCAGCGGAGTGGATCCCACCGAACTGGACGTCGTTATGGAGCTCGGCACGAATGAGGCGATCGTAAGCGCTGTCGAAGGTGGCATGGGCCTCGGCATCGTGAGCATGCAAGTCGCGCAGAAGGCTATCGAGTTGGGCTCGGTGGCGGCCATCAAGGGGGCCGGCTTCCCCGTGGAGCGACCGCTCTTCCTGGTTCTCCCGAGGCGCACGCTCACGCGCGCCGGCCTCGCGCTCGCGGACTACCTGCGCGCCGAGCTGTAGCCGGGTGAGGCGACGTCGATGCCGAAGCAGGCCATCAGGCTGAACTTGAGCGAGTTCGCCGGCTCGATGGGCGACTTCGGTACCCTGATGCCACTTGCGATCGGGTACATCGTCGTCTGCGGCCTCGACCCGGCCGGCTTTCTCGTGATGATGGGGCTCGCAAACATCGTGACCGGGCTCGTCTACCGCCTGCCGATGCCGATCGAGCCGATGAAGGTGCTTGCGGTGGTGGCGATCGCGCAGCACTGGACTCCTTCGATGGTCGCCGCCTCGGGGCTCGGCATGGGCATCGTGTGGTTCCTCCTGGCCGCTACCGGGGCCATCACGTGGGTCGCGCGTGTCACGCCGAAGTCCGTGGTGATGGGAATCCAAGTGACGCTCGGCATCCTGCTTGCCACAGAAGCCGTCAGGTTGAGCTCCGCCTCGTGGCTGTTGGCCATCGCTGGCGTTGTCATCGTGTTCACGCTGCGCAAGAACAAGTACGCGCCTGCGGCGATCGTGCTGGTTGGTGGCGGGCTCCTCATCATGCTGTTCCAGGGCGGCTTCGACGGGCTGGCTCCCGTGCAGTTTCGCCTGCCGCCCATCGCCAGGTTCACCCCCACCGAGGTATGGGAGACCCTGCTGCTTGCGGGGTTCGCGCAGGTGCCGCTCACCGCCGCGAACGCGGTCATCGCCACCTCCTCACTCATCACGAGCTACTGGCCTGATGAGCACGTGAGCCCGCGGAAGCTTGCGTTCAGCCACGGCGTCATGAATCTCGTCTCGCCGGTCTTCGGAGGAATGCCGATGTGTCACGGCGCTGGCGGGCTGGTGGGGCAGTACTTCTACGGCGCACGCACGGCGGGCACGAACTTCATCGAAGGCACGATCGAGATCGTGCTCGGTCTGTTCTTCGCCGGATCGATCGCGGGACTGTTCGCTGCGTTCCCGCAGGCCATCGTGGGCGCGATGATGCTCATGGTGGGTCTCGAGCTCGTCAAGTTCGTGCGCCACGTGAAGCTGGCCAGGGATATCGCGGTAGTGGCGGTGACCGTGGTGGTGGCGCTGTTGACCAACATGGCGGTCGGCTTCCTCGCAGGCGTCATCGTGCATCGGCTGATCGCGCTGACTGAGCGCCCCGATCGGGTGGACGCGGCCTGAAGCGCCGACGTCTCGAACTCCCCGAGCACCGGTTCACGCTTGCTCAGACTTGCACGTCACTTGCACCGTTGCGTTACACTGCCTCCTAGCAACCCGCGCCCGATGCGCGGGCTATAGCCTCCGAGCCCTGTGAGCCTACCGCGGAAGAGCGGCCGCCACGGACGCAGGGCCTGTAGGGTGGGAACCGGAAACGGACCCGCCTCCCGTACTTGGAAAGGAGCACTCATGATCGATCGCTTGAGGGGTACTGCCGTCTGGCGCTTCCTGCTCGTCTCCCTCTCTCTCGCGCTGGTGTTCTCGCTTGCCGCCTGCGCCCCCGAGGAAGAGGTCGTCGAGGAGGAGACCGAGGAGGTAGTCGAGGAACCGATCGAGACCACCGATCTCATCCTCGCGTCGACCACGTCCACCCAGGACTCAGGACTCTTCGATGTGCTGATCCCGGCATTCGAAGAGGCGCATCCGGAGTACAAGGTCGAGGTCATCGCGGTGGGCACCGGTGAGGCGCTCGAGCTTGGCCAGAACAAGGACGCTGATGTGCTGCTCGTGCACGCCAAGGCCAAGGAAGAGGCCTTCGTTGCTGACGGTTACGGCACCGAGCGCCAGGACGTCATGTACAACGACTTCATCATCGTGGGTCCGGCTGCCGACCCGGCGGGTATCAAGGGCCTGACTGTCGTCGATGCTTTGAAGAAGATCTCTGATGCGGGTGCCACGTTCGTGTCCCGTGGCGATGATTCCGGCACGCACACCGCAGAGAAGAACCTGTGGACCAAGGCCGCGATCACGCCCACCGGTGGCTGGTACATGTCGGCCGGCCAGGGCATGGGCGACGTTCTCAAGATCGCATCCGAGACACCCGGATACACGATGACCGACCGTGCGACGTACCTGAACCTCAAGGATACGCTCGCACTCGAGATCCTGGTCGAGGGCGACACCTCACTGTTCAACCAGTACGGCGTCATCCCGGTCACCGACGCCACCAACATGGAGGGCGCGCAGGCGTTCGCCGACTGGATCGTCAGCGAAGAGGGCCAGGCCGTCATCGCCGATTACGGCATCGAGGAGTTCGGCGCTCCGCTGTTCTTCCCGAACGCCCAGTAGCAGGACCGTTACCGCTCGCTTTCGTGGGGCGTCGTCGCTGCTGCGGCGGCGCCCCACATCACTGTGGAGGAGCGACATGGAGGTACTCTGGCAATCGATCGTCGACGCGTCGAAACTCCTGTTCAGTTTCGACTTCGGCACGTACGAGATCATCTTTCTCTCGCTGAGAACCTCGGGCATCTCGGTCCTCATCGCGATGATCATCGGCATCCCGCTCGGCTACCTCATCGGCTCCAGGAGGTTCCACGGCCGACGGCTCGTGATGATCATCGTGAACACGGGGATGGGCTTGCCGCCGGTTGTGGTCGGTCTGATCGTGTACCTGTTCCTGTCGCGCAGCGGCCCCATCTTCGATCTTGTCGAGCGAATGTTCGACATGACCCCCGAACGCATGCTGTTCACCGTGCCGGCCATGATCGCCGCACAGGTGATCATCTCCACCCCGCTCGTCACCGGAGTGACGGCTGCCGCGATCGCATCGGTCCCGACGGAGCTGCGACTGCAGGCCCGGTCGCTCGGCGCGTCGGCATGGCAGGAGGGCGCGCTCACCGTCAAGGAGGCGCGCAAGGGCGTGATGGCCGCGGTGGTCGCCGGGTTCGGCGGCATCATCTCGGAAGTGGGCGCCGTGATGATCGTCGGCGGTAACGTCGAGCATTCCACGCGCGTGATGACCACGGCGATCGTGCTCGAGGCGCGCAAGGGCAACTTCGGCCTTGCCATGGCCCTCGGGTTCATCCTCATCGGAATCTCGTTCGCGATCAACAACGGGCTCACGGCGCTGCAGCAGTCGGGGGGCCGCTATGAGCGTTAGGGCTGCGCGCTGCGGCGGCACGCCGATCATCACCGCCGAGAACGTCAGCGTCCGCTATCACAAGCGTACGGTCCTGGACGTGGGGAGATTCCAGCTCTGCGATGGTGAGACCCATGCCATCCTCGGGCCGTCGGGCTCGGGGAAGTCGACCCTCATGCGCGTGCTCGGCCTGCTCGAGAGGCCGACCGGGGGTCGTGTACTGCTCGACGGACGTCAAGTCGAGGCGGGGGACAAGCAGGCGCGCATGATGATGGCGGCGGTGTTCCAGAACCCGTACCTCTTCAAAGGCACGGTCGAGGAGAACGTCGCCTACGGCATGGCGCTCCGCCGAGTGCCGAAAGCCGAGCGCTCCGAGCGTGTCGCCGCGGCGCTCCAGCGTGTGGGCCTCAACGGAACCGAGAAGTCCTCCGCGCTCCGTCTTTCCGGAGGCGAGGCGCAGCGAGTGGCGCTCGCCCGCGCGCTCGTACTCGAGCCGCGCATCCTGCTGCTCGACGAGCCGCTCTCATATCTCGATCCGCTCATCAAGCGACGCCTCGTGGCTGACTTCTCCGAGATCCTCTCCGGGGAGGGTGTGACGGCGCTTTACGTCACCCACGACCAGGACGAGGCGATGGTGGTGGCCGACCGGGTGAGCATCATCAACGAAGGCCGCGTGGTGCGCTCGGGCGGTGTGGATGAGGTCATGGGTGTCCCCACGGACGACTGGGTCGCGGACTTCATCGGCATGGATGTGCCGCTGCGTGGTCGGATCGACGCCACCGAGGAAGGCATCGCCCGGATGTCAGTGGAGGATTCGGTCGTGTTCGCTTGTACGGACCTACCGGTGGGCACCGAGGTGCTGATCGGCATCCGGCCGGAGGACGTGCTGTTGTTCGAGGCGGGCTCGGACTTGCCGCTCTCATCGGCGCGCAACCACATGGCCATGCGCGTGGAGGCGGTGGAACATCGGGGCAGCAGCGACCGGGTGAGCCTCACCGCCGATGGTCTGCGGCTTGCTGCTTCGGTGTCTCGTGCCTCGGCCCGTGAGCTGGCGCTCGAGCCGGGCGCCGAGGTGCTCGCGCTGTTCAAGGCGACGGCGGTGCGCGTGGCCGCTGCCACCGAAGTACGGTCAGGGGTATGATACGGGAGTTGCTGACGGCTCCATGAGGCCCGGTTCGCGATCCGGCAGTCGCGACGGAGGATGAGTGCAGGAGACAACACGCATTCCGGTGACCGCGGCGGTTCTCGCGGGCGGCCGGTCACAGAGGATGGGCGTCGACAAGACGCTGCTGCCCTTCGACGGCGAGCCGCTCGTGGCCCGCGTCGCTGATATCGCCGCACAGGTGTGTTCAAGCGTCATCGTGGTCACCAACCGGCCCGAGGCGCTCGACAACGCCGGACTCGCGCCCGGGGTCCGCGTGTTCGCCGACGAGGTCGCCTACCAGGGCCCGCTCGGCGGGCTCGTCACGGCGCTCGCCAACGCCGGGGAGGAGTGGGTCCTCGCGCTCGCTGCGGACATGCCGTGGCTCGAGCCATCGGTGGTTCGTGCGCTATGGGATGTGCGCGACGGGGCGCAGATGGTGCTCCCCACTTCCGAGAAGGGTCCCGAGCCGCTGCTCGCGCTCTACCACGTGAGTTGCCTGCCCGTCGCCCGTCGTCTGCTCGAGTCGGGTCGGCGCCGTCTCGTGTCGATCCTCCCGCTCGTCAGGACCGTGGAAGTCTCTCTCGATACACTGCGGCGGGTCGACCCGGGCCTGAAGAGCCTCGTGAACGTGAACACTCCCGAGGAACTGCTCGAGGTCCGGGACGAGGCAGCGGCCGACGCCGGCGGCTCGGCACCCCGCGTCTCGGTGATCGAGGTCGGCACGAGACGACAGCGTGGGATGCCTTCGGAGCGGCCGATCACTGTGTTCCTCAACGATGACGAGATCGCCACCATGCAGGGCACGCCCGAGGACCTCGAGGACCTCGGCATCGGCTTCCTGGTGTCCGAGGGCTTCCTCACCGACCGGGAGGCTCTGGAAGGCGTCGACATGGACCACAAGCGCGGTCTCGTCTACGTGCGCAGCAGCGAACAGGCGCCGGCCGACGTGGCCGAGCGCAAGCGCTACGTGACGTCGGGCTGCGGCAAGGGTGTGACGTTCGCCTCGCTCGGCCATGCTCGCGGCATCGAGCCGGTCGTCTCCTCGGCCGTTGTCTCATCGGAAGAGATCTACGACCTCATGGGTCAGCTTGCGCGTGCCGCGGCGTCCTATCGCGATACCGGGGGTATGCACTCGTGCGGCCTCGGCGTCGATGGCGAGCTCGTCCTCGTCCGCGAGGACGTCGGCCGACACAACGCGCTCGACAAGCTGTTCGGCCGCGCCTGGCTGGACCGCATCTCCACCGTCGACGCGCTCTTGCTCACGACGGGCCGCATCAGCTATGAGATGGCGGTCAAGGCCGCCAAGGCTCGCGTGCCGCTGGTGGCGTCGCGCACCGCGGTCACCGATCTTGCAGCCGAGGTGGCCGAACGCGCCGCCATCACGCTCGTGGGCTATGCCCGTGGGGGTAAGCTAGTGATCTACACGAATCCGGCCCGCGTCACATCCGCCGAGGAGGAGCCCGAGTGATCACGGTAGAGGAAGCCACTGCACAGGTCCTCTCTCGCATCGAGGTACTGGAGCCCGAGCGTGTGCCGCTGCTCGCTGCGCTTGGCCGCGTGCTGGCCGAGGATGTCATCTCGGACATCGACGTCGCACCGTTCGACAACTCGGCGATGGACGGCTACGCCCTGCGCTATGCCGATGTCGCGAACGCGAGCGAGGAGAACCCCGTCACACTCAACGTCGTCGAGCACATCCCGGCGGGCGTGGCACCGGAGCGACGCGTGGGTCCGGGCGAGGCGTCGCGCATCATGACGGGTGCTCCCGTTCCCTCGGGGACGGACGCGGTGGTGATGGTCGAACGCACGCGCGCAGGCGCGAACAACGGCGGCGCCGGCGGCACGGTGGAGATCCTGACGAGCGCGAAGTCCGGCGAGAACATCCGCGGACGCGCCGAGGAGGTACGTGCCGGTGAGGCGGTTCTGCTGAAAGGCGAGGTGATCGGCGCTGCGGGAATCGGACTCGCCGCCTCGGTCGGCCACGCCGAGCTGCTCGTTCATAGGCGTCCGTGTGTCGCGATCGTCTCCACGGGTGATGAGCTCGTCGACGTGACCGAGAAGCCGGGTGCCGGCCAGATTCGCAACTCCAACTCGTACTCGCTCTCGGCCCAGGTACTCGCCGCCGGTGGCGAGCCGCACGTTCTGGGCGTGGCCCGCGACAACGAAGCCGACACGCGCGCCCTGCTCTCCCGCGCTCCCGAGTACGACCTCATGATCACGACCGGCGGCGTGTCGATGGGCGACTTCGACGTGGTCAAGAAGGTACTCGAGGAGATCGGCGAACTGGACTTCTGGCGCGTCGCGATGCGCCCGGGCGCGCCGCAGACCTTCGGCACGATCGATGGCACGCCGTTCTTCGGCCTGCCGGGAAACCCTACGTCGACGATGGTCGGCTTCGAGATGTTCGTACGCCCGGCCCTCCGCAAGATGGCCGGTTACACGGCGCTCGCACGCCCGCGGGCGGTGGCGACGCTCACACACGATGTGAAGAAGAAGGCCGACCGGCGGTACTTCCTGCGCGGGCGCCTCACCGCGAGCGGCGACGGGAGTTACCAGGCCGCCGTCTCGGGCAACCAGTCCTCGGCGTTGCTCACCGCCATGCACCGGGGCAACTGCCTCATCTCACTGCCGGAGGGGGAGTCGTTCATCCCCGCCGGCGCGTCGGTCATGTGTATCCGCCTCGATATGGAAGAAGGTACGGCGTGAGCAGCGAGACACAGAAGTTCACCGATCCACGTTGGACCGCTCAGATCACCGATGAGATGAAGGCCGTCATCGCGGCCAAAGCCGTCGACGGCAAGATCACCTGCCCGGTGCTGCGCAAGTTCGCCGAGGACCGGGGCGTGCCCTACAAGGTCGCCGGCGCGGCGGCCGACGCGGCAGGCGTGCGCGTCCACAACTGCGACCTCGGGTGCTTCTAGCGTGACCGGACAGGCCGGTATCCCGGTCGTCTCCATCGTCGGTAAGAGCGATTCCGGTAAGACGACGCTCATGGAGCGGCTCATCCGTGCGCTCTCCGGGCGCGGCTACCGCGTGGGCAGCGTGAAGCACCACGTACACGACTTCGATATCGACGTGCCCGGGAAGGACTCGTGGCGTCATGCGCGCGCCGGCGCAGCCGTCACACTCGTGAGCTCGCCTTCCAAGCTCGGCATGATACGGCGTATGGACCACGAAGCCTCTCTCGATGAGCTGCTGGCGCTCGCCAGCGATGTGGACATCTTGCTCACCGAGGGCTACCGCCGTGCGGGCGAGGTGCGCATAGAGGTCTCGCGTCGCGCCCGCTCGACCGAGCTCGTCTGCGAGGCCTCGGAGCTCTTCGCGCTCGTGACCGACAACGATGAGATCGCCGTCGGCCTTGTCCCCGTCTTCGGCCTCGATGATGCCGAGAGCCTCGCCGATCTGGTAGAGGCCACGTTCCTGAAAGGTATGCCCAGTGGCGACTGACAGCTTCGGCAGGCGCATCGACTACCTGCGAATCAGCGTGACCGATCGCTGCAACCTGCGGTGCGTCTACTGCATGCCCCCTGATGGCGTGGAGTGGAAGGCGCACGACCAGGTGCTCACTCTCGAGGAGATCGAGCGCTTCGCGGCGATCGCCGCCGGCGAGGGCATCTCCAAGATCCGGCTCACCGGCGGCGAGCCGCTGGTGCGGCTCGGTATCGTCGATCACGTGCGCCGGCTGCGCGAGACCACTGGCATCGAGGCGATCGCGCTCACCACCAACGCCACGCTCCTCCCCAAGTACGCCGCTGATCTGGCCGAGGCCGGGCTCAGGCGCATCAACATCTCGCTCGACACGCTCGATCCTGAGGTGTACGCGCAGGTCACCCGGGGCGGCGATCTCTCAAACGTCCTCGCCGGTCTCGACGCCGCATTCGCCGTGGGGATGGATCCCGTCAAGTTGAATGTCGTCATCGTGCGCTCACTCGATCAGGACCTGGTCGGCTTCGCGCGGATGACGATGGACCGCCCGCTGCACGTCCGGTTCATCGAGTACATGCCGGTGGGCGACGTGGGCGAGCACTCGTGCACGAGTTCCGAGGCCGACGGCTGGAGTGCGGCCGACCACGTGTCCAGCGACGAGATCCTCGAGCGGCTCGCGACCGAGGGATCGGCTGCGGGCCTCGGCGAACTCGCCGCCGTCGAGCGCGACGCCGCACCGGGCGGCTGGGGACCGGCGCGCTACTACCGATTCCCGGGTGCGCGGGGCACCCTCGGCGTCATCTCGCCGCTGTCGCACCACTTCTGCGGCGAGTGCAACCGCCTGAGGCTCACCGCCGACGGCAAGCTGAGGACGTGCCTGTTCTCCGACGACGAGATCGATGTCCGGAGCGTGCTGCGCACCGGTACCGATGAGGACGTGCGCGCCGTGATACGCGAGGCGCTCGACGCCAAGCCCGAGGGGCACCACATGCAGATGGGCACCGTTCGGCGCATGTCACAGATCGGAGGCTGAAGATGGCTGGCGGGAGGCGCCTGACGCATCTTGATGAGCATGGGGCGGCGCACATGGTGGATGTGGCCGGCAAGCCGGTCACGCACCGACGCGCCATGGCAGAGGCGGTCGTGCGGATGCGTCCCGGGACGCTCGCGATGATCGTCGAAGGTCGCGCGCCCAAAGGCGACGTCTTCGCGGTTGCCCGCATCGCCGGCATCCAGGCCGCCAAGCGCACGAGCGATCTCATCCCGCTCTGCCACCCGCTGCCCATCACGAAGGTGAGCGTCGAACTCGAGCCCGGTGACGCCGAGGTGCGCATCACCGCGGTCGTAGAGACCGACGGCAAGACGGGCATCGAGATGGAGGCGCTCACCGCTGCCGCGGTGAGCGGACTCGCTCTGTACGACATGTGTAAGGCCGTAGACCGCGGCATGGAGATCACGTCCGTGCGCCTGCTCGAGAAGAGCGGCGGCGCATCGGGCACCTGGACTCGCGAGGAGGACTAGCAAATGGTAGCAACGGTGGTCTCGATCAACCTGTCCGAGAAGAAGACGGTGCGCAAGACACCGGGCACCGAAGGCGTGCTCGTCGAGAACCGCGGCTTCGACGGCGACGCTCATGCCGGCGACTGGCACCGCCAGGTGAGCCTGCTCGCCGAGGAGTCGATCGCCAAGATGCAGGCGAAGGGTCTCGATGTGGATGCCGGCGACTTCGCCGAGAACATAACCACGCGAGGCATCGATCTGGTCTCGCTTCCGGTCGGAACGCGACTCAAGGTGGGCGGGACCCTGCTTCAGGTGAGCCAGATCGGCAAGGAGTGTCACACGAAGTGCGCCATCTACTACCAGGCGGGCGACTGTGTCATGCCGAAGGAGGGCATCTTCGCGACCGTCGTCGAGGGTGGCCCGGTGAGCACGGGCGATACGGTGACCGTCGTGGAGGCTGAGGTCTGATGTCGTCGCTTCGGATCGGGATCCTCACATCCTCGGACACGCGCACCGGCCAGAACGACTCTTCGGGAGCGGCACTGCGGGGCCTGTGCGTGGAGCGCGGGTGGGACGTGGTGTCCTACGCTATCGTGCCCGACGACGCTGCCACGATCGCCGAGGCGCTGGTCCGGATGGCCGACGATGACGGCTGTGACGTGGTGCTCACCACGGGCGGCACGGGGCTCGGTCCGCGCGACGTGATGCCCGAGACAACGCTCGCGATCGCAGACCGCGTCGTGCCCGGCATCGCCGAGGCGATCCGTGCGGGCAGCCTCGCGATCACCGGCCGCGCGATGCTCTCGCGCGGGACCTCGGCGCAACGCGGGCGGACGCTCATCGTGAACCTGCCGGGCTCCGAGAAGGCCGCGCGCGAGTCGTTCGGCTTCGTCGCCGGCGTGCTGGAGCATGCCGCCGACATGATGGCTGGCGGGGGGCACGG
>JBASOJ010000078.1:0-27969 GCA_049658145.1 Coriobacteriia bacterium
GGCGACAACGTCGAGATCCGCGGAGAGCTCATCGGCCCCATCGCGATGGAGGAGGGCCTGCGCTTCGCTATCCGCGAGGGTGGCCGCACCGTCGGCTCGGGCCGTGTCACGAAGATCATCAAGTAGCGAGAAGCGTCCGTACCAAAACGGAGGTAAGAGAAGTTGGCGAACCAGAAGATCCGCATCCGGCTCAAGGCGTACGATCATGAGATCGTGGACAAGTCCACGAAGATGATCGTGGAGACCGCGCAGAAGACCGGCGCGAAGGTGGCGGGCCCCATTCCGCTCCCCACCGAGCGCAACCTCTACTGCGTGATCCGCTCGCCGCACGTGAACAAGGACAGCCGCGAGCACTTCGAGATGCGGACGCACAAGCGCCTCATCGACATCCTCGAGCCCACGCCCAAGACCGTCGACTCGCTCATGCGTCTCGACCTTCCGGCCGGCGTGGACATCGAGATCAAGCTCTAGGTAACCCCCGGCGGATCGCCTCGCCGGTTGAGAAGAAGCGCGGTCCTCTGGGAGGCGTCGCATACGGCGACGCACAAGGTCCCACAGACCGCACGAACGAAGGGCACCGACAATGGCACATTCGATTCTCGGAAGGAAGCTGGGCATGACCCAGGTGTGGTCCGATGACGACCGGTTGATCCCGGTCACCGTCATCGAGGCCGGCCCCTGCGTGGTCACCCAGATCCGCACCGACGAGCGCGATGGCTACCGCGCCGTCCAGCTCGCGTTCGGCGACGTGAAGGAGTCACGGTCGAACAAGCCCATGATGGGTCACTTCGCGAAAGCGAAGACGACCCCGAAGCGATTTGTGGCCGAGGTCCCGATCGTCGAGGGCGAGAAGTACAAGCTCGGTCAGACGATCACCGTCGAGGGCTTCGAACCCGGCATGCAGGTGCACGTCACCGGCACCAGCAAGGGTAAGGGTTTCCAGGGCGTCATGAAGCGTCACAACTTCAAGGGCGGTCCCGGCGGTCACGGTTCGCACTCGCATCGCGTGCCGGGTTCGGTGGGCCAGGCATCCACGCCGTCCCGCGTGTTCAAGGGCACCCGGATGCCCGGGCACATGGGTGGAGACACCGTCACGATCCGAAACGTCGACATCGTGCGCGTGGACATCGAGCAGAACCTGTTGCTCGTGAAGGGTGCCGTTCCGGGTGGGAAGAACAGCCTTCTGACGATCCGTCTCGGCTAGACGAGCGCGGACGCGTCGGGTGCTCAACTTAGGAGTAGATACGATGGCAACTGTCGAAGTGAAGGACAGCACGGGGAAGAAGGTGGGGAAGGCCGAAGTCGCGGACACCGTGTTCGCGATCGAGCCCAACCAGTTCGCCGTGCACCAGGTCGTGCGGAGCCAGATGGCCGCACGCCGTCAGGGTACACAGAGCACCAAGGGGCGCAGCGAGGTGTCCGGCGGCGGCGCGAAGCCGTGGCGCCAGAAGGGCACCGGCCGGGCGCGCCAGGGTTCGACGCGCGCCGGACAGTGGAAGGGCGGCGGTGTCATCTTCGGCCCCACCCCCCGCAGCTACGCCTTCAAGGTGCCGAACAAGGTCGTCAAGCTGGCGATGCGGAGCGTCCTCAGCGCCAAGCGAGCTGACGACCAGCTGTTCGTCATCGACGGCTTCGGCCTGAACGAGCCGAACACGAAGCAGGCCGCAGCGGTGCTGAAGGCCCTGGGCATCGATCGACGCGTGACCGTCGTGATCGATAACGACGACGTGAACGCGTATCTGTCGCTGCGCAACATCGAGAAGGTGCGCGTGATCACGGCCTCCGAGGCCAACACGTACGATCTCGTCGACAACGTGTCCGTGCTGTTCACGAAGCCGGCGCTCGAGTGGCTCGAGGGGGTGCTGAGCTGATGAATGCACACGACATCATCATCCGCCCCATCGTGTCCGAGAAGAGCTTCGAGCTGATGGAGCAGGGTCGTTACACGTTCGAGGTCGCCAAGGATGCGAGGAAGGAACAGATCGCCGCAGCCGTCTCCGAGGTCTTCGGTGTGACCGTCACGAGTGTGAACACCATGAATGTCTCTGGTAAACCGCGGCGACTTCGCTACAATAAGGGACTGTCGCGCTCGTGGAAGAAGGCCATCGTCACCGTCAAGGATGGCGACGCGATCGATCTGTACGCCGGCAGGTGATCCCGTACACTCCCGATTCTTCGGGAACACGCGGGTAGATGGAGCCACCCGGCACCGTGGTAGGAACGTCCGGCGTCGGACCGTTCGGAGGAAGCAAGACTCCGAGTCCCAAACGGCCCGGCAATCGGAACGAAGGAGAGACGATGGGACTGAAGAAGTACAAGCCGACCTCACCGGGTCGTCGTTTCCAGACGGTCGCCGATTTTGTGGAGATCACGTCGACGACGCCCGAGAAGTCACTGGTCGAGCCGCTGCCCCAGAAGGGCGGCCGCAACAACAACGGGCGGATCACCACCCGCCACCAGGGTGGCGGGCACAAGCGCCAGTACCGCAAGATCGACTTCAAGCGGAACAAGGATGGCGTTCCGGCCAAGGTCGCGACCATCGAGTACGACCCGAACCGGTCGGCTCGCATCGCGCTGCTGCACTACGCGGACGGCGAGAAGCGCTACATCCTGTGCCCGGAGAAGCTCAATGTGGGCGATGCGGTGATGTCCGGCCGTGATGCGGACATCAAGCCGGGCAACGCGCTTCCGATGGAGAACATCCCGACCGGTACCGTGGTGCACGCGATCGAGCTGCAGCCCGGCAAGGGCGCCGCGATCGCCCGCTCGGCGGGCACCTCGGCCCAGCTGATCGGCAAGGATGGCCCGAATGCGATCCTGCGCATGCCCTCCTCGGAGATGCGCATGGTGCCGCTGACGTGCCGCGCTACCGTGGGCGAGGTCGGCAACAGCGATCACGCCAACATCTCGATCGGCAAGGCCGGCCGTAACCGCCACCTCGGCAAGAGGCCGACGGTGCGTGGTACGGCGATGAACCCGGTGGATCACCCGCACGGCGGTGGCGAGGGCAAGAACAAGACCGCCGGCCGTCACCCGGTCACGCCCTGGGGTGTTCCCACCAAGGGTCACCGTACGCGTGCCAAGCACAAGACGTCCAACAGTATGATCATCCGTCGCCGCAAGAAGTAGCGGGAGAGGGAGTAAGCAATGAGCAGAAGCCTCAAGAAGGGTCCCTACGTCGAGCCGCGGCTCCTGAAGCGCATTCAGGACATGAACGCAGCCGGTGAGAAGAAGGTCATCAAGACGTGGTCACGCGCCTCGACGATCTTCCCCGAGATGGTGGGTCACACCGTCGCGGTCCATGACGGCCGGAAGCACGTGCCGGTCTACGTGACCGAGTCGATGGTGGGTCACAAGTTCGGCGAGTTCTCCCCCACACGCACCTTCCGCGGTCACGCGGACGATCGCAAGAAGGGCAAGCGCTGATCAGTCGCTGACACGGTCTCGTACGCACATGCGTCGGGACAGAAGAACGGTCGGAGGTTTTGAGTAGATGGAAGCAAGAGCCACAGCGAGATTCGTGAGGGTGAGCCCGCGCAAGGCGCGCGAGGTTATCGACCTCGTTCGGGGCAAGTCCGTTTCGGACGCCGAGGCGATCCTGAAGTTCTCCCCGCGTGCCGCGGCTGAGATCGTCGGCAAGGTCGTGCACAGCGCGGCCGCCAACGCCGAGAAGAACCTGCGGATCAAGCCGGAGACGCTGTACGTCTCGGAGGCCTTCGTGAACGAGGGCCCCACGATCAAGCGCATCCGCCCCCGTGCAATGGGCCGTGCGTTCCGCATCAACAAGCGCACGAGCCACATCACGGTGGTCGTGAAGCAGCGAGAGGAGGCATAAGGCCATGGGTCAGAAGGTCCACCCCACAGGATTCCGCCTCGGCATCACCGAGGAGTGGCGCAGCCGCTGGTACCAGGACAAAGGCTACGCGCAGACGCTCGCCGAGGACCTCGGGCTGAGGAAGTACCTGCAGGCGAAGCTCCGCCGTGCCGCCGTCTCGCGCATCGACATCGAGCGCAAGGGCGACAAGGTGTTCGTCGAGATCTGGACCGCTCGTCCGGGCATCGTCATCGGCAAGAAGGGCGCTGAAGTCGACGTGCTTCGCAAGGACCTCGAGCGGCTTGCGGGTCACCCTGTCGCGGTCAACATCGTGGAGATCAAGCGGCCGGAGCTCGACGCCACGCTGGTGGCGCAGAGCGTCGCCGAGCAGCTCGTCGCGCGTGTCGGTTTCCGTCGTGCGATGAAGAAGGCCGTCACCAGCGCGATGAAGAGCGGCGCCCTCGGTATCCGCATCCAGTGTTCGGGCCGCCTCGGTGGTGCTGAGATGGGCCGCCGCGAGTGGTACCGCGAGGGCCGTGTGCCGCTTCATACGCTGCGCGCCAAGATCGACTACGGCACGACTGATGCCGTGACCACGTTCGGTGTCGTCGGCGTGAAGGTCTGGGTCTACCGTGGCGACAAGCTGCCCGGATCCACGATGACCGCCGCCGAAGAGGCCGCGCTCGTCGAGCGTTCCCGTCCGGAGCGCAGCGACCGCCCCCGCGGCAACCGCCGCGGTGCGGGCGCGGGTGCCGGAGCAGGAAGGAGAGGCTAGATGCTGCTCCCCAAGCGAGTAAAGCACCGCAAGGTGATGCGCGGCTCCCGCAAGGGCGTCGCCAAGGGCGGGACCGAGATCGCGTTCGGCGACTTCGGCCTCAAGGCTCTCGAGCCGGCATGGATCACCAACCGGCAGATCGAGGCGGCCCGTGTCGCGATGACGCGGTACATGAAGCGCGGCGGAAAGGTCTGGATCAACATCTTCCCGGACAAGCCCGTGACGCAGAAGCCTGCCGAGACCCGTATGGGCTCGGGTAAGGGAAACCCGGAGAAGTGGGTCGCGGTCGTGAAGCCCGGCCGGATCATGTTCGAGATCGCGGGCGTCAGTGAGGAAGTCGCCAAGGAGGCCATGCGTCTCGCGGCCCAGAAACTTCCGATCAAGTGCAAGTTCGTCACCCGTTCTGACAGTGGCGGTGAAGCATAGATGAAGACAACAGAGATCAGAGATCTTGCGGAGACCGAGATCGCCGAGAAGCTCAAGGAGCGCCGGACCGAGCTGTTCAACCTCAGGTTCCAGCTCGCGACCGGGCAGCTCGACAATCCGGGCCGCATCAGCGTGGTCAAGAAGGACATCGCACGCCTGCACACCGAGCTCCGCGCCCGCGAGATCGCGGCCGCGAAGCCCCAGGCGTAAGTGGGAGGACGGTAGATGAGCACCGATCGAAACAGCCGCAAGGAGCGCCAGGGCATCGTGGTGTCGACCGCAGGTGAGAAGACCTGTGTCGTCAAGGTCGAGGCCCGCAAGCGCCACCCGCTGTACGGCAAGATGATCACCCGGTCCACCAAGTTCCACGCCCACGATGAGAACAACGAGTGTGGCGTGGGCGACGTGGTCCGCATCATGGAGACGCGTCCCGTCTCCAAGCTCAAGCGCTGGCGTCTCGTCGAGATCGTCGAGAAGGCCAAGTAGGCACGACCACAGGTAGCAGACCGCGGTCCTCTCGGGAGCAGGTACACCCGATGACCGGTCGATCGATGGAGGAAGCAACATGATCCAGGTGGAGACCCGGCTGAAGGTGGCCGACAACTCAGGAGCGAGGCGAGTGGCCTGCATCAAGGTCCTCGGCGGCTCCAAGCGCCGGTACGCCTACGTGGGCGACACGATCGTCTGCGCCGTCAAGGAAGCCACCCCCAACGGGACGGTGAAGAAGGGCGACGTCGTCAGGGCGGTCGTCGTTCGCTGCAAGAAGGAAGTGCGGCGTCCTGATGGCAGCTACATCCGTTTCGATGAGAACGCCGCCGTCATCATCGACGCGCAGGGAAACCCCCGCGGCACCCGAATCTTCGGCCCGGTCGCACGTGAGCTCCGCGATCGCAAGTACATGAAGATCGTGTCGCTCGCACCCGAAGTGCTGTAGGAAGGACCAGAGGAACCATGGCGAAGTCGCTTACCATCCGCAAGGGCGATCGCGTTAAGGTCATCGCCGGCAAAGACAAGGGCAAGGAAGGCAAGGTCCTCCGCTCTGTGCCGGAGAAGCAGCGCGTGGTCGTAGAGAACGTGCACATGATCAAGAAGCACACACGCCCGAGCCAGAAGAACCAGCAGGGCGGCATCATCGAGATGGAGGGCACGATCCACGTCTCGAACGTGATGCTGGTCTGTCCCAGCTGCGGACAGCCCACGCGCGTCGCTCGGCGTCGTGACGACGGGACCCGCATCCGCACCTGCAAGAAGTGCGGCAAGGACATCGACAAGTAGAACCGACGCGGTCACCCCGGGTGATCGCCTGGAAAGTCCCGCCGGGTCGGCAATCCGTCGGGCGCGAGACCAAATGGAGGCAGTCAGTGGCACCACGACTCAAAGAAAGGTACCGGACGGAAGTCGTGTCGGCGCTCATGGAGCGTTTCGGCTACGACAACGTGAACCAGGTGCCGAAGCTCGAGAAGATCGTCGTGAACATGGGTGTCGGCGGAGCGACTCAGGACGCCAAGCTCTTGGAATCGGCAGTCTCTGACCTGACCATCATCACCGGCCAGAAGCCGGCGATCACCCGCGCGAAGAAGTCGATCGCGAGCTTCAAGCTGCGCCAGGGCATGGCCATCGGCGCCAAGGTCACCCTCCGCGGGGAACGGATGTGGGAGTTCTTCGATCGCCTGCTGTCGACCGCGCTTCCGCGTATCCGCGACTTCCGCGGCGTCAGCGCCAAGGCATTCGACGGACGTGGCAACTACTCTCTCGGGGTGGGCGAGCAGCTGATCTTCCCGGAGATCGACTACGACAAGGTCGATAAGATCCGGGGCATGGATATCACGTTCGTCACAACCGCGAGAACAGACGAGGAATGCAAAGTCCTGCTCGAGCAGTTCGGCTTCCCGTTCAAGAAGTAAACGACCCGGGGAACGTCCCGGTGAGGACGACCCTCTTCAAGGAGGTCACGAAGTGGCAAAGAAATCGATGATCGCCAAGGCCAAGCGTACGCCGAAGTTCGGTGTCCGTGCGGTCAACCGCTGCAACCGCTGCGGTCGGCCCCGCGCGTACTACCGGCAGTTCGGTCTGTGCCGCGTGTGCGTGCGCGAGCTCGCAAGCCGCGGCGAACTGCCCGGTGTCCGCAAGGCAAGCTGGTAGGCCTGCAGCGGTCCGGGTAGACGGGCCCGGGAGGCGCGCCGGTCATGGGCCGGAGCGAACCAATGGGCACGGACAGTCCTGAATCATAGGAGGTAGTCGAGAACATGAGCATGACCGATCCCATCGCAGATATGCTGACGCGCATCCGGAACGCGAACAATGCGTTCCAGACGTCCACGTCGATGCCGTCGTCGAACAAGCTCGTCGCGATCGCCAAGATCATGAAGAGCGAGGGCTACATCGAGGATTTCGAGGTGACCCCGGGCGAGCCGCAGGCCACCCTTACCGTCAGCCTCAAGTACGGTCCGAAGAAGCAGCGCACCATCACCGGCATTCGCCGGATCTCCAAGCCCGGCCTGCGCGTGTATGCCAAGAAGGATGAGCTGCCCCGCGTTCTGGGCGGTCTCGGCGTTGCCGTGATCTCGACCTCGCAGGGTGTCATGACCGAGAAGCAGGCCCGCGCCGCCGGTGTCGGCGGCGAGGTCATCGCCTACATCTGGTAATCGGACCGGAGAGAAAGGAGCAAGCCGTGTCTCGCATCGGCAAGCAGCCCATCCCGGTCCCCGCCGGAGTGGAAGTGACCATCGAGGGTTCGGACGTCACGGTCAAGGGGCCGAAGGGCACCCTGGCGCAGTCGTTCGATCCCGATATGGCGATCACGCTGGAGGAGGGCACCGTCATGGTGCGCCGTCCCAGCGATGCACGTCAGCATCGCAGCCTGCACGGCCTCACCCGCACGCTCATCTCCAACATGGTCGTCGGCGTGTCCGAGGGCTTCCGCAAGGACATGGAGATCGTCGGCGTCGGTTATCGTGCGGCGCTCAAGGGTTCTGACCTCGACCTGTCGCTCGGTCTAAGCCATCCGATGGTGGTCAAGGCTCCCGAAGGCATCGCCTTCGAGGTCCCGGCACCGAACCGAATCTCGGTCATCGGCATCGACAAGCAGCGCGTCGGTCAGGTGGCAGCCGAGATCCGCAAGATCCGTCCGCCGGAACCGTACAAGGGCAAGGGTATCCGCTACGCGGGCGAGCACGTCCGTCGTAAGGTCGGCAAGGCCGCCAAGTAGGCAATCTATCGATCGTGCCTGGCCGAGACGGGCGCGTACAAGAAGGAGTCGGAGAGGGATCATGGATAAGACGAAAGCGAAGGCAGCAGGTCTCGCCCGCCGCCAGCGCCGTGTCCGCGGGAAGGTGAGCGGCACCGCGTCGCGTCCGCGCCTGCGGGTCACCCGTACCAACCTGCACATCTACGCGCAGCTCATCGACGATGTGGCCGGAGCGACCCTGGCTTCGGCATCTTCGGTCGACCCCGAGCTGCGCTCGGCGCTCAAGTCCGGCGCCAACACCGACGCCGCCAAAGCGGTGGGTGCCGCCCTCGGGCGCCGCGCCCTCGAGGCCGGCATCACCGAGGTCGTGTTCGACCGAGGTGGACGTCTCTATCACGGTCGTGTGGCCGCTCTCGCCGAGGGCGCACGCGACGCCGGCCTGAAGTTCTAAGAGGAGGATCGAGTAATGGCGCATGACAGCAACGCTCCGGTCTCCGAGATCCAGGAGCGCGTCGTCTACATCAACCGTGTGTCCAAGGTCGTCAAGGGTGGCCGCCGCTTCTCGCTGACCGCTCTCGTGGTCGTGGGCGATGGCAAGGGGCGTGTCGGTGTGGGCATGGGCAAGGCCGCAGAGGTCCCGGTAGCCATCAAGAAGGGCATCGAGGACGCCAAGAAGAACATGTTCGCATTCCCGCTCAACGGGACGACCATCCCGCACACCGTCACCGGCCACTACGGCGCCGGCAAGGTGCTCCTGAAGCCGGCCGCTCCCGGTACCGGCGTCATCGCCGGCGGTCCGGTCCGTGCGCTCATGGAGCTCGGCGGCGTGCAGGATGTTCTCAGCAAGTCGCTCGGTACCAGCAACGCCCTCAACATCGTCAAGGCGGCTGCCGAGGGCCTGCAGCAGCTCAAGAGCCCGGAGGATGTAGCGCGCAGTCGCGGCAAGTCCGTGGGCGAGATCTATGGCAAGAAGGGCTAGGACAACGATGGCAGCAGAGAAGATGCTCAGGATCACGCAGGTCAAGAGTGCGATCGGCTTTCCGAAGGACCAGAAGGCCACCGTTCGTGCACTCGGCCTCAAGCGTATGAACCATACCGTGGAGCAGGCGGACACGCCGGTCATCCGCGGGATGGTCTTCAAGGTGAAGCACCTCGTTCACGTGGACGAGGTCTGACAGCGGGCGCTTACGCCCGCACGTGAAGTCAGCCGGCGGCGAGCGGCCGGCCATCCCGGGGCGAACACCCGGTGAGAAGCGATAAGGAGTCATGAGATGCAGTTGAACGACCTCTTCCCTGCACCGGGTTCGCGGACGAGCCGCAAGCGGGTCGGCCGCGGCAACGGCAGCGGCCACGGTTCCACCGCAGGTCGCGGTGACAAGGGCCAGAACTCGCGTGCCGGCGGGGGCAAGGGCCCCGGCTTCGAGGGTGGCCAGAACCCGCTGCACATGCGCATGCCGAAACTCGGCGGGTTCAAGAACCGTAGCCGTGTCGAGTATGCGGTGGTGAACGTGAGCCGACTCGAGGACATCTATGCCGCGGGTGATACCGTTGACGTGGACAGCCTCTTCGACAAGGGCGTCATCAAGTCCAAGACCACGCCGGTCAAGGTGCTCGGTGATGGCGAACTCACCAAGAAGCTCAACGTCAAGATCGACAAGGTCTCGGGTCCCGCTCGTGCCAAGATCGAAGCGGCTGGAGGGACGGTCGATCTCTCGTGATCGAAGCCATCAGGAACGCTTTCCGCATCCCTGACCTCCGCAAGAAGATCCTTTTCACGCTCGCGATCATCGCGCTGTACCGGGTCGGCGCACACGTTCCCGTGCCGGGCGTCGACCCCGTGGCGGTCAAGGGTCTTGTGACCGAGTCGGGCAGCGCCCTTGGCCTGCTCAACCTCTTCGCCGGTGGCGCACTGCAGAACTTCGCAGTGTTCGCACTCGGCATCATGCCCTACATCACCTCCACGATCATCATGCAGCTTCTGCAGGCGGTCATCCCCACGATCGAGCGCTGGTCGAAGGAAGGCGAGGCCGGTCAGCGCAAGATCACGCAGACCGCGCGCTACATGACACTCGGTATCGCCCTCATGGAGTCGATCGGACTTCTCACGGTGTTCCAGGCACCGGCCTCCGCTGGTGGTCTCGGCGTGAGCTTCGACCTCCTCACCGAGGTGGTCATCATCATCTCGCTCATCGCGGGAACCGCGATGATCATGTGGATGGGCGAGCTCATCACCCAGCGTGGTATCGGCAACGGCATGTCGTTGTTGATCTTCGCGAGCATCGTGTCGAGATTCCCGACCACCATCGTCTCGTCGTTCAAGGTCCACCCCTGGTTCATGATCCTCATGCTCGTGATCTCGCTGCTCGTCGTCGCGGCGGTCGTGTTCATGGAGGGCGGCCAGCGACGCATCCCGGTCCAGTACGCCAAGCGCGTCGTCGGGCGTCGCGTCTACGGTGGGGTCGGGACGTACATCCCGCTGAAGGTGAACGGGGCGAACGTCATCCCGATCATCTTCGCCTCGTCGCTGCTGCTGTTCCCGTCCACGATCGCGCGGTTCTTCACGGACGTGCAGTGGCTTCAGGACTTCTCAAACGCGCTCTCCGAGGGCTGGCTGTACCTCACCCTGTACACGATCCTGATCGTGTTCTTCGCGTACTTCTACACGGCACTCGTCTTCAACCCGATCGAGACGGCAGACAACCTGCGCAAGAACGGCGGGTTCATCCCCGGCGTCCGCCCGGGCAATCCCACGGCGCAGTACATCGCCAACGTTCTCAACCGCATCACACTGCCGGGGGCTATCTTCCTCGCGGCGATCGCGGTCGTGCCACAGCTCCTGTTCCAGTTCACGAACGATCCGCTGGTACAGGCCTTCGGTGGTACGTCGATCCTGATCATGGTCGGCGTGGCGCTGGAGACGATGCGCCAGCTGGAGAGCCAGCTGCAGATGCGTCATTACGACGGCTTCTTCAAGTAGAGGCGGGCGAATACGCCCGATGGTGTGATCGTGCGTGGCCCCGGCATCGGCGTGAAGCCGGTGTCGGGGCACCGACGATGGACGGAGGGGACACGATGAACGTCATGCTTCTGGGCGCCCCCGGCGCCGGCAAGGGAACGCAGGCCGCCCATATCGTCGAGGAGTTCGGGCTCGTCCATCTCTCCACCGGCGACATCCTCCGCAAGGCGGTCGCGGACAAGACGCCGCTCGGCCTGGAGGCGAAGCGGCACATGGATGAGGGTGGCCTCGTCCCCGATGACGTCGTGATCGGTCTCGTGCAGGAACGCATCACCCGTCCCGACGCGCTCGAGCGTGGCGTGCTCTTCGATGGTTTCCCGCGCACCATCCCGCAGGCGGACGCGCTCGGCGCGGCGCTTGCCTCGAGCGGTCTCGCACTCGACGCGGTCGTCAGCGTCGATGTCGACCCGGAGGCCATCGTCTCCCGCATCACGTCGCGGCGGCAGTGCCGTGCATGCGGCAAGATCTTCAACGTGCTCAGTGATGGCGACCTCGACGCATGCACCGAGTGCGGTGGAGAGGTCTACCAGCGTGATGACGACACCGAGGCGACCGTCCGCAAGCGGCTGGCTGCTTACGATGAGCAGACCAGCAAGTTGATCCCGTACTACGCCGAGCACGGCACGCTCTTCACCGTCGACGGCAACCTGACGCCGGATGAGGTCTACGCTTCCATCTCCGCCATCCTGAATGGCATCGGATAGCGCCCCGTGATCATCGCCAAGTCATCCGCAGAGCTCGCCATCATGCGCGAGGCCGGTCGCATCACTGCGATGGCCCTGCGGGCCGTCGGCGATGCGGTGCGGCCCGGAGTGACCACGGGTGATCTCGACGCGATCGCCGAGGCCGCGATCCGTGATGCCGGAGCGGCGCCGGCCTTCAAGGGCTACCATGGGTTCCCGGCCACTCTGTGCACGTCGGTCGACTCGCAGGTGGTCCACGGTATCCCGGGTTCGCGCGTGTTGCGCGAGGGCGAGATCGTGTCCGTCGACTGTGGCGCCATCGTGGACGGCTACTATGGCGACTCGGCGATGACCTTCCCGGTGGGCGACGTCTCGAGCGCGGCACGCCATCTGATGGACGTCACGCGGTCCTCGCTCGAAGCGGGCATCGCACGGTGCATCCCCGGGATGCGGCTGCACGACATATCGGCCGCGGTCCAGGAGGTAGCGGAGAGCGCCGGGTTCGGCGTTGTGCGCGAGTACGTCGGACACGGGATCGGACGGGCGATGCACGAGGACCCGCAGGTCCCCAACTACGGCCAGGCGGGCACAGGCCCTACCCTCAAGGCGGGCATGGTGCTTGCCATCGAGCCGATGATCAACGCCGGTCGGCCCGACGTCCGGTCGCTCGACGATGGCTGGACCGTGGTGACCGCTGACGGGCATCTGTCCGCCCACTTCGAGCACACCGTTGCGATAACCGAGGGCGGACCGATGATCCTGACCCTGGAATGAAGGAGCTCTTCCGGGCACGGGTGCTGGACTCGGGCCCGTCTATTGGATATACTGCCGTTTTGCGACTTCACGGCTCTTGAAGGGAATCTGCTACTTGGCCAAGCGCGATGACGCTATCGAGATGGAAGGTACCGTTCTCGAGGCTCTACCCAATGCGATGTTCCGGGTGGAGCTCGACAACGGGCACAAGATGCTCGCTCACATCTCGGGCAAGATGCGGATGCATTACATCCGTATCCTTCCGGGCGACAAGGTGGTCGTCGAGCTCTCTCCATACGACCTGAGCAGGGGCCGGATCACGTATCGCTTCAAGTAATCGGCGCGTGTCGGGGGGTCATGGAGACACCCGGTACCGTGTTAGCGCCATCGGCATGAAAGAACACGCCTGCGGCTGGGCGATGAGATAGATACAAGCTTCGATCGACAACAGAAGGATCATTCAATGAAAGTCAGACCTTCCGTTAAGAAGATGTGCGAGAAGTGCAAGATCATCCGCCGTCATGGCCGGGTACTCGTGATCTGCGAGAACCCGCGTCACAAGCAGCGGCAGGGCTAGGAGGGAGCGCGCTTTGGCACGCATTTCAGGTGTCGACCTCCCGCGCGAGAAGCGCGTAGAGATCGGCTTGACCTACATCTTCGGCATCGGCCTCACCACCTCGCAGCAGATCCTGCGCGAGACGGCCATCAATCCCGACACGCGTGTCCGGAACCTCACCGAAGAGGAAGTCGTCCGGCTCCGTGAGTACATCGACCGCAATCTCAAGGTCGAAGGTGATCTCCGCCGCGAGGTCAGCCAGAACATCAAGCGGCTGATGGAGATCGGCTGCTACCGCGGTCTTCGCCATCGCAAGGGACTGCCGGTTCGCGGGCAGCGGACGCACACGAACGCGCGTACCCGCAAGGGCCCGCGTCGCCAGATCGGCGCGAAGAAGAAGGGCAAGTAGCACATGGCTGCCAAGAAGAAGACCGCCAAGACCCGCGTACGCCGCAGCGAGCGCAAGAACATCGCTGTGGGCCAGGCGTACATCAAGAGCACGTTCAACAACACGATCATCAGCATCACGGACCCCTCGGGCAACGTGATCGCATGGAAGTCCGCCGGCCAGGTGGGCTTCAAGGGCTCGCGCAAGTCGACCCCGTTCGCGGCTCAGCTTGCCGCCGAGCAGTGCGCCAAGCTCGCCCAGGAGCACGGTGTCCGCAAGGTCACGGTGTTCGTGAAGGGTCCCGGCTCCGGTCGTGAGACCGCGATCCGCTCGCTGCAGGCCGCTGGCCTGGAAGTGGCGAGCATTCAGGACCGCACCCCTGTCCCGCACAACGGCTGCCGGCAGCGCAAGCGCCGCCGCGTGTAGTTTCGGAAGGATCGACCTCTATGGCACGTTACACAGGGGCGGACTGCAGGCAGTGCCGCCGCGAAGGTGAGAAGCTCTTCCTGAAGGGCGATCGCTGCTACACCGACAAGTGTGGCATCGAGAAGCGCCCGTACCCGCCGGGTCAGGCCGGCAAGAAGCGCCCGCGCGACTCGGAGTATCGCCTGCAGCTCCGTGAGAAGCAGAAGGCCAAGCGCATCTACGGTGTGCTTGAGAAGCAGTTCCGCACGTACTACAAGCTGGCCAGCCGCCAGCCCGGCATCACCGGCGAGAATCTTCTGCGCCTGCTCGAGACGCGGCTGGACAACGCCGTGTACCGCCTCGGCTTCGCGTCGTCGCGTGACGAGGCGCGCCAGACGGTCCGCCACGGTCACTTCACCGTGGATGGCCGCAAGGTGGACATCCCGTCTTTCCGCGTGCGCCCCGGCGCCGTGATCGCCGTCGGCGAGAAGGCCAAGGAACTGACCGCCATCAAGGCGGCCCTGATCTCGTCCTCGAAGATCGAGGTCCCGGGCTGGCTCGAGGTGGACGTGGAGAAGCTGCAGGGCCGTGTGCTCTCGCTGCCGACCCGCGAGCAGATCGAAGCACCCATCCGCGAGCAGCTCATCGTCGAGCTGTACTCGAAGTAACCACGCCTTGCCAGCCAAGGAGGCTTAAAGCATGACCGAGTTCATGAGGCCGAAGGTGACCGTCGACGAGATCGATGCGCGGACCGCGCGCTATGTCGTCGAACCGCTCGAGCGTGGCTACGGCTACACGCTCGGCAACTCGATGCGCCGGGTGCTCCTCTCTTCGCTCACGGGTGCGGCGGCGACGTCGATCCGCATCGAGGGCGTTCAGCACGAGTTCTCGACGATCGAGGGAGTCCGCGAGGACGTGACCGACATCGTCCTGAACGTGAAGGGCCTGGTATTCAGCGACACAGGCATCGGCGAGGGCGACGCGGTGGCGACGCTCTCGGTGAGCGGCCCCCGTGTCGTGACCGGTGCGGACCTCAAGGTCCCTGCCGAATTCGAGCTGACCAACCCGGAGCACGTGATCGCGACGCTTCAGAAGGGTGCGAAGCTCGAGATGAGCATCCGCATCGGCGTCGACCGCGGTTACGTGTCGGCAGACCGGAACAAGCGCGTTGACGATCCGATCGGCGTCATCACCGTCGACTCGATCTTCAGCCCCGTGATCCGCTGCACCTACGTCGTGGAGAACACGCGTGTGGGCCAGCGCACGGACTACGACAAGCTTGTTCTTGAGGTTGAGACCAATGGCTCCACCACGCCTGCCGATGCGGTGGCCCGCGCCGCCCACATCGTGAACGAGCACACGCAGCTGTTCATGGAGCAGGCCGAAAGCGAACTTCCCGAGGGTGGCATCTTCGAGGCCATCCCGGATGAGAAGGACCGCGTGCTCGACACGCCGATCGAGGAGCTGGACCTCACCGTCCGCTCGTACAACTGCCTGAAGCGTCAGGGTGTCAACAGCATCGGCCAGCTGACCGAGTGCAGTGAAGCCGATCTGCTGAACATCCGGAACTTCGGCGCCAAGTCGATCGAGGAAGTCAAAGACAAGCTCCAGGCCATGGGCCTGGGTCTCGCAGGCTAGGAGAACGCACGAGATGAGACACGCGAAGAAGGGGCGCAAGCTCGGCACCGACGCGAGCCACACCAAGGCGATGCTCCGGAGCCTGGCGGGTGCCCTGCTCGCCAACGAGCGTATCAAGACGACAGAGACACGCGCCAAGGAGGTGCGCTCCCTCGTGGATCGCATCATCACCTGGGGTAAGCGCGGCGATGTCCACTCCCGCCGCCTGGCACTCGCCGAACTCGGCGATCAGGCGCTGGTGAAGAAGGTGTTCGACGACATCGCACCGCGGTACAAGGAGCGGGAGGGTGGCTACACGCGCATCCTGAAGCTCGGTCCGCGCAAGGGTGACGCAGCTCCGATGGTCATCATGGAGCTCGTCGACTAGTATCGGCCCGCGAGGGTCGCATGATCTCAACAGAGGGCCTCGCGACTGCGGGGCCCTCCGTCGTCAGGGGAGCACGTGATCGAGCTCTGCGATGTGCGTTTCGTCTATCCGGGTGCGGAGCGTCCGGCACTTGACCGCGTCTCACTCTCCCTTGAGCCGGGTCGCACGATCGGCCTGCTCGGGCCGAACGGTTCGGGAAAGTCGACCCTCGTCCGGCTGATGAACGCACTCCTCCTCCCTACCGGCGGCAGCGTGACCGTCGACGGCATGGGCACGGACGACGAAGCCCTGGTCTGGACCATCCGCTCCAGGGTCGGATTCGTGCAGCAGAATCCCGACAACCAGATCGTCGGTACTGTGGCTGAAGAGGACGTCGCCTTCGGACCTGAGAACCTCGGCGTGCCACCGGAGGAGCTGCGGGAGCGTGTGGATGCGGCTCTGGCCGCCGTTGGCCTTACAGGCCTGGAGCGGCGGGAACCGCACCTGCTCTCCGAGGGACAGAAGCAGCGCCTGGCGATCGCGGGCGCGCTCGCCCTGCAGCCCTCGTACCTCGTGCTCGACGAACCCACAGCGATGCTCGACGGGGCAGGGCGCTCCGACGTTCTCACGGCCCTCACGGGGCTTCGCTCGCGCGGAGTGGGGGTCGTCCACGTCACGCACCATCTCGAGGACGTCATGGACGCGGACCGGGCGATCGTCCTCGCCGATGGACGCATCGCCTACGACGGCTCGCCACTCGAACTGGCCGGCGACCCGGCGCTTGCGGCGGGCCTGGGAATCGACGTACCGCCCATCATCGTTCTCGCCGATGCGCTTCGGCGTGAGGGCCTCGCCATCCCGCGCACCGCAGTGACCGCCGAGGGCGTTGTGGAGGCGCTATGGCCCTCGTAGCGCGCGACCTCGGCTACACCTACAGTGCGGGCGCAGAGTATCGCGTGGAGGCGCTGCGCGGCGTCGGGCTCACGCTCGAGCGCGGCGATCTTCTCGTCATCGCCGGTGCGACGGGCTCGGGAAAGTCGACTCTTCTGCGGCTGATGGCGGGACTGCTCGAGCCGGGCACGGGCACAGTCGAGGTGGACGGCGACTCGCCGCGCACCCGCGTGGCACGCGGACGTGTGGCGATCGTGTTCCAGAACCCCGAGTCGCAGTTCTTCGCCGAGACGCTTATCGCCGATGTGGCGTTCGGGCCGCGTAATCTCGGCGCGCACGGGGCGGAGCACCTGGCGGCCTCGGCGCTGGATGCCGTCGGACTCGACTCCGGAGCCTACGGACAGCGCTCACCTTTCACGCTCTCGGGAGGCGAGGCGCGCCGTGCGGCGATCGCGGGTGCGCTGGCGATGCGGGCTCCCTACCTCCTGCTCGACGAGCCCACGGCCGGGTTGGACGCCCGTGGTCGTAGGGACGTCCTTGCCGCGATCGAGGGCGAGCGATCGCGCGCCGGCGTGGCCGTGGTGACGCACGATCCGGAGGAGTTCCTGGGCACAGCTACCCGGATACTCGCACTCGATTCAGGCCGCCCGGGATTCGATGGCACTGTGTGCGAGTTCACCGATCGGCCCGAGGGCTATGTGCGCGCGGGCCTTCGGCTCCCCGACGTGGTCCGTGCACAGGTCCTCGCCCGCGATCAGGGTGCGTCTATCGAGCGCGTGGAGATCGAGCCGCTCGCGGCGGCCCACGTGCTCGTCGGGGCCTGGAGGGCGGGGCGATGAGAGTCCCGGTCACCTTCGGCCAGTACGTGCCCGCCGACTCGCCGGTGCACTCCCTCGACGCCAAGACGAAGATGGGGCTCGTCGCCGCGTTCACCACGGCGGTGTTCCTCGTGGACGGTTTTCCGGGCCTCGCGGCGATGGCGCTCTGTGTGGCGTCAGCACTGCGGATATCCCGGGTGCCCGCGCGCATCGCGCTCAGGGGCATCAAGGCGCTGACGATCCTTCTGAGCTTCACATTGCTCGCTCATGCCCTGCGCTGGAATCCGGCCACCGTGGCGCTGGTGCGGCTCGGCCCGGTCGCGGTGGACCCGGACGGGCTGCGGGATGGTGTCTTCTTTGTGCTGCGGGTGATCCTGCTCGTGGTCGGGACGTCGCTGTTGACGCTCACTACGACGCCGGTGCAGCTCACCGACGGCCTCGAGCGGGTCATGCGCCCCCTCGCGGTGCTTCGGTTCCCCGCGGGCGAGGTGGCGATGATGCTCACGATCGCGCTGCGATTCATCCCGACCACCGCGCAGGAGGCGGAGAAGATCCTGGTCGCGCAGACCGCGCGCGGCGCGCGGTTCGATGAAGGCGGGCTGATCAAACGCGCGCGCGCGTTCATCCCCGTGATGGTGCCGTTGTTCGTGAACCTGTTCAGGCGCGCCGAGGACCTTGCGGAGGCGATGGAGTCCCGCTGCTACCGGGGCGGCGAAGGTCGGACGCGCCTTCACGCCTCGGCCATGACCGGCCGGGACTGGTTGGTGCTCCTGGTGGTCGCGGCGGCGCTCGTGGCCATCGGCATCGCGCTGTAGAAAGGAGATGGGCATGTCCTCGACGATCGCGCTGACGGTGTCGTACGACGGCGCCGGCTTCGCGGGTTTCGCCCGCCAGCCCGGTCAGCGCACGGTGCAGGGTCAGCTCGAGTCCGCGCTGGATACCGTGCTCCGGCGCGAGGTGGAGACGGTCGGAGCGGGGCGCACCGACGCCGGCGTCCATGCGCTCGGGCAGGTGGTGAGCTTCACCGCCGAGACCGCCGAGATCGAACATGCGACGCTCCTCCGGTCGCTCAACGCACTGGTGGGGGATGGCATCGTGGTCACGGGTGTACGTGCGGCGGCCGAAGGCTTCAGCGCGCGGCATTCCGCGGTCGAGCGTGAGTACCGGTACCGCATCGTGCCGGGTCCGGTGCCGCCGCTGTTCCTGGCGCCGGTCGCGTGGTGGGTCAAAGGTGCCCTCGACCTCGGCGCCATGCGTGAGGCGGCTGCGGCACTCATCGGCGAGCACGACTTCAAGTCGTTCTGCGTCGCTGCTTCGGCCGAAGGCAAGCGTACGTATCGCAGGCTGGACGTGATCGAGGTGGTCCCCGAACCGCTGCTCGGCGAGCACTCGGTCTGCGTACGGGTGGTGGGCAATGCGTTCCTGCACTCGATGGTCCGGACCATCGTGGGGAGCCTGGTGGAAGTGGGCACCGGCAGACGGCAGGCCTCCTGGTTGGGCGAGGCGCTCGCCTCCCGCGACCGCAGTGCGGCGGGTCCCACAGCGCCGCCTCACGGGTTGACGCTGTGGTACGTGGCGTACCCCGATGAGTGCTGGTTGTGACCTCCTGCCGATGTTCGCAGGCAGGATGGATACGCCCGGTGGCGTTTGTTGACACTCCACCTGCGCGCGGATAAACTGCAAGGGTTCGTTTCGAGAGCCCCGTGAACTCGACAAACGACCACGTCCAGGCATCATTTTGGAGGAACTCTTGAAGACCTACTACGCCAAGCCCGGTGAGGTGGAGCGCGAGTGGCTGCTCGTGGATGCCACTGATATCCCCCTCGGCCGTCTGGCGAGCGAAGTCGCTTCGATCCTCAAAGGGAAGCGCAAGCCGCAGTACACCCCGAACGTCGACACCGGTGACTTCGTCATCGTCGTCAACGCATCGAAGGTGAAGCTCACCGGCAACAAGCTCGCCGAGAAGAAGAAGTACCGCCACTCGGGCTACCCGGGTGGGCTCAAGGAGACCTCGATCTCCGAGATGCTCGTCAAGCGCCCTGACCGCGTCGTCGAAGGCGCCGTCAAAGGTATGCTCCCCAAGAACACGCTCGGACGGGCGATGGGCCTGAAGCTGAAGGTGTACGGCGGCGCCGAGCACCCGCACGCGGCCCAGAATCCCCGTCAGATCACCCTGGAGGTCTAGGCATGGCTGAGAGCAAGGCAGTCTACTGGGGCACCGGCCGCCGCAAGACCTCGGTCGCGCGCGTCCGCCTCGTCCCCGGCACCGGTGAGGTCACCGTGAACGGCCGGGCGTTCGCCGACTACTTCGGTCGCGAGGTCCTGAAGGGCTACGTAGAGCAGCCCTTCAAGGTGACCGAGACCGTCGGCCACTTCGACGTCTTCGCCAACATCAAGGGCGGCGGCCTCTCGGGCCAGGCGGGCGCCATGCGTCACGCCATCGCCCGTGCGCTGCTCGAGGCGGGCGACGACTACCGCGGCGAGCTCAAGCGCGCCGGCCTGCTGCGCCGCGACCCGCGTATGGTCGAGCGCAAGAAGTACGGCCTCAAGAAGGCCCGCAAGCGCCCGCAGTTCTCCAAGCGCTAGTCACGGTCTCATTCCGAGATGACAGTGCCCCCGGCCCCACGGCCGGGGGCACTGTTCGTTCTTGCCGCAGGGCGCCTTCTCGACGCCTTGTGCTACTGGACTGTCACGCTCTTGGCGAGATTGCGCGGCTTGTCCACGTCGCAGCCTCGTGCGCACGCGAGATGGTAGGAGAGGAGCTGGAGCGGGACCACGGCAAGGAGGGGGTTCAGTTCGTCGCGGGTCTTCGGCAGATAGATGACATCCTCTGCGGCCGAGCGGACCTGCTCGTCACCTTCGGTGGCGATCGCGATGATCGGTCCCTTGCGGGCGCGGATCATCTCGAGGTTCGCCATGGTCTTCTCGTACATCGGGTCCTGGGGCACGAGGAAGACGCATGGAGTGGTCTCGTCGATGAGCGCGATCGGTCCGTGCTTCATCTCCGCCGCCGAGTATCCCTCGGCGTGGATGTATGAGATCTCCTTGAGCTTGAGCGCGCCTTCGAGCGCGGTGGGGTAGCTGTAACCGCGGCCGAGGAAGAAGAAGTGCTCGGCGTCGGCATACTTCTGCGCGAGCGCCTTGATGGCATCGCTCTGGGCCAGCAGCGTCTCGATCTGCGCCGGCACGGCCTCGAGTGCCTTGAGGGTCTGCTCCGCCTGGGCTGCCGAGAGCATCCGCATCCTGCCCATGTGGACCGCAAGCAGGGTCAGGATGGTGATCGTCGCCACGTAGGCCTTGGTCGACGCCACGCCGATCTCGGGACCGGAGCGCATGTACACGCCGCCGTCGGACTCGCGGGCGATGGTGCTCCCGACCACGTTCACAATGCCGAGGGCCTTGTGGCCTCGGCGGCGCGCCTCGCGGAGAGCCATGAGGGTGTCGGCCGTCTCGCCCGACTGCGAGATCGCGAGGATCAGGGTGTCGCGTCGCACCGGGGCCATCCGGTAGCTGAACTCGTGAGCGAACTCGACCTCGACCGGGATGTGCGACAGCGCCTCGATGAGATACTCGCCCACGAGCGCGGCATGACGGCTCGTGCCACTGGCTACGATGATGACCCGCTGCACGCCACGCAGCTCGCCAGGCGTCATGTTGAGCCCGCCAAGCACCGCGTCGGCGGCGTCATGATCGATTCGGCCACGGAAGGCGTTCTCCACTGCTCGAGGCTGCTCGAAGATCTCCTTCAGCATGAAGTGCTCGAAGTCACCGCGCTGGGAGTCCTCGGCCTCGAAATCAAGGCTGGAGATCTTCACGTCGGCGGCCTTGGCACCGGTGTTCTCGACTTCGAAGCTGTCGGCCGTGAGGGTCACGACATCATGGTCGTTCAAGAAGATGACCTCGCGCGTATGGGTGACCACCGCGGTCGCGTCGCTCGTGAGGAAGTTCTCGCCCTTGCCGATGCCGATGATGAGCGGTGAGCCCTGTCGCGCACCCACGATGACGCCGGGAACGTCGCTGCAGATGACCGCGATGCCGTACGTGCCGGACACCTCATCGAGAGCGGCGATGACTGCCTTCGTGAGCGTGTCAGGGCTGACATCGCCAGCGGAGAGCCGTTCGTAGTGCACGCCGATCAAGTGGGCAAGCACCTCGGTGTCGGTGCTCGATGCGAACTCGTGCCCCTGGTTGAGGAGGCCCTCCTTCAGCGGCTCGTAGTTCTCGATGACACCGTTGTGGACCACGGCGATGCGGCCCGAGGCGTCGAGGTGCGGGTGCGAGTTCTCGTCGGACGGCGCCCCGTGGGTCGCCCAGCGCGTGTGGGCGATGCCGGTGAGACCCTCGACCGGATCAGCGGCGACGGCGCGCGCGATGCCCTCGTCGATGCGGCCCTTCCTCTTACGCACCTGGAGCGCGCCATCCAGGATGGCCACTCCGGCGCTGTCATAGCCGCGATACTCGAGCCTTCGAAGTCCGTCGAGAAGGATGGGTGCTGCCTGCTTGTTCCCGACATAGCCTATGATCCCGCACATATGCGCATCCTTCTCACGTATCGGGCCCGGCGGGCCCTGTCTGCTAAGCGGCCCCACCGGAAGTGGGGCCGCAGGTCCGGTCGCTCCTAGCGGAGGTCGATGACCTCGTAACCTCGAGCCTCGACGTCGGCGCGCCTGGTCAGGATCTCCGATGCCGCAGCCTCGTCGAGCACGTAGTGCAGGGTGCCGCCGTCAGCGGCGTACTTCTGCCCGTAGCTGATCGGGACTTGGGCCGTGACGTCGCCGAGAACCGACTCGGCCACGGGGCCCGTCTTGCGTGCGCCGTTCGCGATGAGCACGATCGTCCGTGCCGTGTAGACGAGTTCCGCGCCCATGGAGATCGCGTACCGCGGGCTGTCCTCGACCGAGGCGAAGTGACCATCGGCCACCGCGTTGCCCACCGTGCTGTCGTCGAGCCGGACGAGCAGCATCCGGCTGCCGTCGAAAGGGATGCCGCTCTCATGGAAGGCGACGTGACCACGCCCGCCCACGCCGACGACGTGCAGATCGATGCCGCCGGACCGCTCGATCTTGCGCTCGTAGGCGTCGAGGACGTTCTCCTTGATCCAGCCAAGCACGCCCGGCGCGCCATCACGGATGACGACTGCTTTCCCCTGGCCGGTGCCCTGAAGTCCGTAGTCGCCTGTCTGCCGCTCGAGCGCGGCGATGAGCTCGTTCTGGTCGATGAGCGTGCCCCAGGGCACGTTGGTCTCGGCGAAGGTGCGGTCGAGGAGAGAGAAGAGCTCCTTGATCATGAAGTAGCTGTACGACTCGGGGTGCAAGGCACGCTGTTGGGCGTTCTCTCCCGGCAGACCCACGTACTCGTCGAGATTGAAGCTGCGCACCCGGCCGGCGTCGATCCGGCCGCTGTTGAAGACCGCGGCCAGATTCTTATAGAGGCCGGTGGGGGAGTTGCCGGTGGCGAACCCGAGCACGTAGCCGGAGTCGTGTGCCTGCTTCGCCGCGATGTCGGCGGCGACGATGTCTGCTGCTGCCGCGCTCATCTGGTCGAAGTCGCGGGTGATGGTGATGGTGAAGGACACGATGGTCTCCTATCCGATGGCCGACGTGACGATGCCCGCGAGTTGCGCGGCGTAACGCTCGGTCACCTCGGCCGTCGGGCCTTCTACCATGACTCGGCACATGTTCTGCGTGCCTGAGTACCGCACGAGCACGCGACCCTCGTCGCCCAGTTCGGCTTCTACCTGCGCGATCGCGTCGACGATCGCGGGGACGGACTCGATCGGCGGCTTGCTCTTCACGTCCACGTTGATGAGCTTCTGCGGGAACACGTCCATCAGGGTGGCGAGCTCCGAGAGCGGCTTCCCCGACTTCAGCATGGCCGCAAGGAGCTGCATCGCGGTGAGGATGCCGTCGCCGGTGGTGTGGTGCTCGAGGAAGATCATGTGCCCGGACTCCTCGCCGCCGATCACGGCGCCCAGGCGCTGCATGTCCTCGAGCACGTAGCGGTCGCCCACCTTGGCGGCATGGTGGCTGAAGCCGTACCGCTTGCACGCGATGCGCAGGCCCAGGTTGCTCATGATCGTGGAGACGACCAGGTCGTTGGCGAGCTTGCCCTCGTCCTTCAGCATCTTCGCGCAGATGATGAGGATCTGATCGCCCGTGATCTCGCGGCCGTTCTCATCCGCGGCGATGAGGCGATCGGCATCCCCGTCGAACGCCAGGCCGATCGCGGCGCCGCTCTCGAGCACGGCGCGCTTGAGGCTATCTGTGTGCTGCGAGCCGCAGTTGTCGTTGATGTTGAGTCCGTTCGGCTCGTCGTGGATCACGGTCACATCCGCACCGAGCTCCTGGAACGCGGCTGGCGCCACCTTGTAGGAGGCGCCGTTCGCGGTATCGAGCACGATCTTCATGCCCTCCATCGAGAGCGACCGCGGGAACGTGTTCTTGAGGAACACGATGTAACGACCTGCTGCGTCATCCAGGCGGAATGCGCGACCCATGTCGTGGGGTGCGGGGACCATGCCCGGCAGCTCGCCGCCGAGCATGAGCGACTCGATTGCGGCCTCCTGCTCGTCGGAGAGCTTGAAGCCGCTGCCGGAGAAGACCTTGAGCCCGTTGTCCTGGTAGGGGTTGTGGGAGGCGGAGATGACCACCCCGGCATCGGCGCGCATGCTCTCGGTGATGAACGCGATACCAGGTGTGGGAAGCACCCCTACGAGGTACGGGACGCCACCCATGGACGTGATGCCGGCCTCAAGGGCGCTCTCCAGCATGTAGCCGGAGATCCGTGTGTCCTTGCCGATGACCACCCGGGTCGTGTGCTGCGACTTGCTCAGGACCCGGGTGACCGCCTGGCCGAGCGAGAATGCGGTCATGGCGTCCATCGGATAGCGGTTGGCTTCGCCCCTGATCCCGTCGGTTCCGAACAGCGTGCCCATGTGCGCTCCCATCCGAGAAGGACCTATCTGTGCGCGTCGAACAGATGCATCGACTCAAGCAGCCGGCCGGTCCGCGCTGAGAGCGTCTCGACGATCTGTCCGAGCCACTGTACTCCCGCAGCTCGTACTTCCGGTGAGAGCGACTGCATCGTTTCCGTGTAGTTACCCGTCGCCGAGCCGGTCTCGCGCGTCAGTGCAGCCAGGAAGGCCGCACCGTCCGGGAGGTCGCGGTGGTCCTCGAAGAGGGCACGGACGCCGTCGGCGCGCTCGATGAACTCGCGGCAGGCGTCATCTCTGGCGGGCACTTTCGCAGCCATGGCGATCAGGCGCCTGGCACGCTCGTCACGTGCCAGCGTCAGCATCTCGAGCGCTCCCTCGTAGACGGGGATCCCGAGTTCCTGCCGCGCGAAGAACGGCTGCCGTACCTTCCGGTACCACTGCTCGAGTGCCACCAGGTTCGCGATATACAGTACGTTGTTGCGCACGATGCGCGGGAGGTTGCGGTAGTTCCTCGGCTGATGGTCCTTGTCGGGCGAGGTGGCGGGCGCGTCGAACACGAGCTTGCCGTCCTCGGGAACGTCGTGGCGCAACACCGAGCCCGCCGCGATGACCGTCCCGTAGCCGACCCGCACAGGTCCCACCGCGCCGCCCTGTCCACCGAGGAATATCGGCGGCTGGTCGAGCATCACACCGCGCGGCACATCGCCGAACAGCGAGGCCGTCGTCTTGTCGCCGTCGGGCGTGTAGTTGAAGTGTATGTACGAGCTGCCCACCTCGCTGTGGACTTTGCGGCTGGTGCCGCCTGCCATGAGGCAGTCGCAGAAGTTGATGAGGCTGCCGAGGGTGACGAACGGGAAGAGGATGGTCTGCTTGAGGCCCACGCAGTGCGCGCCGTTCGCTTCCTCTTCGAGCAGGCATCCCTCGCGCACCTGCGCGCCGAGGCCCATGTTCGCGCCTTCAAGGAAGACCGACTTCTTGAAGTAGCCGCCCTTGAGCTGCACTCCGGGGCCGAGCCTGCAGTCATCGAGCGTGACCGGTCCTTCGGCCCCCAGCTTCGATCCCGCCGAGATGACGGTCTTCGCCCCGTAGACGCGGCAGCCGGGGAACAGCGCGACGCCGTCGCCCGAGATGCGTTCGGGGTCGACGGCGTCGTCGAGGTCGATGCTGAGCGGGTTGGGGATGGAGACCCCCTTCTGGATGAGCCGGGCGATCTTCTCGGCGTTTCGCGGCTGCAGATCCATCGTGTCTCCTCACCCTGTCGGTTCGATCGTCGGGGTCCCGCCTGACACTACGCCCGAACGCCGAGTTCGCGCCAGATTCCCGCAGCGTGGCCCGTGCTGTCAAGCGGGCCGGAAGCGTGGCGATCCGGTGAGCTGTCGCCTTTCGCGGCGCACGGTTGCCGTGTAAGGTTATGCCCGTGTTCCGGGCGGCCTTCGCCGCTTCGGTGTGGACGGGGTTACCCGCGAAGCGTGACGTGCCGCGACACACATTCATATACCGGGCGAGGGTGACGATCGATGGGTGGCGAGTCTCAGACCATAACCGGCCTCGGCGTAGACATCGTCGAGATCGAGCGGATGCGTGAAGCGCTGGCGCGACGCCCGCGCATGAAAGAGCGGCTCTTCTCCGAAGATGAGCGCGCGTACTGTGAGAAGCGCAACAAGCCGGAGATCCACTACGCGATGCGGTTCGCGGCCAAGGAGGCCGTTCTCAAGGCGCTCGGCACCGGCTTCTCGGGCATGCGCTTCCGCGATGTCGAGGTGGTACGCGACGGCAACGGGCGGCCGGTCCCCAGACTGACTGGCCGTGCGGCCGAAGTGGCCGAGGCGGCGGGCGTGGTCGAGATGCACCTGTCGCTGTCGTTCACGCATACCAACGCGGTCGCCTCGGCAGTCGCCATCACCGAGCAGATGCGGCCGCGCAAGGAGCCGGAGGAAGAGACGCCTCAGCAGCGCATAGCGGCGTCGTTCAAGGGCGCACGGGCACTGCTCGACGAGGTGGGGAACGAAGAGTCGTAGGGCGGACCGCCGGCGTGACCCGACGGAGCCGCGCTGCGAGTGGCAGCAGTCCAAGTGGGACGGAGGAGTACGATGCGCTTCGCGCTCACGGGTGCACAGATGCGCGCGGTCGAGGAGCGAGTGGTCGCCGAAGGCATGGACACACTCGGTGACTTGATGCAGCGAGCGGGCGCCGCACTGGCGGCGGAGGTCCTCGCGTGCGGGGTCCCGGGGCCGGTCGCGGTCGTCTGCGGACCGGGCAACAACGGCGGGGACGGGTGGGTAGCCGCCCGCGTTCTCCACGAGGCCGGCCGGTCCGTGCACGCCTTCTCGCTCGTCGAGCCGGGCTCGCTGCATGCCGAGGCGGCCGGGGCTGCTGAGTCCGCTCTGGCGGCCGGGGTGTCCTTCGAAGTCGTGGACGGTGTTGCACCCGCGGCGCTCGCAGATGCGGCGGTGATCGTCGATGCGCTCTTCGGCATCGGGTTCCACGGGCCGATGCGGGAGCCGGCGCCGGGTGTGACGAGGGCGGTCGCCCGGAGCGAGGCACACGTGATCTCCGCCGATGTACCTTCGGGCATCGACGCCGACACGGGCGCCGCGTGCGAAGGCGCGGTGTGCGCCACCACCACCGTGACCTTCGCGGCGCTCAAGCCCGGCCTGCTGATCTACCCCGGAGCTGCGCGCGCTGGCACGGTGAAGGTCGCCGATATCGGGATCCCTGCATCGGTGGTCGTGACCCCCGGCGTGCTCGAGGTGCCCGGAACGGCCGACACGCAGGCGCTGATGCCACCTTCACGACCCGACGACCACAAGGGCACACGTGGGCGGGTGGTGATCGTGGCTGGCTCGCGTGCCTACGCCGGAGCCGCCGTCCTCGCCGCGCGGGGCGCGATCAGGATGGGTGTCGGTTACGTGACCGTGGTCGTGCCGGACGGCATCGCCAATGTGCTGCACGCCTCGCTTCCCGGCGTCATCGTCCGCGATGTGCCGGCCACGCCCGACGGGTCGATCGCACGGGTCGACGCCGTCATGTCCGCGGTGGGGGATGCGGACGCGGTCGTGGCGGGCCCTGGCCTCACCACCGCGCCGGGCATCGGCGAGGTGGTCCTGGCGCTCATCGCGGGAGTTCGGGTACCGCTGGTGCTTGACGCGGACGCCCTCAACGTCCTGCGCGGGGACGCTGTGCACGCTTCGCGTGAGGCACCGCTGGTGCTCACGCCGCACCCGGGGGAGGCGGCCCGACTGCTGCAGGTCGGCATCGCCGAGGTGCAGGCCGATCGTGTCGGCGCGGCGGCCGCGCTCGCGGGTGACTCGCGCGTCTGCCTCCTCAAGGGTGCACGGT
>JBASOJ010000079.1:0-64697 GCA_049658145.1 Coriobacteriia bacterium
GGCACCCGAGGGGCAGGCACCGGCGAGCAGCACGCGCCGCAGGCGCAGGCGCCGGCCACGCCCCGAGGGCGGGAGCGCGGCAAGCGAGTAGCACAGAAGAGGCCGACGTAGCTCAGCTGGTAGAGCAGCGCACTCGTAATGCGCAGGTCAGCGGTTCGAATCCGCTCGTCGGCTCCACAGAACTCGAGCGGGGACTCCGGTCCCCGCTTTCTTGGTCCCGCAGACGATCCGCGCCCCTCCGGCGTCAGCCGCGTGCATGCTAGACTCAGGCGCGCAACCGCGCAGCAGTACCCGCATCACCGTAAGGAGCGTGTATGGGGTCGCGTGCTTCCGGGGAGGATTCGAACGACCGCCGAAGCGGTACGCCTGCGCGCCTCGCCGATTCCGCGGCGCTCGCGCTCGGGGTCGCGTTCGCCCTCGCACTCGCATTCTTCGCCCTCAGTCAGCCCTGGGTCTCCGACGACTTCAGCAACGCGACCTTCCTGAGAAGTCACCCCGGGCTGTGGGACTACATCGTGTCCGGCTACACCACCTGGACAGGGCGCTTCGCGGGATCCGTCTTCGCGTGGCTGACGCTCCAGGTCCGGCCGATGTACGGCATCGTGATCTGGCTCGGCATCGGGCTGCTGGTGGCGCTGACCTTCGCGGTTGCGCGGGGCCGGTTCCCGCGATTCGCGCGTCCTGACCTGTACCTCGTGGGGCTCCTAGCGGTCGCCTACTGGTACGGGCTGCCCGCGATCGAGGAGACGGTCTTCTGGACAGCCGGGTCTGTGGTCTACCTGTGGCCCGCTGTGGCGGGACTCGCCTTCCTCTATCCCTACCGAAGGTGGGCCGAGGGCCTCGCCAGCGAGGGCGGGGGAGGCCTCGGGCGCGCGGCGTCAGTGGCGGGCATGTTCGTGCTCGGCGTGAGCGTGGGCGGATCGCAGGAGCAGCTGCTCGTGGCGTGCGTTCTCTACCTCGGCATCATCGGCCTCCGGGCCGCACGGGCGGGAAGGTTCGCGCGGATCCCGGCGCACCTGTACGCGGGTGCCGTCGGGCTCGTGGCTGCCGGTGCCGTCAGCCTCGCGGCTCCCGGCAACCGGGTTCGCCTGGAGGCTGTACCAGACTCCGGACTGGGTGGGACCATCGTGGCGGCCGCCAAGTTCCTCGTGCACATGGGGCTGGAGTGGCTGCCGCCGCTTGCGCCGTGGCTTGTCTGCCTGGCGCTGCTGTCGATACCGCTTGCACGTGGCGCACGCAGGCAGGGGAGTGAGGCCACTCCGGCGATCCGGTCGGACTGGTGGGTCTGGACGCTGCTCGGGCTCGCAACCATCTCACCCTTCCTCGTGCAGCCCTATTTTGGCGCCGAGCGTACGGTGATGTTCGTAGCGGTGCTTCTCGCGGTAGCCGCGGTCTCGCTTGGCAGTGATGACAGGTCCGAGCGGCTGGTCGACCGCATCTCCGCTCCCGTGGCCTCGGTGGTGCTCGCACTACTGTTCCTGATCGCGACCGGTGACGTAGGCCTGAGTGGCCTGCAGACCCGTTCGCTCACCGCGGGCCAGCACGCACGCGCCGAGGAGATCGTGCGGCAGAAGGAGTGGGGGATCGTCGACGTCACGGTGCGGCCGATCACCACCGATGCGCCGCGGCGTGGCGTGATCTGGGGAGACGGGACCGCCGACCCGGCGTTCTGGGTCAATGACGTGATGGCGGGCTGGTATGAGGTGCGCACGATCACCGTCGCTGATGCCCCTCCGGAGGGCACTGACAGCACGCCGTAGCGCCCGGGCCTGTGCTCGGCTCAGCGTGCGCGGAGACGTTCCCGTTCGCGAAGGGGTATCCTGCTGGGTGGACCACGGCACGCGCAGAATACCCCTGGGGGTACCACTTGCACCACAATGTAACGCGTGTTACATTGTCGCAACCGCACCCCCGGACGGGAGCCGAACACCACCCGTCGTGAGGGCGCCGCTGTATCCAGACGGACCGCACGTCCGCGATGCGCGGGCACGACGAGTAAGGGGGCGATCAGATGGAGTCACCCGCATTCGACCATCTCGTCGTGGGCGCCTTCATCCTGTTCGGCATCGTCTTCGTGGTGGCGACCGTCTGGGCTTCCAACCTGCTGTCCCCCAACGGCAAGGAGTCGCCGAGCCGTCTCGAGCCGTACGAGTGCGGCGTTGAGCCGGTCGGCCCGCCGTGGGTGCAGTTCCGCGTGGGTTACTACGTCTACGCGCTCCTCTTTGTCGTCTTCGATATCGAGACCGTCTTCCTCTATCCGTGGGCGGTCACGTTCAACACGATGGGCCTGTTCGTGCTCGTGGAGATGGCGATCTTCATCACCATCCTCGCTGCCGGGCTCGCGTACGCCTGGAAGGAGGGTGCGCTGAGGTGGCGCTAGACACGATCACCGGCGAGAACTCGCTGCTGTTCATCAGGAGCGAGCAGCTCTTCGACCTCGCCCGCACCAACAGCCTCTGGTACATCTCCTTCGGCATCGCCTGCTGCGCGATCGAAGGCCTCATGAGCGCGTCGGGCCCGCGGTTCGACTTCGACCGCATGGGCGTCTTCTTCCGCAACTCCCCACGACAGGCCGACGTGATGATCGTGGCCGGCACCGTCAACCACAAGATGGCTGAGACGGTCCGTCGCCTTTACGAGCAGATGCCCGAGCCACGCTACGTGGTCGCGATGGGCTCATGCGCCTGCACGGGCGGCCCGTTCCGCGAGTACCCCAACGTGGTGATGGGCGCCGACACGATCGTGCCGGTGGACGTGTACATCCCCGGGTGCCCGCCGCGGCCCGAGTCGGTCCAGTATGCGTTCCTTGAGCTCCGGAAGAAGATCCGCGCGAAGACGGGGGAGCGGCTTGCAGTCCGACGCGACAACGATTAGCGCGCTTTTGGCCGATGCCGGCGTGGCTGCCGAGGTGGAGAGCGTCCTCCTCGGCACGGTCGCGCACGTCGCGGCGGGTGACGTCCTTCGCGCGCTCGCGGCGTTCAAGGCTGGCGGCTACGAGTCGGTCGTGGACTTCGACGGCACCGACACCGGCGAGGCGATCGAGCTCACCTGGCGTCTGCGCTCCTACGCGCAGGACTGCGTGGCGTTCCTCAAGACGACCGTGCCCTACGATGCTGAGATCCCGTCGGTGTGGAACATCTACCCCTCGGTGCTCATGCCCGAGCGTGAGACCGCCGAACTCCTCGGCCTCACACTTGCCGGCCACCCGAACCCCAAGCGTCTGCTCACCACCGACGGCATCCCCCCACTGCTGCGCAAGAGCGTCCTCATCCGCAGCGAGGAGGAGGTGAAGCGCCGGTGAGCGACCCGCGCTCCGACGTCATGCAGGTGGGCATCCTCGCCGAGGGCATGCACGACCCGGGCACGCCGCCAGCCGGGATCCGCCGCGCGCCCACGGGCGTGGACGGTCTCACCACCGAGCACCTCATCATCAACATGGGCCCCCAGCACCCGTCGACACACGGTGTGCTGCGCGTGCTCATCGAGGTGGACGGCGAGGAGGTCAAGGCCGCCGAGGTGAGCCTCGGCTATCTGCACCGCGGCATCGAGAAGCTCGCCGAGCACCGGCGCTTCGACGCGCTCGGAACGCTGATGGACCGCGGCGACTACGTCTCTGGCGTGATGGGGGAGCAGGCCGTCGCGCTCGCCGTCGAGAAGCTGATGGAGATAGAGGTGCCGCGTCGCGCGCGGTGGATCCGCACGATGACCGCCGAGCTCAACCGGCTCGCCACGCACCTGCTCTGGTACGGCACGATGGGCCTCGACACGGGCGCCATGGGCCCCTTCCTCTACTCGATGCGCGATCGTGAGTCGCTGCTCGATATCCTCGAAGCGATCAGCGGCGGGCGGATGATGTTCAACTACATCCGCCCTGGTGGCGTGGTGGCCGACCTGCCCGCCGGCATCGACGCGAAGATCAGCGCCTTCTGCGACACATTCGACACGTACGTGAACGAGCACGAGGACATCCTGCGCGGTAACGAGATCTTCCGGGCGCGCCTGTCGGGTGTGGGCGTGATCGATGCCGAGAAGGCGCTCGCCTTCGGCCTGACCGGCCCGAACCTCCGTGCTGCGGGCGTGGACTTCGACGTGCGCAAGAAGCGTCCGTACGACGCCTACGGTGAGATGGACTTCGATGTTCCGCTCGGCACCACTGGCGACGCGATGGACCGCTTCATCGTGCGCATCGAGGAGATGCGGCAGTCGGCGCGCATCATCCGTCAGTGCATCCAGGGCATGCCGGAGGGCGACCACACGGCGAAGGTCCCCAAGGTGCTCCGCCCGCCGGCAGGCGAGGTATACGCCTCGGTGGAGTCGGCGCGTGGTGAGGTGGGGATCCACCTGATCACCGATGGAGGCATCTCCCCGTACCGCATGCACTACCACGGGCCCTCGCTATACGCGCTTCAGGCGATCGAGGACATCATGCCGGGCCACCTCATCGCGGACTGCGTCGTGATGATCGGCTCGACCGACGTCATGCTCGGCGAGGTGGACCGATGAGCCCGACGGTCGCGATCATCGTGCGCCTCGTCTCCATCGTGGGCCTCATGCTCGCGAACGGCGTGTTCATGATCTACCTGTTGCGCAAGGTGCTCGCGGCGTTGCACGTGCGCATCGGGCCGCTGCACGTGGGACCCTGGGGCCTGCTGCAGACGATCAATGACGTGCTGAAACTCCTCACCAAGGAGGACATCACACCGCGCAACGTCGATAGGGTCCTGTTCTTCCTGGCGCCCATCGTGGTGTTCGTGCCGTCGTTCATGGCGTACCTTGCGCTGCCGTTCTCGGGCACGCTGCGCGCCGTGAACCTCGAGACGGGGCTGCTGTTCACGTTCGCCGTGCTTGCGATCGTGCCCCTCGGCATCCTGATGGCCGGCTGGTCCTCGGCGAACAAGTGGGCGCTCCTCGGCGGCATGCGCGCGGCGGCGATGCAGATCGCCTACGAGGTGCCGCTGTTGCTCTCGGCACTGCCACTCGTGATGATCGCCGGCACCGCGAACCTCGGCGGGCTCGTGGAGTACCAGGCGGGCACGTTCTTCGGCGTCATCCCGCACTGGTTCATCTTCAATCCGATCGTGTGGCCGACGTTCCTCATCTTCGTGATCGCGTCGCTCATCGAGAGCAATCAGACGCCGTTCGACATGAGCGAGGGCGAGAGCGAGTTGGTGGCTGGCTTTGCGGCCGAGTACTCGGCGATGAAGTTCGGATTCATGTACCTCGCCGAGTTCAGCAACACCTTCATCGTCTCGGCCATGGGCGTGACGCTCTTCTTCGGCGGCTGGCTGCTGCCGTGGGTGCCGATGAGCGTATACGACGCGGTGCCCGTGCTGGCGCCGGCGGTCTTCATCATCAAGACGTACATCGGCATCGTGCTCATGTGGTGGATTCGCGGGACCTTCCCGCGCGTGCGCATCGACCAGATGATGACGCTCGGCTGGAAGCGCCTCATCCCGGCCGCGCTCGTGATGATCATGCTCACCGGTGTCGTTCAGAAGCTGGTGATGTGACGATGTGGGGCACGGGACTCATCAACGGCCTGCGGCTGAGCCTGAAGAACGCGCTGCGCGGTCCCATCACCGTGAAGTACCCGTACGAGAAGCTCGAGCTGCCGGAGCGTGCGCGCTGGGCTGTGCGGCCGACGTACTTCGCCGATGGCTCGCCGAGGTGCACCGCGTGCCTCACGTGCGTGAAGACGTGCCCGGACCATATCCTGTCGCTCGACGTGGAGACGCGTGAGGACAAGACCAAGCACATCGACCGCTTCGGCTACGAGATCGGTGCGTGCATGATGTGCGGGCTGTGTGTGGAGGCGTGCCCGTACGACGCGATCCACATGAGCCACGAGTACGAGCTCGCGGTGACCGATCGCTCGGGGCTTATGGAGTACCTCATCGTCGATGTGGACGCGGCCACCAACGCGCGGCACAAGGCCGAGAAGGAGTCGGCGGAGGCTCACGAGCCTGCTGCCGTCGCTCCGGATCCCGGGGGAGGCGAGACCGATGAGTGAGACGCTGCCTGCCGTGGCGTTCTACATCCTCGCGTTCGCCGTCCTGGGCGGTGCCGTCATGATGATGGCCACCCGCAACGTCGTGCACGCCACCTTCTGGCTGCTCGAGGTGATGGTGGCGACTGCCGGCATCTACCTGTTGCTCTCCGCCGAGTTCCTGGCGCTCGTGCAGGTGCTCGTGTACGCGGGAGCGGTGGCGGTGCTCACGCTGTTCACGGTGATGCTCACACTGCGCCGCCGCGAGGACGCCGTGCGCGAGTTCCCGGTGGGCTGGGGCGCACTCGCCATCGCCGCGCTGTTGACCGGCGGCGTTCTGCTCGTCCTCTCCCGCTTCGACCCGGTCATCGCCGCCATGCCCGAGACCGTCCCCGGCATCGAGGTCTTCGGCACCGAGATGTTCACGACCTGGGCGCTCCCCTTCGAGATCGCATCGCTCGTGTTGCTCGCGGCGCTCGTGGGCGCCGTATGGTGGACGGGAGGTGAGGAGTAGGTGACCGTCGGACTGCCGCATCTCCTCACGCTCGCCGCACTGCTCTTCGGCATCGGGATGTACGGCGCGTTGTCGCGCAAGAACGCCGTGCACGTGATGATGTCGCTCGAACTCATGGCCAACGCAGTCAACATCAACCTCGTGGCGCTCTCGCGTTTCGTGACTCCCGAGGCCCTCACCGGGCAGTTCTTCGCGGTGTTCTCGATGGTGGTCTCCGCCGCCGAGATCGGCCTCGGTCTGGCGCTCGTGCTCGCACTGTACCGGAGCAAGAAGAGCGTGGAGCTCGATGCCATGCAGGACCTGAAGGGATGAGCGTGGGCTACGTCGTCCTCATACCGCTGCTGCCGGCGCTCGCGTTCGCGCTGATGGCGCCGCTACCCCGCATCTGGCGCACCCGCGCGGTGCCGGCGGCGCTCCTGGCCGTGTTCGGCTCGCTCGGCATGTCCGTCGTCGCGTTCCTGGCGGTGTGGCCGGGCGGTCACGCGGGGGATCCGGTCTGGCAGGGCGCGCTCACCATCGGGCACATCGGAGTGCAGGCGATCACGCTCGGATTCGCGCTCGAGCCGGCCTCGGCGCTGATGCTGCTCGTGGTCACCGTCGTGGGCGCCGGAGTGCAGGTGTACTCGCTAGGCTACATGCACCGTGAGGAGCGCATCGGCTGGTACTACGCGGTGCTGTCACTCTTCACCGCGGCGATGCTCGCCCTCGTGCTCTCCGACAACTTCCTTGGCCTGTTCATGGCCTGGGAGGTCATGGGCCTGTGCTCGTACCTGCTGATCGGCTTCTGGCACGAGCAGGAAGCGCCGCGGCTCGCGAGCATCAAGGCGTTCCTTACCACCAAGGTGGGCGATCTCGGCTTCATGCTCGCCCTCGCGGTGATCTACGCCGAGGTGCGTGCATTCGACTTCGCGACGGTGCTCACGCACACCTGGGCACCCGGTGCCGCCACGCTCGTGGCGTTGCTGATGCTCTTCGGCGCGATGGGCAAGAGCGCGCAGTTCCCGCTGCACGTGTGGCTGCCCGACGCCATGGCTGGCCCCACGCCGGCCTCGGCGCTCATCCACGCGGCGACGATGGTCGCGGCTGGCGTGTTCCTGGTGGTGCGCGCGTTTCCCATCTTCGAGGCGAGCGGCGTGGCGCTCACGGTGACGCTGTGGGTGGGACTCGCGACAGCGCTGCTCGCGGGCCTGCTGGCGTGCGTGCAGCACGACATCAAGAAGGTGCTGGCGTACTCCACGATCAGCCAGCTCGGCTTCATGTTCATCGCTCTCGGCGCGGGCGGTTCGACCGCTGCGCTCTACCACCTCGTGACGCATGCGTACTTCAAGAGCCTGCTCTTCCTCGGCGCGGGTGTGATCATCCATGCCGCGCACACACAGGACATGCGTGAGATGGGTGGGCTCGCGAAGCATCTGCCGGTCACCACGGTCGCGTTCACCGCGGGTTCGCTGGCGCTCACGGGCATCGTGCCCTTCTCCGGCTTCTGGTCCAAAGACGAGATCCTCACCGTGCTCATGCATGAGCACCAGTACGTGCCGTTCGCGCTTGCGCTCGTGGCCGCGTTCATCACGGCGTTCTACGTCGCGCGCCTGTGGTTCCGGGTCTTCACCGGTCCGGAGCAGCAGAAGGAGCTTCACGAAGCCCATCGATCGATGCTTGCGCCGATGATCATGCTCGCGTCGATCACCGCGGTGATCGGCCTCGCCGGCCCGCGCATCGGCGAGTTCCTCGGGCACGAGATCCCGTGGCCCGAGCTGCTCACGGCCGGCGTCTCCACTGCGGTCGCGCTGGCGGGCATCGCGCTCGGCTGGTACGTGTACGGCCGACGGACCGCGGTGGTCAACACGACCGAGCTCAAGCGGCGCCACCCCCGGCTCTACGGCATCCTCGCGAACAAGTACTACTTCGACCTCACCTACGGCTACTTCGTCGTGGGCGGTTACACCGCCGCCGCGCGAGCGCTTGCGGCGGCCGATGCCGGTGTGATCGATGGCGCCGTGAACGGTGTTGCGTCGCTCTGGCGCCGGGCCGCCAGCGCCAGCTGGTCGTTCGATGCGGGCGTGATCGACCGCGCGGTCAACGGCACCGCGGGCGCGGTCAGGCAGGCCGGCGCACAGATGCGCAGGCTTCAGTCGGGTCGTGTTCGCAGCTATCAGACGCTCGTCGCGGGAGCCGTGGTGCTCCTCGTTCTGTGGATCCTCGTGAAAGGGGCCTGACGCGTGGACTTCCCGCTGCTCACGGTCATCGTGTTCCTCCCGCTCGCCGGATCGGTGCTCGCAGCGATCCTCGGCGGCCGCCCCGGCGCCGCTCGCTGGACCGCCGCGCTCGTCGCCGCGGTCGACCTCGCGCTTGTCGCGTGGCTCGTGGCGCGCTTCGACACCACGGTAGGCATGCAGTTCGTCGAGAACGTGGCGTGGGTGCCCCAGGTGGGCATCTCCTACCACCTCGCGGTCGATGGCATCTCGCTCGCGATGGTGGCGCTCTCGGCGCTGCTGACGCTGCTCGCGGTGGTGGCCTCGTGGAACACCGAGAGGAAGCCGGCCATGTGGTTCTCGATGCTGCTCCTGCTCGAGGTGGGCATGAACGGCGTCTTCCTCGCGATGGACTTCGTGTTGTTCTACGTCTTCTGGGAACTCGTGCTCGTCCCGATGTACTTCCTGATCGCCACGTGGGGCGGTCCCCGGCGCGAGTACGCCTCGGTCAAGTTCTTCCTCTACACGCTCTTCGGCAGCGTGTTCATGCTGGTGGGCATCATCGCGCTGTACCTGCAGACGGGCACGTTCGATATCCTCGCGATGGCCGAGGCCGGCGGGCTCGACCCGCAGTTCCAGTGGTGGGTGTTCGCCGCGTTCTTCCTCGGCTTCGCGGTGAAGGTCCCGATCTTCCCGCTGCACACCTGGCTTCCCGACGCGCACGTCGAGGCGCCTACGGCGGCGTCGGTGCTGCTCGCCGGCATCCTGCTCAAGATGGGCTCGTACGGCTTCTTGCGCATATCGCTGCCCATCCTCCCCGATGCGGCTCGCCAGTGGAGCGGCTTCATCGCCGCGCTCGCGGTGATCTCGATCGTCTATGGCGCGGCGGTCGCCTTTGCGCAGACCGACATGAAGAAGCTCGTCGCGTACTCGTCGGTCTCGCACATGGGCTTCGTGATGCTCGGCATCGCCTCGCTCACTCCCGAAGGGCTCAACGGCGCGGTGGCCGTCATGTTCAGCCACGGCGTGGTGACCGGCATGCTCTTCTTCCTGGTCGGCATGGTCTACGAGCGCACGCACACGCGCATGATCGCCGACGTCTCCGGTCTCTCCTCGAAGGTGCCGGTGGCAGGCGGTCTGCTCGCGTTCGCATCGTTCGCATCGCTCGGCCTGCCGGGGTTGTCCGGCTTCGTGGGCGAGTTCCTGAGCCTGATCGGCGCGTGGAGTTCGGATATCGCGCCGGGGTGGGTCGTCCTCGCTGCGGTTGGTGTGCTGCTCGCCGCCGCGTACATGCTCTGGCTCGTGCAGCGCGTCGTCCTCGGCACGCCGACGCCCGCTGTTGAGAAGATCAGCGATCTCAGCGTTCGCGAGGTCGCGGTGCTCGTTCCGCTGGTGGCGCTCACGCTCACGGTCGGCCTGTACTGGGACGCGCTGCTGCGTTTCACCGACCCGGCCGTGCAGACTGTGCTGTCGCTGATGGGCGGCGCCTAGCATGTCGGGTCTCTGGGGACTCGCACCCGAGTTCATCGCGCTCCTCGGCGCGCTCGTCGCCCTGTTCGCGGACGCTATCGTGCGTGACGGACGGGCCGCAGCCCGGGCTGGCGCGTTGGCGGCGGCTGTCGCCGCGCTGGTCGCGGTCGTCATCGGGCCGGGCGCCGAGCTCTTCGGCGGCATGCTCGTGCTCGATGAGACCGCCGTGTTCGCCCGTGTGGCCGTGCTCGCGCTCGCGGGCGTGTGGCTGCTGTGGGTCGCCGGGCGCGGGACGGCCCCCGAACGATCCGCCGAGGCGGTGGCGCTCGCGCTCTTCTCGGCGGTGGGCGGCATGCTCATGGTCTCGGCCCGTGACCTGATCGTGCTCTTCATCTCACTCGAGCTCTCCACCATGCCGGCCTACGTGCTCATCGGCTACCGGCGCGGTGATGCACGCGGCCTCGAGGGCGCGCTCAAGTACTTCCTGCTCTCGATGCTCACCAGCCTCGTGCTGCTCTACGGCCTGTCGTTCGCCTACGGGCTTGCGGGCTCCACGTCCTATGCCGAACTGGCCCTCGGCGGGGGTGGTCTCCTGCGGCAGCTGGCGTTCGTGTTCGTGCTCGTTGGCCTGTTCGCCAAGCTCTCGGCAGCGCCGTTCCACTACTGGACGCCGGACGCGTATGCGGGAGCCCCGGCGCAGTCGGTGGCGTTCGTCTCCACCGTGCCGAAGGTGGCGGGCACGGTGGCGCTCGTCCGGCTGGTGGCCGCGTTGGCGCCGGGCGTTGACGACTCCACCATGATCTTGATCGCTGCGGCGCTCATCTCGATGCTGGTCGGCAATCTCGCCGCGTATCCGCAGAGCGACATCCGGCGCCTCATGGCATATTCGGGCGTCGCACACACGGGCTACATCCTGCTTGCACTCGCGAGCGGCGCCACCGGCGGTGCGGCCGCCGTCTTCTATGCGGTCGCTTACGCGATTCCCTCGATGGCGATCATGCTGCTCGCCGCCGAGGAAGGGACGTCGCTCGATGATCTTGGCGGGCTCGCCTCCCGCAGGCCGGCGGTCGCCTGGGCCTCGGTGGCATGGCTGCTCTCGCTCGTGGGTATTCCGCCGATGGTCGGCTTCTTCGGGAAGCTGTATCTGTTCACCTCGGCCGTCCAGGCGGGGCTGCTCGCGCCGGTGCTCGTTGCGGTAGCGATGAGCGTGGTGTCGGCCGGCTACTACTTCAAGATCCTTCGCGCCGTCTTCTTCGGCGACCGCAGCGATCTGGCGCCTGTCGTGCCGAGTGCGGCCGCCGGTGTGTCGTTCGCGCTCGCCACACTCGCGGTTCTGGCGCTCGGCGTGCTCGCGTCGCCGGTGCTCCGCTTCCTCGGCATCTCGTTCTAGAGCCCCGGCATGAGGCTCGATCTCATCTGCGTGGGCAAGCTGAAGGAGCGCCACTGGCGCGAGGCGGCCGAGGAGTACCTGAAGCGGCTTGGGCCGTACGCGCGCATCGCTGTGACCGAGGTGCCCGATCGGGACGTGACCGCCGATGAGACGCGGGCGCTCGAGGCCGAGGCGGCGGGCATCGTGCGCGCCATTCCAGAGGGCGCGACGGTCGCCGTCCTGGAGATCGGTGGAACGGCGCGCACCTCGGAGGCGTTCGCCGGGTGGCTCGAGGCGCTCGGTGTCGAGGGTCGGAGCCACGTGGCCTTCGTGATCGGCGGAGCGGCGGGTCTGCACGCTGACGTGCTCGCGCGCGCTGACGAGCGGATCTCACTCGGAGCGCTGACGCTTCCCCACCAGCTGGCGCGGGTCGTCTTACTCGAGCAGCTCTACCGGGCGTTTCGCATCATCCGCGGCGAGCCGTACCATAGGTGATCATGGGACCTCAGGTTCACCTGAAGCTGACGCGCATCTGGGCGATGGAGGAGGGCTTCTCCGAACGGGAGGCCGAGTTCATCGCGCACGCTGATAGCGGTTTCGACCGGCGGTATCCCGCGCGAGCCTCGTTCGTGAACATCACACGCCACTTCGCGCCCACCGCGTGGATATGGTCGCTCAGGTATCTCGGCCTGGCAGCGCGCTGGGGCGACCTGATGATGCTCGGCTACTCGCTGCACTGCGCGCAGGACGGTGTGGCACACGGGCGCATCGGGACGCGTCATCTCGTGCAGGCGACGGGGCTTCGGCCCAACCCGGATGTCTGGGAGACATCGCCCGCGGGCGTCAAACGTCGCACCGAGGCGGTCACCCGGGAACGGCTGCGGCGCTTCAGGAAACTGCGCGCGGTCTAGACGACTTTGGTGACGACGACCTCGACGCCCCACTGCTTCGCGAGATCCGCGCCGAGGGCAGCAGCCTCGTCATAGCCGTGGAACATGCCCTTCGGCTTGGTCGAGCCGTCCTCGAACCCGAGTGCGACCCACCATAGGCCGCCTTCGGTGGCGGCGCCGATGCGGTCGACGCGGATGTGGGCGACCTGGTGCCCTTCGGCCGATACGTCCGTGCTATCGAGCAGTCCCATGATGCCTCACCACACTCTCCCATAGTGTTCATTCCCAGATGGTGCCCCTCGGCGACTGCACGGTGCGTGCCAAGGCAGCACCCCCGGAGCGGTTCGGGGTTCGGCGACAATCGCGCACGACGGAGCGGGGACCGGCCTGCGCTTCGTTGCCGTCGCGCGCGGCCGAGGGGTATCCTGATTGCCCGATGCCGACGATCCCGAAGGAGCGCGACCGCGTGCGCGACACCCTGAACGCAGCCATCACCGCCACACTCGAAGCCGCGATTGCGGCGGGGCGGCTACCGCTCGACGCGCTGCCGAAGGTATCGGTGGAGCGACCGCGCGACCGCTCACACGGCGACTGGTCCACCAATGTCGCCCTCGTCTCGGCCAAGCTGGCCGGCATGTCTTCTCGCGAGATCGCCGAGCTGGTGGCTGCGGACCTGCGCGAGCGCCTGGCGGGGACAGCGGATGCCGTCGAGGTCGCCGGGCCGGGCTTCATCAACATCCGTCTCGCGCGCGGCGTGGTCTCGGATGTGGTGACGCGGGTGCGGGAGCAGGGCGACGCGTTCGGCGCGGGCGAACGCAGCGGCAGACGGGTGCAGGTGGAGTTCGTCTCGGCCAACCCGGTGGGGCCGATGCATGTCGGTCACGGCAGGTGGGCGGCGCTCGGCGACTCGATCGCCCGGATCCTCGCACACGCGGGCGACGATGTGCAGCGAGAGTTCTACGTCAACGACGCCGGCGTGCAGATGGACATCTTCGCGGTGAGCGTCTCGGCGCGGTATCTCGAGCTCTGCGGCCGCGAGGTCGATTTCCCGGAAGACGGCTACCGCGGCGCCTACATCATCGACATCGCGCGCGAGATCCTCGATGCCGAGGGCGAGCGGTGGGCGGATGCGGACGCCGACGAGCGGGAAGCGCACTTCAAGGAGCAGGCGTACGCGGCCGTGCTCGAACACCTGAAGCACGTGCTACATGGCATGGGCGTCGACTTCGACGTGTGGTTCTCCGAGCGCACGCTGCATGCACCCGGTCCCGACGGCGGGCAGACCGCCATCGAGCGCGGTATAGCTCGGCTTCGCGAGGCGGGATACCTCTTCGAGCACGAGGGCGCCCTATGGTTCCGGTCGACCGACTTTGGTGACGACAAGGACCGCGTGCTCGTGAAGGCCGACGGCTCGTACACCTACTTCGCCGCCGACGTGGCGTACCACGCCGACAAGTACGACCGCGGATTCGATCTCGTGATCGACATCTGGGGCGCCGACCATCACGGCTACGTGAAGCGTATGGAGTCGGCCGTGGCCGCCCTCGGCCACCCCGGCAAGCTCGAGGTCATCATCGGCCAGATGGTGAACCTCTTCCGCAACGGCGAGGTCGTGCGCATGAGCAAGCGCACGGGTGAGATGGTCACCTTCGAGGACCTGCTCGACGAGGTGGGTGCCGACGCCGCGCGCTACTTCTTCCTGCGCCGCTCCACCGACCAGCCCGTGGACTTCGACATCGCACTCGCCAAGCAGCGCTCCGCGGACAACCCCGTGTACTACGTGCAGTACGCGCATGCGCGCATCTGCTCGCTGCTGCGCAAGGCGGCCGGCGCCGACACGGCCGATGAGAGCGTGGACGTGGCAGCGGTCGCCTCGGGCATCGCTGCCGATGAGGTCGCGCTCGCGCTTCTCGGCGCCGATGCGGGCACCCTGGCCGCGGAGGCCGAACTTGGGCTCCTGCGCAAGCTTGCCGAGTTCCCCGAGGTCGTGGAGATCGCTGCCCGCCAGCGCGCGCCGCACAAGCTCACCACCTATGCCGAGGATCTCGCTGCCGCGTTCCACCAGTTCTACACGCACTGTCAGGTGGTCGTGGAGGATCCGCAGCTGCGCAGCGCGCGACTGGCGTTGGCCGACGCGGCACGCATCGTGCTCGCCCGCTCACTCGGACTTCTCGGCGTGTCCGCACCGCAGCGCATGTAGCCGCACGTCCCCCGCGATGCTCCGGCGCGGTGCCGCTTCGCGCCGCGCCGTGCACTCGTGTATCCTCTCCCGTACCTGATGACGCTCTTAGGGGAGGAAGATCCGCGATGGCACGCCCCACCACTCCGCATCCGCCCGCTACTCCCGACCAGCTGACAGCGGCCGATCTCATGCCGGTCCTGCCGCTCACCGCCGAGGTCAAGGACGGTCACCTGTGGATCGGTGGCGTGGACACTGTCACCCTTGCGCGAGAGGCGGGCACGGCTCTCTACGTCATGGACGAGGAGAGCATCCGCACCCAGCTCGCCGAGTACGTGAAGTGGACGCGCTACCACTGGAAGGACGTGGACGTCGTCTACGCCGGCAAGGCGTTCCTCTCGCTTGCCATGGTGAAGATCGTCGCCGAGGAGGACTGCTGTCTGCTCTGCGCTTCGGGTGGCGAGCTCGCCTACGCGGTGCGGGCAGGCTTCCCGATGGAGCGGGTGCAGATGCACGGCAACAACAAGACGCTCGCCGAACTCGGCGAGGCGCTCGATGCCGGCATCGGCCGCATCGTGGTGGACAACTTCGAGGAGATGGAGCGCCTCTCGGTACTTGCCGCCGAGCGCGGCGTGACGCAGCGGGTCCTCATCCGTGTCACGCCCGGCGTGGCCGCCGACACCCACGACTTCATCATGACCGGCGCCGAGGACTCCAAGTTCGGCTTCGGGCTCAACCAGGGGCTTGCGATGGAGGCGATCAAGCGCGCCATCGACCTTCCCGGCATCGAGTTCGAGGGCCTGCACATGCACATCGGCAGCCAGATCTTCGCGCTGCGCAGCTTTGCGAAGGCGATCGAGGTCATGGTCACCTTCATGCGCGACATCCGGGCCGAGACCGGTCATGCGGTCCGCATGCTCGACGTTGGCGGTGGTCTCGGCGTTGCCTACGGAGTGCCCGACGAGCCGTCCAGCGTGAAGGACTTCGGCAAGGTCGTCGTCGACGGCATCAAGGAGGAGTGCGAGAAGCACCGCCTCGCCGTGCCGCGCATGGCGGTGGAGCCCGGCCGGTCGATCGTGGCGAACGCGGGTGTGACGCTCTACACCGTGGGTTCGATCAAGGAGATCCCCGGCATCCGCACGTATGTGGCCGTCGACGGTGGGATGTCTGACAACATCCGGACCTCGCTCTACGACGCTCACTACGAGGCGCTGCTCGCGAACAAGGCGGACCAGCCGCGCGAGATGGTCGCCACGATCGCGGGCAAGCACTGCGAGAGCGGTGACATCGTCGTGCGCGATGCGCCTCTGCAGCATCCTGAGGTGGGCGACGTGGTGTGCGTATGCGCAACCGGTGCCTACTGTCAGTCGATGAGCAGTAACTACAACAAGCAGGTGCGACCGGGCGTCGTGTTCGTGCGTGACGGCGAGTGGCGCTGGTCACTTCGGCGGGAGACGTACGACGATCTCATGAAGAGCGATCTGGGGTAGGAGGCGAGGGCGCGCGAACGGCCGTGCGCTATACTCGGCCTGTGGGCACCGGCCGTCCGCATCCCCGCGTGAAAGGCGTCCAGCATGCGTACGATCAGAGTCGGCCTCGTCGGACTGGGCACCGTCGGCAGCGGTGTCGTCGAGATCCTCAAGCGGCACGGAGAGCAGTTCTGCACGCGATCCGGCGTCGCGCTCGAACTCGCGAAGTGCGCCGACCGCAATCTGTCGCGTGCCGAGGCGCTCGCGCTCGCCCCCGGGGTCTTCACCACCGACGTCGCGGAGATCATCGGCGATCCCTCCATCGACGTGGTCGTCGAACTCGTGGGCGGTACGGGTGTCGCCCGCACGATCGTGCTCGACGCCCTGACTGCCGGAAAGTCGGTGGTCACGGCGAACAAGGCGCTCATGGCCACACACGGTGAAGAGGTCATGCACGCTGCCGAGACAGCGGGTGTGGACATCCTCTTCGAGGCAAGCGTCGGCGGCGGCATACCCATCATCGGCCCGCTGAAGCACAGCCTGGTGAGTAACGAGATCCAGGCGGTCTACGGCATCGTGAACGGCACCACGAACTACATGCTCACACGGATGGCTGAAGACGGTCTCGACTACGAGGCCGCGCTCGCCGAGGCCCAGGCGCGCGGTTTCGCCGAGGCGGACCCCACTGCGGACGTGGACGGGCTCGACGCCGCCGCCAAGATCGCCATCCTGGCTTCGATCGCCTTCAACTCGCGCGTGACCTTCGCCGATGTGCCCACCGAGGGCATACGCACGATCGCTCCCACCGACATCGCGTACGCGCAGGAGACGGGCTACGCCATCAAGCTGATGGCCATCGGCAAGCGCACCCCCGAAGGGCTCGAGATCCGCGTCCAGCCGACGATGATCCGTGCCGACCATCCTCTCGCGAAGGTCAACGGCGTCTACAACGCGATCTACGTCGTGGGCGACGCGGTCGGCGAGACCATGTTCTTCGGCGAGGGGGCGGGGTCGCTGCCTGCGGCGTCCGCCGTGGTGGGGGACATCATAGAGGCCGCCCGCCACATCCAGGGGGACTGCCGCGCGCTGGTCGGCTGCACGTGCACGGAGCACCTGCCGGTCCGCGACATCGCCGATCTCACCACCTCGTACTACCTGCGACTCCACGTGCGCGACGAGCCCGGCGTGCTCGCGGCCATCGCCGGCATCTTCGGCGAGCACGGTGTGTCGCTCGCATCAGTGATCCAGAAGCACGCCGAGGACGGTGGCGCAGAGATCGTGTGGATCACTCACCGCGCCGCCGAGCGCGATGTACGCGCGGCGCTCGCAGCGATCGAGGCGCTCGAGGTCGTGGACGCGGTCGGTTCGGTCCTGCGCGTGGAGGAGTTGTAGCCCGTGGGGGCGAGCATCCTCGTCCCTGCGTCTTCGGCGAACCTCGGTCCCGGCTACGACTCGTTCGGTCTCGCGCTCGGGCTCTACAACGAGTTCGAGGGTGAGCTTGCCGCGACGTGGAGCATCGAGATCGGCGGAGAGGGCGCGGGCCGGCTCTCGACCGGCCCCGATAACGAGGTGCTGCGCTCGATGGCGCGTGTGTTCGCCGAGGTGGGGGAGCCAGGACTTGCTGCCGAAGTGAGGTGCCACAACGGCATCCCTGTCGGCCGGGGCCTGGGGTCGTCCGCGGCGGCGATCGTGGGCGGGCTCGTACTCGGCGAAGCACTCACCGGTGCGCATCTCGGCAAGCGGCGACTGCTCGAGCTTGCCGCCGAGATCGAGGGGCACGCGGACAACGTGGGCGCCGCAGTCTACGGGGGATTCACGGTGGCGTTCGACTCCGGGCACGGTCTGGAGGTGGCGCGCATCGATCCGGCGGGTGGCCTCTCGGCTCTCGTGGTCCTCGGCGAGCGGGAGTTGTCCACGACGGATTCGCGGGCGGCGCTTCCGGCGACCGTGCCGCACGCAGACGCGGCCCTCAATGCGGGACATGCTGCCCTCGTCGCGCTCGGGATAGCCACGGGTTCACGGGAGTACCTCGAGTCCGGTCTCCAGGACGCGATCCACGAGCGCTACCGCCGGGAGCTGGTTCCCGACCTCGAGGCGGTGCGCAGCCTGCTCGAAGCCATCGGAGCCGGACGTGCGGTCCTCTCGGGCGCGGGACCGACGGTGCTCGCGCTCCTGCAGGACCTGAACGACGCTCGCGCGCTGGAGCGTGCCCGCGCTCTCGCCGAGGTGGCGCGGACGGCGCTGGAAGGACTCGGGCGGGGCCGTGTGCTCGCGCTGCCGATCGATCGCGGCGGGGCGCGCGAGGCCTGAACCGGCGGTGCGTGTGAGACGGTCCGTGCGGATGGGGAATGAACACACTACCCCCCAGACTCGTCGGCACCGTTCCCGCGACGGGTGGATCATCAGGCCGATCGGAGCATTCCATGAGTGACGAACGTCCCGTCATCATCGCCCAGATATCCGACCTGCACTGCGGGTCGCAGTACCACATCCCGAGCCTCGCCACCCGCGTGGTAGACGAGATCAACGAACTCGCACCCGATGCGCTGGTGGTCACGGGCGACCTCACCGACATGGGCTTCCGTGAGGAGTACAAGGTCGCGCACAGGCTGATCTCCCGGATGCAGGTGGAGCGTGTCATGGTCCTGCCCGGAAACCACGACGCCCGCAACGTGGGAGATCTGCACTTCGAGGAGTTGTTCGGATCGCGCTCCACCGAGCTAGCGTTCAGCGGCATCCGCATCCTCGGCCTCGACTCTTCGGAGCCGGACCTCGACAACGGACGTGTCGGCCGACAGCGCTACCAGTGGATCGAGGAGCGCTTCTCCGACCCTTCGGAGTTCAAGATCGTCGCACTGCATCACCATCTCCTGCCGGTTCCGGGAACGGGTCGCGAGCGGAACATCGTCTTCGACGCCGGTGACCTGCTCCGCGTCCTCAACGGCAGCGGCTGCGACGTCGTGATGTGCGGTCACAAGCATGTCCCGAACGTGTGGCGGCTGGAGGAGATGGTGATCGTCAATGCGGGCACTGCCTGTTCGCACCGCCTGCGAGGCATGACGCGCGCGAGTTACAACATCATCGAGGTGCACCCCGATCGCGTCCGCGTGATCCTGAAGCACCCGTTCCACGAACCGGAGGTCGTCGCCGACTTCGAGCGCGATCTGCGGCGTGAGTGCACGTGGCGCCCGCATGCCGACGGGCGACACGGGGAGTGCGACTGATGGCGCGTGCGATCGCGCTCATAGATGGGGAGCACTACCCGCCCGTGGTGCGCTTCGCGCTGGCGCAGCTCGCCGGGTCGCACGATGTGGTCGGCGCGGTCTTCATCGGCGGAACCGAGAAGGTCGATGCGGCGGTGACCGATGGGACGTACGGGCTACCGGTCATCGGCGGTCCGGACGCGTCGTCAGCACTCGCTGCAGCGATCACGCGCTTCTCGCCCGAGGTCGTGATCGACCTCTCCGATGAGCCGGTGCTGTCCTCCGCCGACCGCATGGCGCTTGCGGGCGTCGCGCTCGGGTTCGGCGTGGGATATCGCGGTGCGGACTTCAGCTTCACACCGCCATCGGCGGGTCACGTCACCCGTACCGCGACTCTCGCCATCATCGGCACAGGCAAGCGTGTCGGGAAGACCTCCGTCTCGGCGCATATCGCCCGGTATCTCAAGGCGGCGGGACGCGACATCGTCGTGCTCGCGATGGGTCGTGGCGGCGCGGCGACTCCCGAGCTCATCCGTGGTGACGAGGTCGAGCTCACCACCGGTGAGCTGCTCGCGCTCGCGCGCAAGGGAGTCCACGCGTCCTCGGACAACTACGAGGATGCCGTCATGAGCCGCGTGACCACGGTGGGATGCCGCCGATGCGGCGGCGGCATGGCAGGTGAGCCGTTCGTCAGCAACGTCGCCGAGGGTGCCGAGCTCGCCGACTCGCTCGGCAAGGAACTCATCGTGGTGGAGGGCTCCGGCGCCGCGATACCGCCCGTGGTCGCCGATGCGACGTTGCTGGTGGTGGGTGCCAGCCAGGGCCTTCCGTACGTGCGCGACTACTTCGGACCGTATCGCCTGCGCCTGGCCGATGCGGTGGTGCTCGCCGGAGCCGAGGAGCCGCTCGCGACCCCTGCCGACATCGCTGCGATCGTCGTCGCCGCCCGTCGCGTCCGCGAGGACATCCCCATCGCGCTCGTGACCTTCCGGCCACGGCCGCTTGCGGACATCGCGGGTGCGCGTGTCTTTTTCGCCACCACCGCGGTGCCGGCACTCCTGCCCACGCTGATCGCGCACCTCGAGACCGTCTATGGTTGCACGGTCGTGGGCGCGAGCCCGCACCTCTCCGACCGCACGCGGCTGTATGAAGACATGCGTGCCAGTGCCGGTGGCTACGACCTGCTCCTGACCGAGCTCAAGGCCGCCGCCATCGACGTGGTCGCTGCTGCCGGTGCCGAGGCCGGTGTGCCCACGGTGCTGTGCGACAACGAACCGCTCGCCGTCGACGGAGGCGACCTCCCCGCAGTGATCGAGCATGTCGTTCGCCTGAGCGCGCAACGACACGACGCCAGGAGCCAATGATGCCCTCGAACCCGCCCGTGATCATCAAGGACCAGAAGCACGGCCTGCCGATGAGCAAGGGGTTGCTCGCTCAGACCTTCACGGCCACCGGACTCAGTCCGGCGCAGGCCTACGGCGCGGCCCAGCGGGTGCAGGACGAGCTGCGCGCGGAGAGCTGCCTCGAGGTCACCCTCGCCGACCTGCACGAGCGGGCGGAGCGTGTGCTCGCCGAGGTGGCCGGCGTCGATATCGCTACGCGCTACCGGCGCCTCAACGACATCGCGAAGCTGGAGCGCCCACTGGTCGTCCTCATCGGCGGCACCACCGGGGTGGGGAAGTCCACGATAGCCGCGGAGGTGGCACACCGCCTCGGCATCACGAGGTTCGTCTCCACGGATAGCATTCGTGAGGTCATGCGTGGTATCTTCTCTCGGGAACTCATGCCCGCGATCTACGAGAGCTCGTTCGATGCGTGGCGCGGTCTCAGGGTTCCCGTCCCCCGTGGTGCGAGTCCCGTGATCGTCGGGTTCCGCGAGCAGGCCGCCGTCGTGGCCACCGGCATCAAGTCGCTGATCGATCGCGCGGTGGTAGAGGGCGTCAGCATGGTGCTCGAGGGCATCCACGTCGCCCCGGGGTACATCGAGCCTTCCCAGTTCAAGAACGCGCATGTCGTGCAACTCCTGATATCGGTGGATGACGAAGAGGCGCACCGTAGCCACTTCTACATCCGCGAGATCCAGACCGATGGCATGCGGCCGTTCGAGCGGTACCGGGCCAACTTCGACAACATCCGGCTGCTCGGCCGGTACGTCGAGGACCTTGCGATGGAGCGCGGGATACCGGTGGTGCACAGCCATCAGCTGGACCGCACCGTTGCGGAGGTGTTGGAGCTGATCGTGGACACGGTCATGCGCGAGGACGAAGAAGCAACAGCGGACGCCGGGGCGCCCGCCGAAGGAAAGGGAGCAGCAGTCGAATGAAGTTCTTCCTGGACACCGCCAACCTGGCCGAGATCGAGGAGGCCGCCTCCTGGGGCGTGCTTGCCGGGGTCACCACCAACCCGACTCTCTACGCACGCGAAGGTGGTTCGCTGGCCGACTTCCACGGCCACATCAAGCGGATCTGTGAGATCTGTGAGGGCCCCGTCTCGGCCGAGACCGTGAGTCTCGACCGTGAGGGCATCGTGCGCGAAGGCGAGGAGCTTGCCGCGCTCGCGCACAACGTCGTGGTGAAGGTGCCCGTGATGCCCGAGGGCCTCGCCGCCACGCGGGCGCTCGCGGAGCGTGGCATAGACGTGAACATGACGCTGTGTTTCACCGTGCCGCAGGCGCTGCTGGCCGCACGGGCCGGCGCGCGGTACGTGAGCCCGTTCGTCGGCCGCTTCGACGACATCTCGGAGGACGGTCTCGAGCACCTCGGGAACATGATCTCGGCGCTCAACAACTACGAGTTCGGCCACCCGGTCGAGGTCATCGCCGCATCGGTGCGGCACAACCAGCACGTGGTGGCCGCGGCGCTCATGGGCGCGGACATCGCCACGGTGCCGTTCGGCGTGCTGCAGAAGCTCGTCAAGCATCCCCTGACCGATCGTGGCCTCGAGTCGTTCCTGGCCGACTGGGAGAAGGTGAAGAACGCGTGAGTGCACGACCCCGTAAGCGCGGTCGCCGCGGAGGCGGCCAGCCGCAGGAAGTCGTCCAGCCGTCGGTGACCCGCGAGGAGTTGCAGGCCAAGACCGTCGCCGAGCTCCGCGCGATGGCCGCCGAGATCGACCTCGATGTGAAGCTGCTCAAGAAGAAGGACGAGATCGTCGGGGCGGTCTACGACGCCAAGGTGAAGTCGGAAGGTTTCGTCGATATCATCGGCATCCTCGACGTGCTGCCCGAAGGCTACGGGTTCATCCGCACGAGCGGGTATCTGCCCGGCGACAACGACGTGTACTGCTCCATGTCTCAGATCCGCCGCAGCGATCTGCGCCGCGGCGACATGGTCAAGGGCCAGGTGCGTCCGCCTAAGGAGTCGGAGAAGTACCCCGCGCTCACGCGAGTGACCTCCGTCAACGGCCACGAGCCCGAGGAGGCACGCCGTCGCAAGGTGTTCCGCGACCTGGTCCCCGTCTACCCCGACGAGCGTCTGCGCCTGGAGCACGGCGAGAAGGAGATCACGGCGCGCGTGATCGACCTGGTCGCGCCCATCGGCAAGGGCCAGCGCGGTCTCATCGTCTCGCCGCCGAAGGCGGGCAAGACGACCGTGCTCAAGGACATCGCCGCCTCGATCAGCGCGAACAACCCCGAGGTCTACCTGATGTGTCTGCTCGTGGACGAGCGTCCCGAGGAAGTCACCGACATGGAGCGCTCGATCAAAGGCGAGGTCGTCTCCTCGACCTTCGACATGCCGGCCGACAACCACATCGCGGTGGCCGAGCTCGTGATGGAGCGCGCGAAGCGCCTCGTCGAAGCCGGCTACGATGTCGTGATCCTGCTCGACTCGATCACGCGTCTCGCCCGCGCATACAACCTGGCGCAGCCTGCATCGGGTCGCATCCTGTCCGGCGGTGTCGACTCCACGGCGCTCTATCCGCCCAAGAAGTTCTTCGGCGCTGCCCGCAACATCGAGCACGGCGGTTCGCTCACCATCCTCGCGACCGCGCTCGTCGACACCGGTTCGAAGATGGACGAGGTGATCTTCGAGGAGTTCAAGGGCACCGGCAACATGGAGCTCCGCCTCGATCGTCGTCTGGCCGACAGGCGCATCTTCCCCGCCATCGACGTGATCACCTCCGGCACCCGCAAGGAGGAGCTCATCCTCGATCCCATCGAGGCGCCGTTCGTGTGGGGCCTCCGTCGCATCCTGCATGGCGTGGATTCCACCGAGCGGGCGATGGACATGCTCATCAAGGGCCTCAAGCAGACCAAGTCCAACACCGAGTTCCTCACCAAAATGGCCAAGAGTGCGAGCGACAAGCGCCAGACCAACGGGATCGAACTCTAGGCATTCCGTACGCGACCCGAGCGGGTAGACCACGCTCGCTGTCCTCGGCGCACAACCCGCGCCTGCCGAGGCATCGCGCAGGTCCACCCTTGCGCGCCGGAGCCGTTCGGTGGCGCCTCGCTCTTGAATGGATGATACCCCCGGGGGTATACTACGTACTGCAGTCCCCCGGTGAAGGAGCGAACCACCATGGACATGGATGTCACCATCACGAGCGGCAAGGACTTCGACGCGACGGTCCAGGCCGTGCTCGAAGAGACGGCCGCTGCCGCGTTCCGCGTACTCGCCACTCACGATGTATCGGCCACGCTCGCCGAAAAGGGGTTCGACCGCGAACGCGTGACCATCATCGAGGTGTGTAACGCGAAGCACGCGCACGCGGTACTTGCCGCCGACGTCCGCATCGGCCTCATGCTGCCGTGCCCCATCATGGTGTACGCCGAGGGTGACGCGGTGAAGGTCACCACCATGCGGCCGACTGCCATCGGTGGCTTCTTCCCGGAGGCCGATCTGCGCGATGTGCCCGATGAGGTCGAGCGGGCGATCGTGGGCATCATGGAACGAGGGTTGAATGACAAAGTAAGTGCAAGAACCGGGTTGCACTTGCCGTCTGCCACATTCGGTGCAAAAAATTCCTGCTCAGAGGCGTGATCCTGAGTGTCCGCGGGCAGCATGCGGGTCGGGAACCGGTCGGGAACGCTGCCCTTCGGGCCTTGCAGCCCGCCCTCAGGACATGACCGAACAAGCCTTCGTCACCGCCTCTGCCAGAGTAAGTGCAAGGATTCGAGGGGTAGTGCTGTCGGCGCATCCCCGGTCCGCCCCGTCTTTTCGGGGGCCTTGGGTTAGTCTTTAGCGGCGGGCGTTTTGCGCTGTGAGGACGCTGGGCCGGAGCACGACATCGTCGGGTGCGATGTGCTCCAGGCCCAGCCCCTCCAGCAGCTTCGCGGGCAACACGTGACGGGCCAGATCGAACGGACAGGCCCCTCCGAGCGCGGGACGCGGCATCGAGTTCACGTGGCTTGCGATGATCGCGGCGTCACGCCTGCTCAGGTTCTCGATCGAGGTGCCCTTGGGGACGATGCGCCGAAGCAGGCGGTGGCAGTTCTCGATCGAACCCTTCTGGTCGGCCCGTCCCGCATCGCAGTAGTAGACGCACGTGCGACCGTCCTTCTCGATGCGCAGATGGTTCTGGAACTCGTGTCCGCGATCGGTGAGCACGAGGGGGAAGGTGGAGGAGACCCCACCTTCCAGCAGGGACTGAAGCGAGTCGAAGACCTCCTCCACGCATGCTTGCGTATGCTCCTCGAGCACGAAGACGAGAAGGAACGACGTGCGCTTGTGAAACATCGTGAGCAGCGCCTTCGTGTCGGTGCGCGCGCCTTCGACGCAGTCGATCTCGATCGCTGAGAGCCTCTCGTCCTCCGGGAGCGCCATGAAGTCGGCGTAGGTGCGGCCTTCGGGGACGCAGAAGCGCTCAGCGGGCCGCTTGCCCTTGCGCGGTCGGTAGCGGCACTTGGCCACCAGATCGAGGTTCTTCAGTCCGCCGAACCCTGCGTCCACGTAGCGGTAGAACGTGCGCTCCGAGCAGGGGAACTCGTCTCTGTGCGTCGCCCACACCTGTCCGATCGACTGGCCCTTCTGGGTGATCAGCGGCCTGGCCGTCGAGATCATGGCCTCGAATGCCTCAGACGTCGTGTCGATACCGACGCGTGACTCGGACAAGCGCGAGTCGGCCAAGGTCTGGGCCAGTCTGGCGTCGTAGCGATAGCGATGCCGTCGGCAGCCGTTGACCGAGGCGCACCCGTTGCACACGAACGGGGCGTGGTCGTTTCGCGGGCACACGTCGGCAGTGAAGTGCGGGCAGATGTTGGTGCAGCGGACCGTGCGACAGTTCGCGCAGCGCCTCGTGGAGCACAGGCGGCACAGCGACTTGATCTCGCAGGTGCGAAAGCGCGTACACAACCGCACGACACTCGTGGGTGTCGAGCGGTACCCGTCGTCTCGGCGGTTGCGGACGATCTCGCGCGTGATGCTTGAGACGCTTCTGCCACGACTTCTGGCGATCGAACTCACGGACTCGTTCGAACCGAGCATCCGCTGGATCTCACAGCGGTCGTCGTAGGTCAGGTGGCGGTAGCCACCACGCATCTCCGGCATGGGGGAGCTCCTCTCGCTGACGGCCCGCCGGAAGATGAGGCGAACGGATGCGAGGAGAGGATAAGCGCAACGGGCAGGGCGCAGGGCGCTCAGGAGGTCGACGGACGGCCCTGCCAGACTAAGCGCAAGACCATTTGCACTAACTCTGGCAATTCAGGATCATGGAACGAGCGGCGATCTAGATTGTCGCGTGTCACGCCCCGTGCTATGATTCGCGGGCTGTCCTCAGCTCCTGGTCGGAAACCAGGGGCGCCCTAGCGGAGGTAATCATGCGTACCGGTATCCATCCTGACTACGTCGAGTGCAAGGTCACCTGCTCCTGCGGTGAGACCTTCCAGACTCGCTCGACCAAGTCCGAACTCCACGTCGAGCTCTGCTCCAAGTGCCACCCCTTCTTCACCGGCACCCAGAAGCTCGTCGACTCTGGCGGACGCGTCCAGCGCTTCGCCGACAAGTTCGGCAATGCGGCCGCCGTGGTTGCCGAGAAGGAGGCCGCGGCTCGCGAGGCGCGCCAGAAGGCCGCCGAAGAGGCCGCGCTCGCCGCTCGTGAGGAGAAGGCGAAGAAGGACTCCACCAAGGCCGATCGTGCCGCCAAGGTCGAGGTCGAGGCCGCCGTCGAGAGTGGCGAGGCCGTGGCTGACGTGGTCGAAGAGGCCGCCGCCGAGTAGTCAGCACGGTTGCCCGATACGCTGCTATCATCACAGAAGGCGGGGAAGCCCCGCCTTCTCGTGTTATGGAGGACCCGTCCTTGGATGTCAGGCTGCTCAACCACACGCCCGATCCCGAGCGCGCCATCGCCGCCGCAGCGCGGCTATGCTACGCACCGGTCGGCGCCGCCGAGCTGCTCGAGGCGATGTCGGATGAGGCCGTTCGCAAGGTGCTCAAGACCATCATCACCTCGGGGCACACCTCGGCGCTCGAGCATGCGAGCTACACGTTCGCGGTCGACGGGGTGAGCCGGGCGCTCACGCATCAACTCGTGCGCCATCGCCTGGCGAGCTACAACCAGCAGTCACAGCGCTATGTGACGTATGCCGAGGAGCCGTCGTTCGTGGTGCCCCCGGCGGTCGCGAACGATCCGGCGGCGACCGAAGCGTACGGGGTGGCCACCCGGGCCGCGTTCGAGGCGTATCGCGCCTTGCTGGATGCCGGCATCCCCGCAGAGGATGCGCGCTACCTGCTCCCGAACGCGATGGAGACGAAGATCGTCGTCACCATGAACGTTCGCGAGCTGCTCCACTTCTTCGAACTGCGCTGCTGCAAGCGGGCTCAGTGGGAGATTCGCGACCTTGCGCTCGTGATGCTCGACCTCGCCGAGCCCACTGCTCCGTACATCTTCATGGACGCCGGGGCCTCGTGCCGGCGGGGTCCGTGCCGCGAGGGCAAGATGACCTGCAACGATCCGTACCCGAAGGCCCCGAAGCGGGAGTAGCGATGTCAGAGACCAACACGCACGACGAGTGCGCGGTACGCCCCACACACATCGGGGGGCAGGCACTGCTCGAGGGCATAATGATGCGCGGCAAGTACAACTGGGCTGTCGCGGTGCGTGAGCCCTCCGGTGAGATCTACACCGAAGAGCACGACCTCATCTCGGCTAAGGACAGGCACGCCTGGCTGAAGTGGCCGATCATCCGTGGCATTTGGGGCTTCTACGAGACGATGGCGCTCGCCATCAAGGCCTTCGGCATCTCCGCGGAGCACGCGGGCGAGACCGAGGAGGAGCAGCTCACCTCCAAGGAGATCGGCTTCACGATGCTCCTCGGCGTCGGCCTCGCGGTGGGGCTGTTCGTCGTGTTGCCCGCCGTGCTGACGAATCTCGTCGTGGACTCGCTCGAGCATCCGTTCACCTGGAATGTGGTCGATGGCGTCCTGCGCCTCGTGGCGTTCTTCCTCTACATCTGGGCGGTGAGCCGCCTCAAGGAGATCCACCGCGTCTTCGCGTATCACGGTGCCGAGCACAAGACGATCCATGCGTACGAGCGCGGTCTGCCCCTCGATGCGGCTACGATCCAGCGTTTCGGCACGCTGCATGTGCGTTGCGGAACGTCGTTCCTACTCATGGTCATGGTGGTCGCCATCGTCGTGTTCTCGCTCTTCCCGGGCAAGGCGATCCTCGCCGCGTGGGGGGTCAGCGGCGGCGGGTGGGTGCTGCCCTTCAACATCGTCACGCGCATCATGCTGCTCCCGCTCATCGCGGGAATCGCCTACGAGATCACCGTGAAGTGGGCGGGGAGTCGTCCCGACAATCCGCTCGTGAAGGTACTGCTCTGGCCCGGCCTGCAGATGCAGCGGCTCACCACCGCGCCGCCCGATGACAGCATGGTCGAGATCGCCGTGGCGGCGATGAGCCTCGTTGTGGTGCGCGAGGAGGCCGAGGCGGAGGCACGCGGCGAGGCTCCCGCGTGTGTGCCCGAACCGATCGACCTGTGAGGACGAATCACCATGCGTGAGAAGCTCCAGTCCATACTCTCGACCTACGACGAGATCACCGCAAAGCTCTCCGATCAGGCGGTCCTGAACGACCAGAAAGAGTACGCTCGCCTCGCCAAAGAGCATTCAGGTATGACGCAACTCGCCGCGAAGATCCGCGAGTACTTCGTCGTGCTCGACGGTATCGCTGACGCGAAGGAGATCCTGCGCACCGAGTCCGATACCGAGATGAAGGACCTCGCTAAGGATGAACTCGATGAGCTCGAGGCGCGCGTGGAGCCGCTCGAAGAAGAGCTCAAGGTGATGATGCTGCCGGCGGATCCGAACGACGAGAAGAATGTCATCGTGGAGATCCGCGCAGGCGCGGGTGGCGACGAGGCCGGCCTGTTCGCGGGCGACCTGTACCGTATGTACACGCGGTACGCGGAGACACAGCGGTGGAAGGTCGAGGAGATCGACGTCTCGGAGAACGAGGTCGGCGGCTACAAGGACGTCTCCTTCATGATCAAAGGCAAGGGCGTCTACTCCAAGATGAAGTTCGAGAGTGGCGTTCACCGCGTCCAGCGCGTGCCTGCCACCGAGAGTCAGGGGCGCATCCACACCTCCACCGCCACGGTGGCTGTGCTTCCCGAGGCCGAGGACGTGGAGATCGAGATCAACCAGAGTGACCTGCGTATCGACGTGTACCGCTCGAGCGGCCCCGGCGGCCAGAGCGTGAACACCACCGACTCGGCGGTTCGGATCACACACCTGCCCACGGGCGTGGTCGTGCAGTCCCAGAACCAGAAGTCGCAGCTCCAGAACAAGGAGGCCGCGATGCGCGTGCTGCGTGCGCGTCTCTACGAGGCCGAGATGGAGCGCCAGCAGGCCGAGCTGGGCGCCGCCCGCAAGAGCCAGATAGGCAGCGGCGACCGCTCGGAGAAGATCCGCACGTACAACGTCCCCCAGGACCGCATCACCGACCATCGGATCGGGCTCACGGTGCACAACCTGCCCGGGGTGCTCATGGGGGACCTCGATGCCCTGCTCGAGGGGTTGGCGGCCGCCGACCGTGCCGAGCGTCTGGCGGCGGTGGTCTAGTTGGCCGAGCGCGTCTGGACAGTCAAGGACGCGCTGGACTGGACCGTCGAGTTCCTCGGTCGCAAGAACGACGAGCATCCACGCCGCTCGGCAGAATGGCTCTTGTCTTCGGCGACCGGGCTGTCGCGCGTGGAACTCTACGCCTACCACGATCGCCCACTCTCGCCGGAGGAGCGCGCGCGCTACCGCGCGCTCGTAGCCAAGCGCGGCGAGGGCATGCCGCTCCAGTACGCCACCGGCGAGATGCCCTTCAGGCACCTGGTGGTCCACGTCGAGCCCGGCGTGTTCATCCCGCGGCCCGAGACCGAGGTGCTCGTGGACGTGGCTCTCGAGCACATCGCGGGCATGGCCGAGCCCCGGGTGATCGATCTGTGCACGGGGTCCGGTTGCGTCGCCGTGTCGATCGCGACCGAGCATCCGGATGCTCGCGTATGGGCGGTCGAACTCGGAAAGACGGCATTCGGTACCGCTTGTCGAAATGCGCTTCACGCGGGAGTGGCAGACAGGGTACAAGTAGTTCATGGAGACCTTTTCGATCCGCTGCCGGCAGAGCTCCTCGGGACCATCGGCTTCATCGTGTCGAATCCCCCGTACGTCCCCAGCGCGGATCTCCCCGATCTGCCCGCCGAGGTTCTCGGCTTCGAGCCCCACGAGGCGCTCGATGGCGGCGCGGACGGGTTGGACGTCTTTCGCCGGATCGCCGACGGGGCCGGGCGCTGGCTCACACCGGGCGGCGGGCTTGCGATCGAACTCGACAGCGGGCGGGTGGCGGATGCCGCGGCGCTCCTTGAAGCGGGATTTGAAGGTGTAATGGTCCGCAAGGACCTGACCGGACGTGACCGGCTCGTCTATGCACGGAAAGGTAGGGCGATGCAGCCATGAACAAGGTGATCCACATCGACCCCGAAAACCCCTCGGCGGAAGTCGTCAATCTCGCCGCCACGATCTTGAGGGACGGGGGCATCGTCGTGTTCCCGACCGAGACCGTGTATGGGATCGGCGCTTCCGCTACGTCGTGTCTGGGACCGCAGGAGATCATCGACATCAAGATGCGGCCCAAGAACAAGCCCCTGCCGTGGCTCGTCGAGAATGAGGCGGCACTCGACAAGTACGGCGTGGGGGCACCCGAGTACGCTCATCGGCTTGCCAAGGCGTTCTGGCCTGGCGCGCTCACCATCGTGGTGAAGGCGGCCGACATCGTCGCGCCCGAGTTCCGGGACGACCGCGGTGCGGTGGCACTGCGGTCGCCGGATCACGAACTCGTGCAGGAGCTCATCCGCGCCAGCGGCGCAGCGATCGTCACGACTTCGGCGAACACCTCCGGGCAGCCGGCGGCGGCCTCGTTTGATGAGCTCGAGGAGCGCATCATCGCTGCGGCCGACGTGACGCTCGACGGCGGCGAGACGCCGCACAAGCAGGCGTCCACGGTCGTGGATTGCACGGGTCCCAAGCCGATCGTGACGAGGATCGGGCCGGTCCCTGCCGAGGAGATCATGGCCGTTGCCGAAGGACTGGCGGTGTAGGGCCGAACGGCCTTCACCGATACGCTACAATCTGCGGGAGGCGCCCGTCATCGGGCAGCCTCCCGCAGCCTTCGTTAGGGGGAGTCCATGCGCATCTATCTCGGCGCCGATCACGCCGGCTTCCAACTCAAGGAACACGTTCGCGAGACGCTCCGCGCGTTCGGCCACGAGGTGGTTGACGTGGGCACCAACGCCGAGGACTCGGTGGACTACCCGGACTACGCCCGGGAGGTCGCGCTCGCGGTCGGGAGCGGCGAAGCCGATCTCGGCGTTCTCGTGTGCGGGACCGGCCTCGGCATGGCGATCGCCGCCAACAAGTTCCCCGGCGTGCGGGCGGTCCCGCTCTCGGACCCCGAGATGGCGCGCATGGCGCGGCGGCACAACAACGCGAACGTGATCACGCTGGCGGGCAGGTATCTCGAGCCGGCCCGGGCCGACGAGGTGCTCGAGGCCTTCCTTACCACCGAGTACGAGAACGGGCGTCACCAGCGCCGGATCGACAAGATCACCGGGTTCGAGGATTGTCAGGCGTAACGGAAGGAACCGAGATGGCGCTGCGCTACCTGCCCCAGTCCGATCCCGAGCTCGCGTCCGCGATCGATGCCGAGCTCGAACGGCAGCGGAACTCGATCGAACTCATCGCGTCGGAGAACTTCGTCTCGCTGGCGGTCCTCGAGGCCGCCGGCACGGTGCTGACCAACAAGTACGCCGAGGGCCTCCCCGGCAAGCGGTACTACGGCGGCTGCGAGCGCGTCGACGTCGTGGAGGATCTGGCGCGCGAGCGAGCCAAGGCGCTCTTCGGCGCCGAGCACGCCAACGTCCAGCCGCATGCGGGGGCGCCGGCCAATCTGGCAGCCTTCTACGCGTTCATGCAGCCCGGCGACACCTACCTCGGGATGAACCTCGCCATGGGCGGACACCTCACCCACGGGTCGCCGGTCAACTTCTCGGGCAAGTGGTTCAACGTCGTTCCGTACGGGCTCGGCCCCGATGAGCGCATCGACTACGACGAGGTCGAGCGTCTGGCCAGGGAGCATCGGCCGAAGATGATCATCGCAGGCGCCTCGGCGTATCCGCGCGTCATCGACTTCGAGCGCTTCGCGTCGATCGCCACCGAGGTGGGCGCCAAGCTCATGGTGGACATGGCCCACATCGCCGGCCTGGTCGCCACCGGTGCGCACCCGTCGCCGGTGCCGTACGCCGACGTGGTCACCTCCACCACGCACAAGACGCTCCGCGGCCCGCGCTCGGGCCTCATCCTGTGCAAAGCCGAGCACCAGGTGGCCATCGACAAGGCGGTCTTCCCCGGCCTCCAGGGCGGCCCGCTCGAGCACATCATCGCGGCCAAGGCGGTCGCGTTCCACGAGGCGGCCCAGCCGTCGTTCAAGACGTACATCGATGCTGTGATCGTGAACGCGCGCGTGATGGGCGAGGCGATGGTCGAGGGCGGCCTTCGGCTCGTCTCCGGCGGTACCGACAACCACCTCATGCTCGTCGACCTGCGCCCGGCGGAGGTCACCGGCAAGGACGCCGAGCGGTTGCTCGAGGACGTGGGCATCACGTGCAACAAGAACGCGATCCCCAACGATCCGGAGAGCCCGTTCGTGACGAGCGGTATCCGCGTGGGTTCGGCTGCCATCACCACTCGCGGTTTCAACGCCGACGAGGCGCGCGCGGTCGGTCGCCTCATCGCCGAGACGATCTTCAAGCGGGATGAGCCGGCGCGCCTCGAGGCCGTCAAGGCCGAGGTCGCCGAGCTGCTCGCCGCGCACCTGCTCTATCCGGAGCTCTAGGTCAGGAGGCCACGGCATGACTCGTGATCCTAACTGGGAGAACGTCGTCGTCATCGACCACCCGCTGGTGCAGCACAAGCTGTCCATCCTGCGGGATGTGAAGACCGGCGCGAAGGAGTTTCGCGAGCTCGTCAAGGAGCTCGCCATGCTCGAGGCGTATGAGGCCACGCGCTCGTTCCAGCTGGCGGAGACGGTCGTGAACACGCCGATCACTCCCACGGCCACCTACGTGCTCGCCGGGAAGAAAGTAGCGGTCATCCCGATCCTGCGGGCCGGACTCGGCATGGTCGAAGGGATCCTCGAGCTCATCCCGGCCGCCAAGGTCGGCCACGTCGGTCTGTACCGCGACCCCGAGACGCTTCAGCCGGTGGAGTACTACTGCAAGCTCCCCGAGGACATCGGCGAGCGTGACGTGCTGATCGTCGACCCGATGCTGGCCACCGGTGGTTCGGCCGCCGCGGCCGTCCAGTTCCTCCGGGACCGTGGCGCCCGGGAGATCAACCTGCTGGTGCTGATCGCCGCGCCCGAGGGCATCGAGGAGCTCAATCGCGCCACCAGTGGCGTCACAATCTACACGTGCGCGGTCGACAGCCACCTCAACGATCACGGGTACATCGTCCCCGGTCTGGGTGACGCGGGCGATCGCCTCTTCGGCACCAAGTAGCCAAGGGAGGCACGCGTGTCCAGACCGTCGTGGGACGAGTACTTCATGGCGATCACCGAGCAGGTGGCGCAGCGTGCCACCTGCACGCGCCGGCACATCGGCGCGGTGCTGGTGAAGGACAAGCGCATCCTCGCCACGGGGTACAACGGCGTGCCGAGCGGGCTCGCGCACTGCGACGAGGTGGGGTGCCTGCGCGAGCAGCGGGGCATCCCCTCCGGCACGCAGCATGAGCTCTGCCGGGGGATCCACGCCGAGCAGAACGCCGTGATCCAGGCGGCCCGGCACGGCATCGCGATCGACGGCGCCACGTGCTACTGCACGCATCAGCCATGCGTCTTGTGCGCCAAGATCCTCATCAACGCAGGCATCGTCGACATCGTCTACCGCGAGGCGTATCCCGACGAGCTCGCGACGGAGATGCTCGCCGAGGCGGGGATCACGCCCCGCCGGTTCGCTTCTGGTGAGGGCGCGTGAACCTGTTACCGCATCTGGCCGTGATCGCGACGGCCCTCGTCGTCACGCTCGTCCTGACACCGCTCGCGCGGACGGTCGGGCTCCGGTGGGGCATCGTCGCGCACTCGGGCGGCCGGAACGTCCACACCGGCGTGGTCCCGCGCATCGGGGGGGTCGCGATGTTCGCGGGCTTTGCGGCGGCCGTCTTCGTGCGGTTCCTCGGCGAGCGGTTATGGGGCTGGCCTCCGGCGCTCACCCTCGTGGGCGAGCCTACGTTCGGAGTGGCCGCCGGGCTCGCGGTGATGTTCGGTGTGGGTCTGCTCGATGACGTGGTGGACCTCACCGCGGGCCAGAAGGTCATCGGTCAGATCATCGCCGCGTCGGTGGCATACGCCGCAGGCGTGCGGATCGACTTCGTCGGCAACCCGTTCGCCGGTGGACTTCAGATGCTCGGCGTCCTTTCGCTTCCGGTGACGCTCTTCTGGATGGTGGGTTTCGCCAACGTGGTGAACCTCATCGACGGTGTCGACGGGCTTGCCGCGGGGATCACGGCCATAGCCGCGGTGAGCTTGCTCGTGCTCGCCGAGGAGACCAACCAGCCGCTCGCGGCGGTGCTCGCGGCCGCGCTCGTGGGTGTGTGCATCGGCTTCCTGCGCTTCAACTTCAACCCCGCCTCGATCTTCATGGGTGATTCGGGCGCGTTGTTCCTTGGGTTCTGTCTCGCGTGCATCTCGCTGCTCGGCGTGATGAAGTCAGTCGCCGCGATCACGCTCGTGGTGCCCCTGCTCATCCTGGGCGTGCCGGTCTTCGACACCTTCTCGGCCATCATCCGTCGCCGTAGGGGCGGGCGTCCGTTCCACGAGGCCGACAAGGGGCACATCCACCACCGGCTGCTGGGTCGTGGCTTCAGCGTGCGTCAGACCGTGCTGATCATCTACGTCTGGTCGATCGCACTCGCCGTCGGCGGCTATGCGATGCGGTGGGTGGCGCCTGCGCTGAAGATCGCCACGTTCCTGGTCCTCGCCGGTCTGTCAGGCCTTATGGCCTACTGGCTCGGTCTGTTCGAGGTGGCGCATCACGACGACGAGTAGAGCGAGAGCATGAGACACACACGGGTCCGTGTGTTTTGTTGTTGCAGTCTTAACGTTGTTGTATAGTAGGCACGCTTTTGTGAGGCCACCCCCGGGGCCTTTCACGTGGAATCGCAGCTCAGCCCTGTGCCTCTCGCTGTGTTCGTGGTGTCCGCGACTCCCCGGACGGCGTCCTCGCGGGTGTGAGGGATTCGTTCGAAGGGACTTCGAGATTCCTGCTGTATCCTCCCTGTTCTGCCATCCTGTGGTCGCCGTGGCGCTCGGCGCGCTGCTTGGCGCCGTTCTGACCATCGTGGCGGAACGAGCAGCCTCGTCTGTCACCCCCGACAACCCCTTTCGCGGACTTGCCATCGTCATCACGATGACCGGCGTGCGGTTGACGGGGGCCGTCATCGCGCTCGCCGCGTACTCCCATTTCGCTCCCGCCGGCCTTGTGCCGTTCGGCTTCACGCTCGGCGTGTCGTTCGTCGTCGGCCTCGGCGTCGAGGCCCTCAGGATCTCGCTTCGTAACGCAACGCACATGTCTGCCTAAGGAGGAAGGCTCGAAGCATGGAGGAAATGCCGATCAAGATGGAGCATCTGCTGCACGAGCTGTCGGTGCTATCCCTCGCGGGAGGGCACGGTGAGGCGGCTGGCTTCAGTCTGACCAACTACACGTTCTGGCTGATCGCGGCGGTCATCCTGGTGCTCGCGTTCTTCATCGCCGGATCACGCAGGGCGAAACTCGTCCCGAGCGGCATCGGCAATCTCGCCGAGGCGGGGGTCGAGTTCGTCCGCAACAGCGTGTGCATCGATGTCATCGGTCCCGAGGGGAAGAAGTACTTCCCGTTCCTGGGGACGATCTTCTTCTTCATACTGTTCAACAACCTGCTCGGCAACATCCCGCCCGCTCTGCCGGGCACGGGCACCGTCGGTACCACGTTCACATGGGCGATCATCGTCTTCCTCGTGTACAACGGCATCGGCGTCAAGAAGCTCGGCTTCTTCAAGTACATCAAGAGCCTCGTCCCGTCGGGTACCCCGTGGTGGCTGGCGTGGCTGCTCTTCCTGATCGAGCTGATCTCGCACATGCTTCGCCCCTTCACGTTGGGTATCCGACTTTTCGCCAACATGTACGCCGGTCACGTCATGCTCGGTGTGTTTGCGGCGTTCGCCGCGATCTTCATCGAAACGCTGAGTCCCGTGAGCATCGCGGTCGTGCCGTTGTCGGTGATCATGCAGATCGCGCTGCGTGTCTTCGAGCTCATGGTCGCGGTGCTGCAGGCCTACATCTTCACCATCCTCACCGCCGTGTACATCGGCGGCGCCCTGGAGGCTGGTTCGCACTAGCCGACCGCACGTAGGGCCGTCTTCACGGTTTCAATCGCCGCTCACAGGCGGCGCGGATGAGTAAACGCAGGATCAAGCGCCTTCCGGAAGAACCGGTGGGTGGGAATCACGAGGAGGAAGCAATGGATAACCTGGGTAACGCGCTGGTGTTCGGCCTCGGTGCGATCGGTCCGGCGTTCGGTCTGGCCATCGTCGGCTCCAAGACCATCGAGTCGATGGCCCGCCAGCCTGAGATGGCCGGCCGCCTGCAGACCACGATGTTCATCGCGCTCGGCATGATCGAGGCTATCGCACTTCTGGGCTTCGTTCTCGCATTCGCCATCTAGAGCGACCCTGACGAGAGGGAGGAGCAACCCAGCGTGGAGCTGATCATTCCGAACACCACAGAGATGTGGGTGAACATCGTCGCTTTCCTGATCCTCTTCGTTGTTCTGGCGAAGTTCGCGTTCCCGCCTATCACGAAGATGCTGGACGAGCGGGCAGACAAGATCCGCGAGTCGCTCGAGAAGGCCGAAGACACCCGTGTCGAGGCCGAGCGGCTCCTGGACGAGTACAAGGTCCAGATGGCCGAGGCGCGCGCCGAGGCCACGCAGGTCATCGAGCAGGGCCGCAAGGTGGCCGAGTCGATGAAGGCCGAGATCCTGGCCAAGGCCAAGGAAGAGGCCGAGGCCGAGAAGCTGAAGGCGATCGAGGCGATCAAGGCCGAGAAGAACGCCGCCATGGCCGAGATCAAGGGCGAGGTGGCCGACCTGTCGGTGGCCGTCGCCGGCAAGATCATCGGTTCGAGCCTCACCAAGGCCGACCACGCGGCACTCATCGACAAGTACCTCACGGAAGTGGGGAGCTTGAATGAGAACTAGCGAGACGATCGAGACCCACGCCCGGGTCCTCTTCGAGCTCGCCACGCTCGCCGACGTCGTGGACGCGGTCGACGCCGACCTCGCATCGGTCGCAAAGGCCGTGCGTGGCCACGTCGACCTGCATCAGACGCTCCGGGACACCGGCCTGCCCGCCGAGAAGAAGCGCGCCATCATGCGCGGCATCTTCGGCGAGTCGGTCACGCCCGAAGCGCTCGCGATCGTCACGCTCATGGTCGAGCGCGGCCTCACCGACTCGCTCGGTGATCTCGCGCGCGTCTACAGCGAGACCGCCGAGGCGCAGCGCGGCGTCGTGGTCGCTGATGTGACTACGGCCATCGAGCTCGACGACGCGCTGCGGGCGAAGCTCGTCAAGCAGCTGTCCGAAGCCACGGGGCGGCCCGTCACCCTGCGCGAGCGGGTGGACGTTTCGATCCTCGGTGGTATCCGCATCAACATTGCCGGCCGCGTACTCGACGGGACCGTCGCGTCCCAGCTCGACGGCGTGCGCCAGGCTCTCACGAACGCACGTCAGGGAGGTGAGGCGTAAGTGGCAGAGATCACCGCGAGTGCTATCGGCGACGTGCTGCGAGCGCAGCTCGAGTCGTACAAGGCCTCCGTTGACGTCAGGGAGGTCGGCGCCGTCATTCAGATCGGTGACGGTATCGCCCGCGTCGAGGGCCTGAAGGGCGCCATGGCCGGCGAGCTCCTCGAGTTCGTCGCCGGCGACGGCGAGATCGTCTATGGCATGGCGCTCAACCTTGAAGAGAACGAGGTCGGTGCAGTGCTCCTCGGCGAGACCTCGCTCATCAAGGCGAACGACGCCGTTCGCACATCCGGCCGCGTCGTCGAGGTCCCGTCGGGCCCCGCGCTCCTCGGCCGCATCGTCGACCCGCTCGGGCAGCCGCTCGACGGGCGTGGCCCGATCGCCGCCGAGGGCCATCGGCCTGTGGAGTTCCGTGCTCCCGGCGTCATCGAGCGCAAGGGCGTCCACGAGCCGGTGCAGACCGGCATCATGGCCATCGACGCGATGATCCCGATCGGCCGCGGACAGCGCGAGCTGATCATCGGCGACCGCCAGACGGGCAAGACCGCCGTGGCGATCGACGCGATCATCAACCAGAAGGGCAAGGACGTCATCTGCGTGTACGTGGCCATCGGCCAGAAGGCCTCCACCGTGGCGAGCGTCGTCGAGACCCTCGAAGCGCACGGGGCGATGGACTACACGATCATCGTCGCGGCCAACGCGTCGGACCCGGCCCCGCTGCAGTACCTCGCACCGATGGGCGGCTGCGCCATGGGCGAGTACTTCATGTACACGGGTGCCGACGGGAAGCCCGCCTCGGCGGACAACCCCGGCCGTCACGTGCTGTGCATCTACGACGATCTCTCCAAGCAGGCTGTGGCGTACCGCCAGATGTCGCTCACGCTGCGTCGCCCGCCGGGCCGCGAGGCGTACCCGGGCGACGTGTTCTACCTGCACAGCCGCTTGCTCGAGCGTGCGGTGAAACTCTCGGACGCCAACGGCGCCGGCTCGCTCACCGCACTGCCGATCATCGAGACGCAGGCCGGAGACGTGTCGGCGTACATCCCCACCAACGTCATCTCCATCACCGACGGCCAGATCTTCCTGCAGTCCGACCTGTTCTTCCAGGGCGTGCGCCCCGCCATCAACGTCGGCATCTCGGTGTCGCGCGTCGGTGGTAACGCGCAGATCAAGGCCATGAAGCAGGTCGCGGGCTCGCTGCGACTGGACCTCGCGAACTATCGCTCGCTTGCGGCGTTCGCCCAGTTCGGCAGCGACCTGGACAAGACGACGCAGGACACACTCAGCCGTGGTGCGCGCATGGTGGAACTCACCAAGCAGGGCCGGTTCACCCCGTATCCGGTCGAGAACCAGGTCATGGCGATCTTCGCCGGCACCAAGGGCTACGCCGACGACGTGCCTGTGGACGACGTGCAGCGCTTCCGCGACGGGCTCCTCGAGTTCCTTGAGAACGCTCACCCGGAGGTCGGCCGCACGATCCTCGCCGAGCAGAAGCTCTCCGATGAGACCGCCGAGGCTCTCGGTAAGGCCATCGAGGAGTTCAAGGCCGGCTTCGAGACCGAGGGTCAGGCCTAGACGATGGCGAACCTTCGCGACATCAAGCAGCGGATCGTGAGCGTGCAGAGCACGTCGCAGATCACGCGCACCATGGAGATGGTCGCGACCGCGAAGATCAAGAAGGCGCAGGAGAAGATCGAGGCCGCACGCCCGTACTCCTTCGCGATGATGGAGGTACTCGGCAACGTCGCACGCTACGTGCAGGGCGCCACGCACCCGCTGCTCGAGGAGCATGAGGAGCGCAAGCGCATCCTGATCGTGACGATCACGTCCGACCGCGGACTGTGCGGAGCGTTCAACAGCAACATCCTGCGCATCACCGAAGACCTGATCCGGAGCGAGCGCGCGGCCGATGTCGAGACCGGCATCGTCGCGGTCGGCAAGAAGGCGACCGGTTACCTGCGCTATCGCGGGATCGAGCCGATCGCGTCGTACCGGGACATCTCCGACAAGCCGACCTTCGCCGAGGCTCGCTCCATCGCGTCGCTCATCATCCCGCGTTACGAGGCAGGGGAACTCGACGCTGCCTACATCGTCTTCAACCGCTTCAAGAACGTGGCCGAGCAGAAGCCCGAGACCTACCAGCTGCTTCCGATCGAGCACAAGGTCGTGGAGGCGGAGGAGGGGGAGTCGGGCATGCAGGCCGAGTACCTCTTCGAGCCTTCCGCTGCCGAGGTCCTCGAGCACCTGCTCCCCACGTACGTAGAGACGCTCGTGTACCGGGCGCTCATGGAGTCGGCCGCCGCCGAACAGGGCGCGCGCCGCACGGCCATGAAGTCCGCGACGGACAACGCGAGCGAGATGATCACCACGCTGACACGCAGCTACAACCGCGCGCGGCAGGCCGCCATCACCACCGAGATCGCGGAGATCGTCGGCGGCGCTGCGGCACTCGAGGAGGAGTAGCGGCATGGCAGAGACCAAGGAGAAGTCGCCCATGAATGTCGGACGTATCGTTCGCGTCGTCGGCCCGGTCATCGACGTGGAGTTCGCGCCCGACGCGATCCCGGCGATCCACACCGCGCTGACGGTCGACGGCGAGACCGCGATCGGTGAAGTGCACCTCGTCGCGGAGATCCAGCAGCACCTGCCCGGCAACCTGGTGCGTGCCGTGGCTATGTCCTCCACCGACGGCATCACCCGCGGTATGGACGCGGTCGATACCGGGGCCCCGATCCAGATGCCGGTGGGCCCCCAGACCCTCGGCCGCATCTGGAACGTCATCGGGCAGCCGGTCGACGGCAAGCCGATGCCCGAGGTCGAGGGCTTCTACTCGATCCATCGCGAGGCCCCCGAGTTCGAGGACCTCGAGAGCAAGACCGAGATCTTCGAGACCGGCATCAAGGTCGTCGACCTGCTCGAGCCCTACATCAAGGGTGGAAAGACGGGTCTGTTCGGCGGCGCCGGTGTCGGCAAGACCGTCATCATCATGGAGCTCATCAACAACCTCGCCCAGCAGCACGGCGGCACCTCGGTGTTCACCGGCGTGGGCGAGCGCACCCGTGAGGGCACGGACCTCTACAACGAGATGTCCGAGTCGGGCGTCATCGAGAAGACGTGCCTGGTCTACGGCCAGATGAACGAGCCTCCGGGAGCCCGCCTCCGCGTGGGTCTCGCTGGACTGACCTCGGCCGAGTACTTCCGTGACCAAGGCCAGGACGTACTCCTGTTCATCGACAACATCTTCCGGTTCACCCAGGCCGGCTCCGAGGTGTCCGCACTCCTCGGTCGTATGCCGAGCGCCGTGGGCTACCAGCCCACGCTGGCCACGGAGATGGGCGAGCTCCAGGAGCGCATCACGTCCACCAAGCACGGTTCGATCACGTCGGTCCAGGCGATCTACGTCCCGGCCGACGACCTCACCGACCCGGCACCGGCCACGGCGTTCACGCACCTCGACGCCACGACCGTCCTCTCGCGTTCGATCGCCGAGCTCGGCATCTACCCGGCCGTCGACCCGCTCGCGTCCACCTCGCGCGCGCTCGACCCGGCCGTCGTCGGCGAGGAGCACTACCGCGTGGCCCGCAGCGTCCAGCAGGTCCTCCAGAGCTACAAGGACCTCCAGGACATCATCGCGATCCTCGGCATGGACGAACTGTCCGAAGAGCAGAAGCTCGTGGTGTCCCGCGCACGCAAGATCCAACAGTTCCTGTCGCAGCCGTTCCACGTGGCCGAGCAGTTCACCGGCATGACCGGCAAGTACGTCAAGCTCGAGGACACGATCCGCGGCTTCGCCGAGATCATCGAGGGCAAGCACGACGACGTGCCCGAGGGTGCGTTCCGTTACGTGGGTAGCATCGAGGAGGCCCTCGAGGCCGCCGAGAAGATGAAGGCGACGGCATAGCCATGGCCCGTACCCTCCTGTGCGAGATCGTCACTCCGGAGAAGATCGTGTACACCAACGAGGTGGAGATGGTCGTCGCTCCCACGCTCGACGGCGAGGTGGGCATCCTGCCGCTCCACGCTCCGCTCGTGACCGTTCTGCGCCCGGGCGAACTGCGCGTGCGCTATAACGACAACAAGGACGTCGAGTGGTTCGCGGTGTCGGGCGGGTACCTGCAGGTCTACCACGACAAAGTCATCGTTCTGGCGGACGCCGCCGAGCACGCATCGCGGGTCGACATCGATCGCGCCCGTCAGGCGAAGGAGCGCGCCGAGCAGCGCATGGCCGAGATGAAAGCCAAGCCGCTTATGGAGCGCGAGGATATGACGGAGTGCGAAGAAGACCTCAAGTGGTGTGAGATCCAGTTGAAGGTGGCGGAGCGCAGCTCGTAGCTCACCTTCGCGGACCGGCAGCCACAGGCGCGGCGGGCCCCGAATCCGGGGTCCGCCGTCTGCTACTCTATGGAAACGTTTCTGCGGAAGGGTATGCACAGCGTATGGCTTCGATAGTCGTCACAGGCGGGCGACCGCTCAGCGGCACCGTCCACGTGGGGGGTGCGAAGAACTCGGCGCTCAAGCTGATGGCCGCGGCGCTGCTCGCGCCGGGTGCGTCGGTCATCTCGAACGTTCCCGATATCAGCGACGTTGCGGTCATGGCCGAGGTCCTCGAGGGCCTGGGCGCGGTCGTCACACGCGAGGATCACTCGGTCCGCGTGGATGCCGCCGATGTCACGTCGGTGGAGACCCCCTACGAGCTCGTTGCCCAGATGCGGGCGTCGATCGTGGTCCTCGGCCCGCTGGTGGCGCGCTTCGGGCGCGCACGGGTGGCGATGCCGGGCGGCTGCAACATCGGCTCGCGCAAGATCGACATGCACATCCACGGCCTTGAGCACCTCGGCGTACGTATCGCCTTCGAGCACGGCTACATCGACGCCACCGCACCGGACGGTCTCACCGGCGCGCAGGTGCTCCTCGACTTTCCGAGCGTGGGAGCCACCGAGAACCTGCTGATGGCTGCCGTGCTGGCCGAGGGCACGACCACGATCGAGAACGCCGCTCGCGAGCCGGAGATCGGCGACCTGGTGGACATGCTCGTGGGGATGGGTGCGCACATCGAGGGCCGGGGCTCCTCCACGCTGGTGATCCACGGTGTGCGCGAACTCACCCCGGTGGCGCACACAACGGTGGGCGACCGTATCGAGGCGGGGACCTACCTGGTGGCGGGTGGTATCACCGGCGGTCCGGTCACGGTGACCGGCTTCGACCCGGTACACCTCGAGATGCTGTTCACCAAGATGGAGCTCGCCGGCTGTACGTTCGAGATGCTCCCCGATGGCGCCACCGTGCGCCGCGATCGGCCGATCCTGCCGGTAGACGTCGCCACCCTCCCGTACCCGGGCTTTCCTACCGACATGCAGGCGCAGTTCATGGCGCTCGTCTCACTCGCCGAAGGCAGTTCGGTCATCACCGAGAACGTGTTCGAGAACCGCTTCATGTTCGCGGACGAGATCAAGCGTATGGGCGCCGACATCGACATCGAGGGCCACCGGGCGTTCGTCCGCGGGGTCCCTTCGCTCCAGGGGGCACCGGTACGCTCGCCCGACTTGCGCGGCGGCGCGGCTCTCGTGCTCGCGGCGCTCGTGGCCGAGGGCGAGACGGTCGTTTCCGACGTGCACCACATCATGCGCGGCTACGAGGACTTCACCGGCAGACTCGCGGCGCTCGGCGCGGACATCCGGCTTGTCGAGGAGTGAGGAGAACTCAGATGTTGGATCGGGAGGCCGTCAAGGCGATCATCCCGCACCGTGACCCGTTCCTCCTCGTGGACCGGGTGCTGGAACTCGAGCCCGGTGTGCGGGCGACCGGTGAGCTTGACGTCCGCCCGGACATGTTCTGGGTGCCGGGGCACTTCCCCGAGTACGCGGTCATGCCCGGCGTGCTCATCGTCGAGGCGCTCGCACAGGCGGGGGCGGTGGCACTGCTCTCCCTGCCCGCCAACGCCGGCAAGCTCGCCTTCTTCGCCGGCATCGACAAGGTGCGGTTCAAGCGCCAGGTGGTACCCGGCGACACGCTGCGGCTCGAGTGCGAGATCACCAAGGCACGGGCGAGTATCGGCTTCGGTGAAGCACGCGCGTTGGTGGGTGGCGAGCTCGCTTGCTCGGGCACGCTCATGTTCGCGATACAATAAGAAGGTTGTGTCCGGGGGATGACGTGGTGAAAGGTGACTCGCGCATGGGACTGCTCGAGCGAATCGAGGCCGGCAGCGCCGTGCTTGCCGTGGTGGGGCTCGGCTACGTGGGACTCCCGCTGGCCGTCGAGATGGGCAAGGCGGGTCATCGGGTCATCGGCCTGGAGGTCTCCTCGGAGAAGGCCGAACTGGTCAACGCGGGCGTGAGTTACATCCCCGATGTACCCACCGCCGAGGTCGCCGACCTTGTCGAGCGCGGACTCCTATCGGCCACGACCGACTTCTCTCGCGTGTCCGAGGCGGACGCCGTGGCGATCTGCGTGCCCACACCGCTCAACGAGACCAAAGAGCCGGATGTCTCGTACATGGTGAGCGCCGCGGAATCGATCGCTCCGCATATGCATCCCGGGATGCTCGTCACCCTCGAATCCACGACCTACCCCGGCACCACCGAGGAGATCATCCAGCCCGTTCTCGAGTCGGGGGGTCTGAAGGTCGGGACCGACATCTTCCTGGCATTCAGCCCCGAGCGCGTCGACCCCGGTAACACGGTGTGGCAGACGCGGAACACCCCCAAGGTCGTCGGCGGCGTCACGCCTGCGTGCACCGAGGCGGCGGTGGCGCTGTACGGTCGCTATATCGACACAGTGGTGCCGGTCTCCTCGACCCGTGCGGCCGAGATGACCAAACTGCTCGAGAACACGTTCCGCGGGGTGAACATCGCGCTCGTGAACGAGCTCCTGATGCTGTGCGACCGCATGGGCGTGGACATCTGGGAGGTCATCGACGCGGCAAAGAGCAAGCCCTTCGGCTTCATGCCGTTCTACCCCGGTCCCGGACTCGGCGGCCACTGCATCCCCGTCGACCCGTTCTACCTGTCCTGGAAGGCGAAGCAGTACGACTTCCGCACCGAGTTCATCGACCTCTCCGGCCGCATCAACGAGAACATGCCGTACTACGTCGCGAATCGCCTGATGGACGCGCTCAACAGCCAGCGCAAGTCACTCGCGGGGTCACGTGTTCTGATGCTCGGCGTCGCGTACAAGGCCGATATCGATGACATGCGCGAGTCTCCCGCCATCCGCGTGGCGGAGCTCTTGCTTGCCAAGGATGCGGAGCTCGTCTATTGCGATCCGTACGTGGACCGGTTCGTCGCTTCCGGGATGAGCGTGCCACGGGTGGATCTCAGCGCCGAGGAAGTGCGCCGGGCCGATGTGGTGCTGATCATCACGGCGCACTCGGTGTTCGACTACGACCTCATCGCGCGCGAAAGTGCGCTGGTCTTCGATACGCGCAATGCCCTCAAGGGCCGAAAGAACGGCAACGTCGTCGTCCTATGAGCGTTCGGTAACGGTTGCTCCGGGGCGCTGATGCGTGCGGTACCATCGGCCTCTGCCGGAGTCGTTTGTTCGTGAAAGTCGCAGGTGATCGGATCAGTGGGACGCCATTCCGCCAGTAGGCCGCCGCGTCGCTCGGCATCGCGCCGCAGCTCGAGGCGGCTCGATCCGCCCGCACCCGATACGCGCAGGCGTGCCTCGAGCATGATCGAGAGCACGTCGACCAAGCGCATCGAGCATGCACGGCGCCGCAGTAGGGTCAAGCGCATCTCGATCGCGGCACTCGTCGTCGTCCTGCTGCTGGTCGTCGGCGTCGCGGCATGGGCATACAACCTGCTGCACTCGGCTCAGCAGACGATGGTCGAGAACTCGCAGGACAGCGGCGAACTCAGTGAGGCGCTCACCGATCGCGTCCCCCATGAGCCGTTCACGGTGCTGCTGCTCGGCCAGGACAACCGTCCCGGCGAGAGCGCTGCACGCGCGGACACGATCATCGTGGCGCGGATCGACCCGGAGAACGACAAGGTCTGGATGCTGTCCATCCCGCGCGACACGCGTGCGGAGATACCCGGCTATGGAACCGATAAGATCAATGCGGCGACCTTCCACGGAGGCCCCGCGCTCATGGTCGACACGGTCGAGAAGTTCCTCGGCATCCCGATCAACCACTATATGGACCTTGAGTTCGATGGGTTCATCCAGGTGGTCGATTCACTCGGCGGCGTGTGGATCGATGTGGACACGGAGATCGACGACGAGAAGGCCTCGAGCCACGGTTCGTACACGGCGTCCCACATCGACGAGGGCTATCAGCTGCTCGACGGAGACCATGCGCTGACGTTCGTGCGCAGCCGCGACTTCCCCGATGCCGACTTCACGCGGATGCGCCATCAGCAGCAGTTCTTCAAGGCGCTGGCCGACCAGACCACACAGTTCGAGAACGTCCTCAGGATCCCCGGCATGGTCAAGGACGTGGCGCAGTACATGTCCACGGACATGAACATCAACCAGATCGTCGATGTGGCGTTGGCCCTCAGGGATATGGGCGGCGCGAACGTCCAGACCGCAACGGTGATGGGCGAGTGGAAGTCACCGTACGTGTGGCCCGACGAGGACCGCAAGGAGTTCCTGGTGGCCGCCATGACCGCAGGCCTGCCGTTCGACGCCACGGCCACCGTGGAGACCGCCATCGATCCTTCGGCCATCACCGTGGCCGTCCGCAACGGCGCGGGCATCGAGGGCTGCGCGTCGGTCGCCGCCGGCATCTTGACCGAGGCGGGGTACGTCGTGGGCGAGGTCGGCAACGCCAATCAGTTCGTATACGACGAGACCCTCGTCGTGTACAAGGACAACGCTGCGGCGGCGACGGCCGTCGCGTCGGCGCTCCCACAGGCGCGCGTTGTCGAGAGCCGCGGCATGTACTCGTTCACCACGGATGTACTCGTCGTGGTCGGCAAGGACTACGATACGTGGAAGACGTCCACGAACTAGCCGCGTAGCGCGGTCGCCGGAGGGGGGGCCACACATGCAGCCGATCGGTTCGCCGGTCCGTGCCCGGGCAGGGTCCCGGCTCGTCGCCGTGATCGCGGTGGGCGCGCTCGTGATGGCCCTGCTGCCCGGCTGCAAGGCCGAAGAGGAGCTTCCCCCCGTGTTCCGGTGGATATGGTCGGCCACCGCACCCGCCGGCATAGCCGCGGTGGAGGCGTGTGGCGTCGGTGGCCCCTCGGTCATCGCGTGCGCCGACGGGTCGATCCGCAAGGTCGACAGCGCCGGCGCCACGGCGTGGGAGATCGCGAACCCCGGGCTTGAGATCGTCTCCATGAGCGTCGACGATGCGGGCTCGACGGTCGCCGTCGTCACGGCCACGCCCGCAGGCACCGAGGTGGCGGCTCCAGACGTCCTCACCGTGTACGGAGCGGCGGGCAACGGTCTGTGGCAGGCTGCGAGTCCGGCCGAGGGTCTCACCATCGGCGGATCTGTCTCGGCCGACGGTACGAAGGTGCTCGTCTCCTGGCCGTCATCGGCGGATGCTCCGGGCAACGTGAACGTTCGCGACAGCGCCTCGGGCGTCGTTCGCTGGGAGAAGCGTACCGATGGTGTCGTGCGTGTGAAATGCGACGCCACGACCGACCTGCGCCGCGTGGTCACCGGCTACTCGATCGCAAACGGTGACAAGGACCCCACCGGACTTGCCGAGGCGTATGCCGACGACTCCATCCGGACACACCTTGAACTGAAGCGGCCGGTCTCGGCATCGCTGATCGCCACGGATGTCGCCGGGCTGCTCGACGAGCGCGGCAAGCTCACCGCATACGAGCTCACCGACAACGGGCTCGGCCAGCGTCTCTGGAGCAAGAGCACCGACCGCGACGGCGTGATGGTGACCGGCGCGGGGATGGTAGCTGTCGCCGCCTACGACGCCAAGGGCAAGGACGACGCCACCCACGTCACGACCGTGCGCGTCTACAACGCCGAGGGCAAGCGGCTGTACGACGAGGAGTTCGAGGCGAGCGTCCGCTACCTGCCCACGGTCTCCACCGACGGCCGCTATCTGGCGCTCGTGCCGGCGGGTGCCACCGACGGGGAGGTGCCGCTCATCGTGCGCTTCGGCGAGGACGTCACCACCGCCGAGCTGCCGCCGGGTGTCTCCGCGATCAGCTTCGAAGCCGGCGATGGACTGATGCTCGTAGGCATGTCCGACGGCACGTACGGCATCTCGAAGCTACCGTTCTAGCCGCGCGCGGCGGCCTCGATCACGGCCACGATCCGCTCTGCCTGGAGGTCGCGCCCGAAGCGCTCCTCGGCAAGCGCACGGGCCGCTCGGCCCATCGCCGCGGTCCCCTCAGGGTCGTCCGCAAGCGCCTCGATCGCATCGGCGAGTGCGATGCCGTCACCCACCGGCACGTAGACGCCCGCGCCGTTCTCCTCGAGGAGTTCGCGCGTCCAGCCGGGCTGGTTCACGATTGCGGGCCGGCCCGAGGCGAGCGCGTCGAAGAACTTGTTCGGTGAGTTGGTAGCCAGGATCGGCTTGTCGCCGAACAGTGCCATCAGCGCATCGGCGGTGCGCGTGAGCGCGGGCACTTCGACTTTTGGGATCCTGCCGAGCAGCAGCACGTTGTCGAGGCCTTCGGTGAGTTCGGACAGCACCGGGAAGCTCTTGCCATCGCCCGCGATGACGAACACGATGTCGTCGCGTCCGCGCGCCTTCAGTTCGCGCGCGGCTTCGGGCACCTGCTCGTGCACCGCGTTGGATGGGCCGATCGCGCCCGTGTAGCCGACGACGAAGCGGTCGCCGAGTCCCAGTCGCTCCACCATGGCGGCGTCCTTGTCGCCGGGGTGGAAGCGCGCGAGGTCCGAGAAGTTGGGGATCATGTTGATCTTCGAGTGGCGCGTGCCTTCGGCGGCCACGCCCGCGGCCATGCCGGGGGAAACGGGCACGATCGCGGTGGCCCGACGGTACGCCGCGCGCTCGAGTCTCTTGGCGAGCACCGCGATGGGCCCCGTGCGTTTGATGGCGCCCATCTGGATCGCGGCTTCCGGCCACAGGTCCTGCACCTCGAACACGAACGGCACGCGCTTCCAGCGAGCCACCGCAAGGCCCGGCAGCGCGACCGTGATGGGCGTGGAGGAGGCGAAGACCACATCGGGCTTCGGTACGCGCAGCGCCGCCCATACCGAGGCGAACATGAAGGCGGCGAACGACAGGATTCGCCGAAGGTGTCCCATGTAGTTCGAGTAGCCCACGCGGATCGCCCGGACCTCGATGCCATCGATCTCACCGCGGGTGAATACGTGCGCCTGGTATTCCTCGGGGAGGTTCGAGGCGCTCGTGAGGACGGTCACCTCGTGCCCTGCGTCCACGAGAGCCCTGGCGAACTCGTAGCTGCGGGTGAGTCCGAGCGAGGCCTCGGGCGTGGCGAAGAACTGATAGATGTAGAGGATCCTCAAGAGCCGGTCCTTGCGCACGGGGGAATCGAAGCGGATGCTATCCTACCACGGAGAATGCGCCGGGCTCCGGCGGCCGACACCATGCGCAGGGGAGGGCGGGGATATGGGCGAGGCGGCACCCGGCCCGGTGATCTGCCACATCACGTCGGTCAACATCCCCACCGACGGGCGCATCCTCTACCACGAGTGCCGCTCTCTCGCGAAGCGCTGGCGCACGGTGCTCGTGTGTCGCGACAACAGTGAGCCGCGCACGCTCGAAGGCGTCGAGATCGTGCCCATGCGCAAGCGCGGCGGCAGGCTCCGCCGGTGGGCCGAGGTGCGCCGCGTGATCGCGCTCGCCGAGGCGCAGCGCCCCGCGCTCTACCACTTCCACAACGTCGAGCTCGTGCCGGCGATGGCGCGCCTGGCCGCCCGCACCGGCGTGCCCGTCGTGTACGACTCGCACGAGCATCACCCCGACGCGATGATGACCAAGACGTACATCCCGGCGCCACTCAGGCGGCTCGTGGCGTGGTGGATCGACCGCACCGAGCGCCGCTACGTGCCGCGCTTCGACGCCGTGGTGGTGGCCGACGAGGCGCTCGATCGCCGGTATCGTGAGATGGGCGCCCGGCGTGTCGTGCGGCTCGATAACTTCCCTCCGCTCGACCTGTTCCCCGCAGGCGCGGGTGCCCCCTCCGGGACGCCCACGCTGTTGTACGTGGGTTCCATCTCCGAGGTCCGCGGCTTCTCCGACATGCTGGAGACCATCCGGCTGGTGCGCGCCGAGCTCCCCGAAGCGCGACTCCTGCTCGTCGGCACGCCCACGGAGGAGGTCGCCGCGCAACTCGACCGGCTGGATGCCGAGGGCGTGACGCTCCTGCCGCCGGTGCCGTACGGGGAGATCGCGCGTGTGATGCAGAGCGCTCACGTGGGGCTATCACTGTTGCACGACATCCCGAAGTTCCGGAAGAACGTCCCCACGAAGGTGTTCGACTACATGGCCTCGGGCATCCCGTATGTCTCGACCGATCTTCCTCCGGTGCGTGCGCTCACGGCGGGCACGGGCGGCGCGCTCGTGGCCGCGGGAGATCCCGCGGCGGCGGCGCAGGCCGCGCTCGGCTTCCTGTGCGACCCGGATCGCGCGCGTAAGGCCGCGGGCGAGGGCCGCGCGCTCATCGAGGCGCGCCTCAACTGGGATGCGCTCATGCCGCGCCTCGTCGCTCTGTACGAGGAGCTGCTGGCCGAGTAGGCCCTGGCCACCTGCTTCGGTGCTCATGTGCCTCTGGTGAGCGGCCGATGAGCGATGGTAGAGTCAACACAACAGGGTCTGCGACGGAGGTCAACATGCCACGGGTGCGCACGAACGACGGTGGGCATACGCTCTCGATGCGCGCGGCGTGCCTGCTCGGGATCCTCGCGCTGGTGACGTCGCTCTCGGCGAGCGTCGCGCTGCCCGCCGCTGCGCTGCCTGCGACGATCGTCGAGCAGGCCGACTCGAGGCTCGTGCTCACCGGTGGGTGGACCAGCTATGCGGTCCCGGCGATGTCGGGCGGCAGCCACATCTTCACCAAGACCGCGGGCAGCAGCGTCACCGTGGCCTTTGTGGGCACGCGGCTCGACGTTCTTGCCACCACGGGGCCGAAGTACGGCGTCGCCTCGGTGAGTCTCGACGGAGGCGCCCCCGCGAACGTCGACCTCTACAGCGCCGATACACAGGTGCAGCAAACGGTCTTCTCTACGGGCGACCTTCCCGATGCGCTGCACACGATGCGCATCACGTGCACCGGCACGGCGGGCCCGTTGGCCGCCGATTCGTTCGTCAGCCTCGATGCACTGGCCGTGAGTGGCGTACTCACCGGCATGCCGGTCGATCAGTCCGACCACCGGATCGCCAAGCGCGGCAGCTGGCCCACCTACGAAGCGCCGGTGCTCGCCGGCGGAAGCTACATGTTCACCAACGTGGTTGGCAGTGAGTATGTGGCCGCGTTCAACGGCACGCGCCTCGACCTGCTCGCCACGGTAGGCCCCAAGTACGGTATCGCCTCGGTGAGCGTCGACGGCGGCGCTGCGGTGCCGGTGGACTTCTACAGCGCATCTACCGCCACCCAGCGGATCGTCTACACCACGGGTGACCTGCCGGCGGGTCGGCACTCGGTGCGCGTGGTATGCACCGGTGATCGAAACGTTTCGGCCAGCGACTCATACATCGGCCTCGACGCTGCGCTGATCACGGGCACCGTCATGCAGGGGCTCATCCGTTACGAGGAGACCGACCCGCATCTGGGCCGGAACGGTCAGCTCAACGGGGTGGTCACCTCCGGTCCGTCGGGTGACCGGCACGTGTGGGCGGGTCCGTCATGGGGCGCCGTCGCAGTCTCGTTCGTGGGAGCCAGGCTCGACTGGATCGCCGTCGTCGGCCCCGACTACGGCATCGCCTCGGTCTCGGTGGACGGCGGGCCGGCCGGGTATGTCGACCTGTACAGCCCCACGGTCGGGGTGCAGCGAACGGTCTACAGCACCGGTGACCTGCCGTACGGTCCGCATACGGTCACGATCGGCTGGACGGGCCGCAAGAACCCCGCGGCACGGGGGACGGCCGTGTCCTTCGACGCGTTCGACGTGGGAGGCGACCTGGTGCAGGCAGCGCCGCCCGCGCGGCCGGCGTTCTCGGAGTTCGGCTATCCCTGGAACAGCTATCTGGTCGTGGACAAGAGCGACCTGCGCATCTACTACGTCGTCGACGGTGCGCTCATCGCAACGTATCCCGTGGCCGTGGGTAAGGCCAGCACGCCGACGCCGAGTGCGATATGGCGTATCGGGGCCAAGTACTACTCCTCAGGCGTGTACGGGCCGCGCAAGATGCGCCTGTTCCGTCAGTCGGGCAACACGTTCGTCTATACGGCGTACAACATCCACGGTACGGACACCGATTCGAGTATCGGCACCTACGCGTCGCACGGATGTATCCGGCTGCACAACTACGACATCCTCGTGCTCTTCGACATGGTGCCGCTCGGCACGATGGTCGTCACCAGGGATTAGGCCCGGCCGCTCCGTCGCATGAGCCGAGCGCGTGCCGAGCCGGCGAGTTCGCGCGCGAACGCGCGCTCATCGGCGCGTACGCCGCCAAGAGCGAGGAGCGCGAGCGCGTACACGCCGAGTCCGGTCGCGCCTTCGGCCAGAAGCGCCCAGACCGTGGTGGGGAGCAGGAGTGTCACGCCCCAGACCGCGGCCGACATCACCGCAGTGGCCCCCGCGATCGGAAGCAGCGACGCCCACGGCAGTGTCCACGCAAGGTACCGCCTGCTCTGGAGCCACGTCAGCGCCGCCAGGAGCACGTAGGCGGCCACGGCGGCCCAACCGGCGGCCACATACCCGTAGCGCGGCACGAGAACGATGGTGAGCGTCACATCGAGCGCTGCGGCCGCGAGCGTGTTGACCATGATGCGGCGGGACTGCTTGTGGATCGTGAGCCCTGCCGAGCCGAGCTGCACGAGTCCCGCCAGCAGCGTCGCCCCGGCGATCACGCCGAGTACGGGATACGCCTCGCGGTACTGCTCGCCCGTGAAGACCCACATGAAATCGCGTGCGATCACCGCGAGCCCGGCGAGCAGCGGCACGGTAGCGAGTGCGAAGTAGCGGGTGAACTGCGTCTGCATCTGCGCCGCGGTCGTCTGCCCGTGCTCCTCGAAGTTCTGGATGAGCAGCGGCAGCATGGTCATGATGAGCGGCAGCGTGAAGAGCTGGATGATCTTCTCGCCGAGGCCGTAGGCGGTGGAGTAGAGGCCGACCTCGGCGGGGCCACGTGCGGCCTCGATCACGAACCGGTCGAGGAAGCCGAGTGCCCACAGCGCCGCGCCTGCCGGCACGAGCGGCGCGGCGAACGCGACGAGCTCGCCGAGTGTGGAGCGGCTTGCGGCGGTGGGTGAGAGCGAGCCGTCGGCGTGGAGTTTCACGAGCGTCCAGGGGATCACGATCACACTGCCGACAGCCACGCCGGCGAAGATGCCCGCCGAGCCCCAGCCGAGCACGCCCACGAACACCACCGCGAGCGCGTTGGTGAGCAGCGTGGCGGTGATCGAGATGCGCGCGTAGTCGCGTGCACGGTTGGCCGCGCGCAGCACCTCCATGAGCACGAACAGCGAGTAGTTGCAGAAGAAGTAGGCCGCCGAGACCGGGACGAGGCGCGCCACGAGCGGGTCGATGACGCCTTCGAGCAGCGTTCCCACGGCGAGGATGACGCCCGCTACCAGCCCGAGGATAGCCACCACCGACCACATCACGGTCGCGAGGTACGCATCGAGCGTGCCGGCCTTCTTGTTCGGCCAGTAGAAGCGCAGGGCGGATGCGGCCACCGATTCGGCGGCGATGCGTGCGCCGAGCACCAGGAAGGCGTTGATCACGTAGAACGCGCCGTAGTCGGCCACGTCGATCACACGCGTGAAGAGCGGCACCGTGACGAGCGAGGTGAGCGCGGGCACGAAGCGAACGGGCAGGTAGCGCGCCGCGTCCGAGCCGGCGAGTCTGAGCGCTGACTTGAGCATCCCCGCGTCGCCGGGCTCGGCGGGCCGTTCCTGTGTCACGTGTGCCTCCGATGGCGGTTCGGTGACGCGAGCGGCTCTCACTCGGCCCGCATTCGTGCCGATGCTATGCTACCAGGTGGCCCGGCCGGCGCACCCGCTGGCCTCGATTCGCAAGGTGAGCGGTGAGCGGACCCCGAGCCGGCATCACGCCCGGCGGCGACATATCCTCGAGTGAGGCGACGCAGCGAGTGGCTGCCGTCGGCCTTGTCGCGCTCGTGGCTGCAGCCGCCCTGGACGTCACCGGCCGCATCGCCGAGGTGGGCCCGGCGCGCTTCACCCTGTACCAGGTGCTCGCGGTCGTGCTCACGCTCCTCGCGCTCTGGCAGCTTGCGACCAAGCGGGCGGCGCTCCCGAAGACGCCCGTGACACTGCCGCTCGCGGCATTCCTCGGTACCGCGGCGCTTTCACTCGTCTTCGCTACCGAACTCGCACCGGCGGTCGTGCAGCTCGCCAGCCTCGCCTCGAGCGCCGTGCTCGTGCTCATCGTGGTGACGCTCGTGCGCGAGCCGCGCCAGGGCGCGCTGGTGGTGGGCGGCGTGCTCGTGGTGGCCGCGGTGTTCGGGGTGCTCGCGCTCCTCGAGTGGGCCGACGTCTTCGCGGTGCAGCATCCCGTGCTCTTCACGCCCGGCTACGGCATCCGCGCTCGCGTGACCTTCCTCGATCCGAACATCCTCGCGTCGTTCCTGATGTCGGCGATCCTGCTCGCCGTGCCGCTCGTGGCGGGCGTGCCGATGAAGCGCGGGTTGCGCGCACTCGGTGTGGTCGCGCTTCTGGCGGCACTCGTGGGCCTCGCGACCACCTACTCGCGCGGGGGGCTCGGTGGACTCGTGATCGGGCTTGTCGCCGTCGCGCTGGTGATGCGTGCGCCGCGTCGCGCGAAGCTCGTGTTCGTGGCGGTGATGGTGGTAGCAGTCGTCGCGGCGGGTGCGCTCATCTTCGACGCGCGCTGGGTGGAAGAGAACGTGCTCGGCGCGGGTGAGACGGGCTCGGCCACCAATCGCGTGTACATGGTCAAGGGTGCGCTCGCAATGTGGCGCGACCATCCCTTCGGCGTGGGGCTCGACAACTACCAGGTGGTGTACCCGGCGTATCGCGATCCGCGGGCCGACGCAGGCATCGTGGAGTCGCATACCGCGTACGTGACCGTGCTCGCCGAGACGGGCTTCCTCGGGCTGCTTGCGTTCCTCTGGGTGCTCGGAGCCTTCCTCCTGCGCACTGCGCTGCCTGCTGCGCGGCGAGCGCGCGGCGCGACCCTCCATGCGTTGGCGACCGGCGCGTTCGCTGCGGCGCTGGCGCTTGCCGCGCAGGCGTTCACGTACAGCCTCGAGGCGAGCAAGTTCTGGTGGTTCGCGATCGGGTTGGGCACGGCAGCGTGGTGCATGGTGGTGCGCGAGGGTGCCGACGCATCGCCGGCGTCCGCGACCCCCAACGAAGGGGAATCCTCTCCCACGTAGGCCTTCCCGGAAGGGAGCATCAATGTTGCCGAGCAGCCTGTGGGTCCCGGAACCCGATCTCAGGCGGGTCCGCGCCGTGTCGCCATCGCCGCGCGTGGCGATCGTCCTCGGCTCCGGGCTGTCCGGCCTGGCCGATGTGGCCGAGGATGCGCGGCGCATCCCGTATGGCGAGCTGGAAGGTTACCCGAAGGTGGGCAACGTCGCCGGCCATGCGGGGCAGCTCGTCTGTGGCACGCTCTCCGGTGTACCGGCGATCATGTTCCAGGGGCGCGTGCACCAGTACCAGGGCGCGAGCGCGCACGAGGCGGCGTATCCGGCGCGACTTGCCGCGGCTCTCGGCTGCGAGGTGCTCATGGTGACGAACGCCGCCGGCGGAATCTCGGAACACCTGTCCTCGGGCGACATCGTGCTCATCTCGGATCACATCAACCTGATGGGCACGAACCCGCTGATCGGCTGGCCCGGCCCCGAGGGCGGTGTGCCGTTCGTGCCGATGCGCGACGCCTACGATCCGGACCTCCGCGCGAAGGCGTACCTCGCGGCCTCGGACGAGGACGTCATACTGCATGACGGCGTGTATGCCGGACTGCTCGGCCCGAGCTACGAGACGCCCGCCGAGGTGGCGTACCTGCGCGGATGCGGTGCCGACGTGGTGGGGATGTCGACTGTGCCCGAGGTCATCACCGCGCGAGCGCTCGGCCTCAGGGTGCTCGGCTTCTCGCTCGTCACCAACGTGGCGGCAGGCGAGGGCCTCTCGCACGGGGAGGTCCTCGAGGCGGGGCGTCTGGCTGCCGAGGACATGACCCGCTTACTGCTTGCTATACTACGTAGGCTGTGAACCTTCGTCGGCACCCCCGGGCCGGCGTTTCGTCTGAGAGGAACACCATGGATCACCACGTGAAGGACCCCGCGCTGGCCGCTGCCGGAAAGGCGCGTATCGAGTGGGCCGACGCCGACATGCCCGTGCTCGCCAGCATCCGCGAGCGCTTCGAGGCTGAGAAGCCGCTCGAGGGCGTGCGCATCAGTGCGTGCCTGCACGTGACCACCGAGACCGCCAACCTCATGCGCACGCTCAAGGCGGGCGGCGCCGAGTGCGTGCTGTGCGCGAGCAACCCGCTCTCCACGCAGGATGACGTGGCGGCCGCGCTCGTGAGCGAGTACGGCATCCGCACCTACGCCATCAAGGGCGAGGACACGGAGACCTACTACAGCCACATCGACGCTGCGATAGCGCACAAGCCGCAGATCACGATGGACGACGGCGCGGATGTAGTGGGCCGCATCCACGCCAAGTTCCCCGAGGCGCTCGAGGGCATCTTGGGTGGCACCGAGGAGACCACCACCGGCGTGATCCGTCTGGCCGCCATGGCCGACGACGAGGCGCTCAAGTACCCGATCATCGCCGTGAACGAGGCCAACACCAAGCATCTCTTCGACAACCGCTACGGCACCGGCCAGTCCACGATCGACGGCATCGTGCGCGCCACCAACCGCCTGATCGCCGGGCGCACCGTGGTCATCTCGGGCTACGGCTGGTGCGGCCGCGGCATCGCGATGCGGGCTGACGGGCTGGGCGGCAACGTCATCATCTGCGAGATCGACCCGCTCAAGGCGCTCGAGGCCGTCATGGACGGTTACCGTGTGATGCCGTCGGTGCAGGCAGCAGCGCAGGCCGACATCTGGGTCACCGTCACCGGCGACATCAACGTCATCGATTCGCCCGCGTTCGCGGCGATGAAGAACGGTGCGATCATCGCTAACTCCGGCCACTTCAACGTGGAGATCAACATCCCGCATCTGCGCGAGAAGGCGGTCTCGAGCCGCGAGGTGCGCCCGCTGGTGGAGGAGTTCGTGCTCGCCGACGGCCGCACGATCTACCTGCTCGCCGACGGCCGCCTCGTGAACCTTGCCTGCGCCGAGGGCCATCCGGCCTCGGTCATGGACATGAGCTTCGCCAACCAGGCGCTGTGCGCCGAGTTCATGGCGCAGAACGCCGCCGACATGGAGGCGGGCGTCTACGAGGTGCCGGTGGAGATCGACGAGGAGATCGCGGCGCTCAAGCTCGCGAGTATGGGCATCGAGATCGACGAGCTTACCGAGGAGCAGGAGCACTACCTCAGCTCCTGGCAGGAGGGCACGGTCTAGCGCGAACCTTACGTCAGCTGCCGAGGGGCGGGCCGTCATGGCTCGCCCCTTTCGCGTGCCGCTACCTGCCCCAGGGTGCAGGTGATTGGACACCAGTGTCGAAGGAACTGCAGCTGGGGGAATGGCCGCGCCTTGCGCGTCAGGGGCGAGGGGGCATTCATGGGGATTCGTTCGGAGTCGTCCGCGCGCGGTCTGGCCACGGCATTGACCGCACTGCTCCTGGCGGTGATCCTTCCGGCCCAGATGGAGGAAGCTACTCACAGATGGACAGCATCGGAGCCGCCTTCGTGTGCTTCGAGGGCACGGAGATACAGGTTCTGGGCACGAAGGGTGGGCGATCGGGGTGCTTGCGCAGGCGGTGGTTCCGCCTCAGCCAACGCGGTACGAGTCCGATTGCGCCGCCATCGAGTACCTGCCTTCCGTGAACTGGGGGGATGCGGCCGATGTGGGCGCTTCGGGCGGCTCCTATCGGCAGACGAGCGTGGGAGGGCAGCACCGCACTCGTGACGTTCACCGGAACGGCGCTCTCGCTCCGGGCGAAGAAGGGGCCGGCGTTCGGCCAGATGAGCGTTTCCCTGGATGGGGGAGCCGCCATACCCGTCGATCTCTACGCGAGCACGGTCGCCGATCAGCAAGTAGTGTGGAGTTCGCCCGCGGGGCTGGCGGACACGGAGCACACCGTGTTGGTGACGTGTTCCTACTCCAAGTCCAAGAAGTCCACCGGCTACGAGGTCAACCTCGACGCGCTTGATGTTGTGGGGACTCTGCCGAATCCCGTGGTGCACGTCGGTCTCGTAGATGAAGGGATGCGGCTCGACCCCGCCTGGAGTCTACCTTGAGACTCCTGTCGGGTTCGGGACGGCGTGGGCCGGTGGGTGGTACTGGACTTGGGATGAGATCTACTCCGAAGAGTGGGATTGGCCGCCCCATTACTATCAGCAGTCTGGGGATGGAGACAGCACTGGCAGGTGGCTGCTGACGGCTGAACGAAGCGCCACCGTAGTCATGGGCGTCCTGGGAGTGGCGCTCTTCATCGCGGGGTTCGTCTGGACACCACCGGTATGGTCAGGTCATCCGCGCCCGAGGTGGCTGTCAACCAACCATGAAGAGAGCGAGCCTCACCCACAGTCAGCGCGGCAACGTCGCACTCTTCTCCTACGACGTGCTCGACAAGCTCGCAGGCGTGAACGGCCCGCTAACGAATGCCTGGGCCTACACCTACGACGCCTTCAACCGCAGGGCCTCCTCCACCGAAGGCACCGCGACCGTCTTCTTCCACTACGGCGGGGCGTCTTCCCGCGGGATCGCCGAGACTGCTACGAGCGGACATATGTCTTCTCGACATCATGGTCGGAGATCGGCACAGCTCTAATGGAGGCTGCAGCCCTGGAAGGCCGGCTACTGCTGGGGGGTGCCGTCGCCACCTTCACTCACCGCTTGCGGTCCCGTGCGGGCGACATCGTCCGCACGGAGACTCAGCCAGGGAAGATGTCCTTCGCGGTGACGACAAGGGCGTTTGTCGGCGGGTTTCTCACTTCTGAGCGAGCACACAGAGCGACGCGCGCCTCTGAGATATCTCCCGGGAGCGATTCGGCCTTGCGCCGGAGCGTGCGTTCCAGGCTTACGCCGTCCACCGATCGCGCCCACTTGGCTTCACCCACGAGAACGATGCGTCGCTCGCGTCCTGCCAGTGCAACCGCATCTATCTCGGTCTGAGAATCCTGAGACCACCACGGGCCGATAGCCACGACGCCACTACCAAGATCACCGGTCGCTGCGCGAAGGCGCAGATGGTCCCTGAACGCACTCTCCCAAGGGGCACCAAGGGCGTCGTCGAGTCCCAGTTCGAGCACGTCTGCAATCGACTCGCCGAGCCCACGCTCGATCTCCGCCCGGTGGCGATCGACGTTATGAAGCCAGAACGCGAGGAAGTTGTCAGTGACCCGGTAGCTGCGTCGGCGCGAGCGGGCAGGGTTCTCGGTCACGGGTATCGTTCGCTCTACCAATCCAAGTTCGACGAGGCGGTCCAGCGTGCGGGTGGGCTCGCTGCCCACCGCGTCGAGGATCTCGTTGTGTTTGGTGCGGCCGGCGGCAATCGCGCGGAGCACCTGTCCACCTAAGCCGCTCAGGTCTGCCTCGGTAGCCAACACCAGTTGACCTTCGGTGAGCAGAGGGGCTCCGGGTTGGCAGAAGAGGCGGAAGAGGTTTGCTCGGACCGACTTGCCCTGGTCCCACCAGGACAGGTAGAGGGGAGTGCCACCCAGTATCCCCCAGACGAGCGCGCGCTGCTCGGCGGAGAGCGCCGGCAGCATGAGGGCGGCCTCGTGCGGGGCGAACGGGTGCACCTGCAGCGACAGATCGAAGCGGCCGTACAGGGGCGCCCGCTCCTCCTGGATGGCGCGCATGGTGCGCACTGCGGATCCACACACCAGGATTCTCATGCGGGTGCGGGACGCGCTGCGATCGACGAAGGCACGGAGGATTCCCGGGAGTTGTGGAGAGACGCCCATGAGCTCGGGGAACTCATCCAGGACGAGAAGGAGCGGCTCGGCGCTCGCTGCCTGCGCTAGTGTGTCCAGTGCATCGTCCCACGTCTCGAATGGGCGCGCCGCCAGGTCGCGAACCGAGTTCTTGAGGAGGGGGGCCGCGGCAGCAGACAGTATGGCCAGCTCATCGATTGCCGGTCGGCCCGCGCCTGTATGGAAGATCGTTGGGCGGGTCTCCGCGAATCGCTGGATCAGCATTGTCTTGCCAACTCGGCGCCGGCCCCAGATGAGTCCGAGATGGCGGGTGTCGTTCATCCACCAGTCTTCCAGTGCGGCGAGTTCTGCGGTGCGATTCACGAAGCGTGTCACGACTACCCCCAAGAGAGTCCGGGCAGAAACGTGCGCGTCAGGTAACTTACGAGTGAGGGAACTTACCGACGATGTAAGTAAAATAGCATGTACCACGTTGACGTGTCATGCCGGATCGATGCCTGGTCAAGCGGCCGAATGCGATGCCAGCCACCTGCTCCTCTCGCTCAGAATCTCGGCCCCCACGAGCGCCGCCGCGATCCACAGGCTCTCGAAGAAGATGAACGTGTTGAACAGCGCCATCGCACTGATCGCCGCCATCGCGGCTAGACCGCCGGCCGCCACCGGCCGCTCGGCGGAGCGCATCGCGCGCACGAGGGCGAATACGAGTGCGCCTGCGAGGATCACCTCGGCGATCAGGCCGAGCATGCCCACTTCGGCGGGAACGGAGAAGGGCATCTGGTGGCCGTCGGTCACCGGATCGATCGTCACACGGCTGTCGGCGTAGCTCGGATACGCGGCGCGGAACGCCTGGATGCCCACGCCCGTCACCGGGTGATTGGCGAACATCTCGATGGAGACCTCCGAGAGGTACACACGGTCCATCGCCGAGGCGTCGCCGGTGAAGTCTACGATCGAGTAGGCCCGCTCACTCACGCCGGGGATGGCGAGCACGGCCGCGAAGACCAGCACGAGGGCCGCGAGGAAGACGAGCCGGTCGCGCGTGCGGCGGATGAGCATCGCGCCCAGCACGACCGCGCCCACCACGATGCCCACGAGCGCGGCGCGCGAGTACGACACGCCGATGCCCGCGAGTGCGAGAGCCACCGCGCCCGCGTAGAGGGCGCGGTGGGACGGCCAGCGCTCGGCGAACACGCGCTCGGCGGCGAAGAGCGTGGCGAGCACGAGCAGGAGCGCGAACGTGTTCGGGTTGTCGAAGAAGCCCGAGGCACGCACGATCTCGGCTCCTTCGGCAAGCGACTCGGTGATACGCAGCACGGGCGGCGCGATCGCGGGCACGAACGCCTGCGCGAGCGCCACGAGCGCATTGAGCGAGCCGAACACGATGGTGGCGAGTGCGATGTCGCTGCGGCCCACCTCGGTGCGCGCGGCGCGGGAGAGCACGAAGTAGGCGCCGATGAGGAAGGTCACGTGCAGGATGCCCACACCGGAGAGCGCGAGGGATGCCGAGAACGGCACGGAGACGGCGGCGCCCGCGAGGAAGATCAGGATGCCGATGTCCCACAGCGAGAGCTGGCGCCAGCTGAGGGCCGGCCGCGGCCTGCTGCGCAGCCACCGCAGCGCGGCACCCGCCACGAGTGCCACGACCACCACGCGGGCGATCGAGAGCGAGAACGGCACGTGGGTGATGAAGCCGTACGCGTCGAGCGCCGAACAGCCGATGAAGAGCACGATGCCCGCGCGCTCGTCGAGGAAACAGAGCACCGCCGCAGCGAGCGCGAACACAGCGAGCCCCATCTGATAGCCGCCCCACGTGCTCGCCATGAGCGCGAATGCGAAGAGGGCGGCGAGGAGCACCCAGGCCGCGAGCAGCGGCTTCGGCAGCGTGGCGGAGCGGGTGCTCTCAGGTGCGGTGACGGGCTCGGGCACGCTCACTCCTCGGCGGGTGTCACGACTCCCGCGATTGTAGCGCAGGCGGGGACCGGAGCCTCGCACACTGTTGACGGCCCGCAGCCCGGAGCGTACGCTATCCCGTACGTGAAGGGAGTGTGCTCATGCCCGTCAACTACACCGCCACCGAGGCGCGCAAGCAGCTCTACGGCCTCGTCGACCGCGTGCAGGAGACCCACGAGCCGGTGTGGATCACCGGCAAGCGGGGGAGCGCGGTGCTCGTGTCTGAAGACGACTGGCGCGCCGTTCAGGAGACACTCCACCTCGTGTCGATTCCCGGCATGCGTGAGTCGATCATCGAGGGGATGGCCACGCCTGTCGCCGAGCTGGCCAACGAGCTCGACTGGTGAGCTGGCGCCTCGTCTACACGAAGGCCGCGCAGAAGGATGGGAGGCGTCTTTCGGCTGCGGGTCTCAAGCCCAGGGCCGAGGCGCCGCTTGCCCAGCTCGCTGAGGACCCGTACGCGCCTCCGTTCGAGAAGCTCGTAGGCGACCTGGCAGGCGCGTGCTCCCGTCGCATCACCATCCAGCACCGGCTGGTGTACCAGGTGATCGACAGCGACCACGTGGTGAAGGTGCTCCGCATGTGGAGTCACTACGAGTGAGCGGCCTGTGCGGTCCATTTCGGCCACCCCCACTCGGCTATACTGAGTGACCGGTTCACACGCCGCATTCCACGCACACGACTGGAGCCTCACGATGCCCGACCTCGGCAACATCCCGCCCACCATCTGGTGGGAAGACGGCACTGTCCGCATGATCGACCAGAGCCGCCTGCCGCTCGTGGGCGACCTGCTCGTCTGCAACGCGTACGAAGGCGTCTGCACCGCGATCGCCGGCATGGCGGTGCGCGGCGCTCCCGCCCTCGGCGTGGCGGCGGCGCTCGCGGTGGCGCTCTGGTCCGAGACCAACGGCGCCGAGATCGACGACCTCGCGTACTACCTCGGCGAGCTCGACCGGGTAGCCGACGAGATCGCCTCGACGCGCCCGACCGCCGTCAACCTGATGTGGGGTGCTGAGCGCATGAAGCGCTTCGCGCGCGACAACGCTGACGTGGGCCTGGATGCGCTCCGCCCGCTCGTCCTCGAGGAGGCGCTGCGCGTGCGTGCCGAGGACGAGGCGCGCAACCGTGAGATGGGGGCGCACGGCGCCGCGCTGATCGAGCCGGGCTCGCGCATCCTCACGCACTGCAACGCCGGCTCGCTCGCCACCGCCTACTTCGGCACGGCGCTCGGCGTGATCTTCACCGCCCACGCCGAAGGGAAGATCGAGCAGGTGTGGGTGGATGAGACGCGGCCGGTGCTCCAGGGCGCTCGGCTCACCGCATGGGAGCTCAGGATGGCTGGCGTGCCGTTCAAGCTCATCACCGACAACATGGCCGCGAGTGTGATGCGCCGCGGTCTGGTGGACGCGGTGATCGTGGGCGCCGACCGCATCGCCGCCAACGGCGACGTGGCGAACAAGATCGGCACCTACGGGCTGGCGGTGCTCTGCAAGGAACACGGCATCCCGTTCTACGTTGCCGCGCCGTCCTCCACGGTGGACCTCACGCTCGCGACGGGTGACGAGATCGTGATCGAGGAACGGGACGCGCGCGAGGTCACCGGCATCACGGTATCCGGCGTGATCGAGCCGCGCACGTCGATCGAGACCCGCTCGCTCGACGCGCTCACCGAGGCCGGTCCGTACTCGCTCGGCATGACCAAGGGCCACCAGATGGAGCTCAGCCGCAAGGGCGGTGCGTATCAGTTCGACGCGTGGGTGCGCATCGCGCCCCCCAACATCGAGGTGTACAACCCCGCGTTCGACGTGACGCCCGCCGAGTACGTGACCGCCATCATCACCGAGCGCGGCGTGGCGCGCGCGCCGTACGGCGAGTCGCTCGCCGAGGCGTGCTGCGGTACCGGCGCCATCCACGAGCTCGGCTAGAGGCGCGACGTGGACCTGGGCAGCCTACTCGGCGTGATCGGCGGCCTGCTCGCGTACGTTGCTGTCGGTGTGACGCTCCGCGTGACCGGGCTGCTCAAAGCCGAGGACGCGAGACCGCTCAACACCGTGCTCATGGACGTGGCGCTGCCGGCGCTCATCTTCGTCTCGGTGTACCGGGCGGAGCTCGACCCGGCGCTTGGCATGCTGCCGGCCATCGCGTGGGCGGTGGCACTCATCGGCCTCTGCGTGGGCTGGCTGCTGGCGCGCTTGCTGAAGCTCGAAGGTCCTACGAAGGGCGCGTTCATCATGGCGTGCGTCTTCGGCAACACCGGCTACATGGGCTATCCCGTGGCGCAGGCGTTGATGGGCGACGCCGGGCTCGTGCGTGCCATCTTCTCGGACGTGTTCGGCAACACCGCCGCTGTCATCTCGATCGGCTCTATCATCGCGGGGCACTACGGTGCGCACGACGTGAAGGTGAGTCCGATGAAGGAGATAGTGACCTTTCCGCCGTTCATCGCGCTCGCTGCGGCGCTAGCCGTGCATTGGCTTTCGCTTCCGAACGCGTTGACATCCTGGTTAGACGCGCTCGGTAAGGTGGTCGTGCCCGTGATCATGATCTCGGTGGGGCTTAGCCTGAAGCCGAGGGCGCTGCGGGGCCATCTGTCCAAGGCCGTGGTCGTGGCTGCAGTGAAGCTGATCGCGCTGCCGCTCGTGGCACTCGGGCTCGCCACGCTGCTGCTCGATGATCCGCTGTCGCTGAGGGTGGCGGTGGTCGAGGCCGGAGTGCCTACGATGATGCTGCTCGTGATCATGGGTCAGCGCTTCAAGCTGGATACGGACTTCATCGCTTCGGCGATTCTGACGACCATGGTAGGGGCCGTGGTGACCATCCCGCTGCTGCAGCTGCTCATCGGCTGACTGCGGGAGGCAGCACCGCGCCCCGGGAGGGGGAGCGGTGCGGGGGTTGCTCGACCTCATCTTTCCGCCGAGGTGCGCGGGGTGCGACGGGCCGGGGACGCTTCTGTGTGACGTCTGCAGGTCGGGGCTGCCGCTGATCGACCCTCGAACGGCGTGCGCACTGTGCGGAGCGCCGCTGCAGTCAGGCTCCGCGGGTTGTGCCGAGTGCTGCGGGCGATCATTCGCGTTCTCGGCGGCGCGGTGCGCCACCCGGCTCGAGCCGCCCGCATCCCGGGCGGTGGTCGCGCTCAAAGACGGCGGCGAGCGGCGCTACGC
>JBASOJ010000080.1:0-13650 GCA_049658145.1 Coriobacteriia bacterium
TGTGAGCGCCGTGGTGCAAGCGGAGGTCGCGCCAACGGTGCCGGCAGCCGATGCCGCCACGCCGGTCACCGCCGGTCGGCCGGTCAGCGGCGCGGAACTTCCGGCCGCTGAGGCTGCGGCCCCGAACAACGCACCACACACGGTCAGCAAGCGTGTCCGCGTGCCGTTCTTCTCGGCACGGCCCGTCACGAGCGGGATCCTCGCGCTCGGCATGCTCGCCACCGGGATCGCCATCGTCAGAGTGCGCCGGGCATCGCCCGTGCACGTGCGCTGAAGGCACCGCCGAGGTGTGTCAGAGGGTTGGGGTAGACGTCATTGTAGGGCTGTCGAGCCTCTGCTACACTTCGGAAGCTTCATTTCCTGCTCCGGGCATCGCCTTCAATGGTCCCGGGGCCGCATAGCCCAAGGGAGGTGAACTATTGAAGGCTTACGAACTCATGCTTATCCTGCGCCCCAACCTCGAGGACGAGGCACGCGATGCCACCCTTGAGAAGGTCAGGGGTCTCATCACTGCCGATGGCGGTTCGGTCGACGCCGAGGAATCGTGGGGCAAGCGCCGTCTTGCCTACGAGATCGACCACACCGAGGAGGGCGACTACCAGGTCGTCCAGTTCCACGCGAACACCGCTACCGTCGCCGAGCTCGACCGCGTCCTGCACATCACCGGCCAGGTGCTGCGCTTCATGATCGTCCGTCGCGATGATCTCGAGTAAGTGCGTGTTTGGCCGGAGTCGTAACGACCGGTATCAACGAGTGAGGTGGCGTACGTGGGCATCAACAGTGTTGTGATTTCAGGCAATCTGACCCGGGATCCCGAATTGCGGGCGACCAGCAGCGGCATGAACGTCCTGAAGATGGGCGTGGCCGTCAACGATCGTCGCAAGAATCAGCAGACCGGCGAGTGGGAGGACGTTCCGAACTTCGTGGACGTCACCGTCTTCGGCGCTCGTGGCGAGGCACTCTCGCGCTTTCTGTCCAAGGGGTCGAAGGTTGCGATCCAGGGCAAGCTTCGCTGGAGCCAGTGGGAGTCTCAGGCTGGCGAGAAGCGCTCGAAGCTCGAGGTCGTCGCTGACGAGGTGGAGTTCCTCTCCTCGCGTGACGGCGGCTCCGGTGGCTCCGGCGGCTACAGCGCTTCGTCGAGTGCACCGGCTCCCGAGCCGGCGGACGACCTCGGCGAAGAGATCCCGTTCTAGATGAAGCATCTGCCGCAGGCGGTACCCTCCCGCCTCGCGGTCGATACACCACCCCTACAGGGGATCGGAAGGAGGTACGTGCATGAGTGATTACTCGAGGAAGCCTAAGCGCCGCTACTGTGCGTTCTGCAAAGACAAGGTCGAGTACATCGACTACAAGGACGTGAACATGCTGCGCAAGTACACGACCGACCGCGGCAAGATCAAGCCGCGCCGGGTTTCGGGCAACTGTGCGCAGCACCAGCACAGTCTGGCGACCGCAGTGAAGCGCGCTCGCGAGATGGCGCTGATCCCGTACGCAGTGCCGGTCGTGAGTGGCAAGGTCGATGGCAAGGGCCGCAGGTAACACGGCGCCTCCGGCGCTCAGCGGTCAGCAGGCGATGTCTCTGGCATTCGTCGCGTTGGCTGGCGCCTTCGCGGCGGTGTTCATCGACCCGTTGATCGGGTTGCCGGTAGCCGGCGCCGCCCTTGCGGGACTCGTCTACGCAGGCCGCACCACCGTGTCGGTCCTGGTGGGACTGCTTGCAGGGCTTGTCGCAGGTTCGGTGCTCTACGGTCTGGTGCTTCCGCTCTTCGGAGACGTCATCACCGTGCGTGAGTCGGCCGGTCAGATCGTGCTCACGATGGCATCGTTGCTCGTGGCCGGGCCGGTGACGGCTGTGTTGATGAAGCGGATGTCCGCCTTCACCACATCGGTCGTGCTCACCGGAGCGCTCACCGCCGGTGCGGTGGCGGAGCTGGCGATACCGGCATCGATCGCGGGGCAGAGCGTGGCCGCGTATCTGGAGTCGATGCTCGGAACAGTGGCGTCGCAGATGGGCACCACCGAGGAGATGGCTCGGATCATCTCGACGTGGCCGGGCATCTACACCGGGATCGGCGGGCTGACGGCATTGTTCGTCATGGTGGGTGTGGGCGCGATGGGTGCGCGCTTCGGCGTGGCGACCCGGGGAGTCCCGCCACTCACGGTGCTCGACCTGGATATTCGCACGGTCGTCCTGCCGATAGTGGCTGTCGCGCTGCTGGCGGCAGGCAAGCTTCCGGTGCAGTTCGCATCGACGCTGGCGATCGTGGGCAATAACCTGTTATTGGTGGCCCGGCTGGTCTTCTTCCTGCAGGGCATCGCCGTGTTTGCTGGTCTGTACGAACGCGCGAAGTTCGCGCGGCCGGTCCGGATGCTTGGTTTCGTCGTTCTCGGCGTGACCGAGATGTTCGTGCCGGCGGTCAGCCTCACCGGGCTGGCGGATATGTGGCTGAACCTGCGGCGCCTGCCACGCGACGGAGTCGAGGCGAGGCGTCCGGATCCCACCCCCGATGGGGACTGAGGACCGCACTACCGCACCGCGGCTTCGCGGAGCGGCTGAAAGAAACGAGTAGGAGAGACGATGAAGGTCATTCTGACGACTGACGTAAAGGGCAGAGGGAAGGAAGGCGACGTCATCGAAGTCGCCCGCGGTTTCGCCGCGAACTACCTGCTGCCCCGCGAGATGGCCATCATGGCCACCCCAGGCAACCTCAAGCAGCTTGAGGCCCGGATGCACAATATCCACAAGCGCGAGGCCGCCAAGCGCGGCGACGCCGAGGGCCTGGCCGCGCAGATCGCGGGCAAGTCGCTCGTGATCGAGGCCAAGGCCGGCGACGGCGGCAAGCTGTTCGGCTCGGTCACCTCGGGCATGGTCGCCGATGCACTCGGCGCGCAGCTCGGCGTGGACGTGGACCGCAGGAAGCTCGACCTGCACGGCCACATCAAGACGGTCGGCGAGCACACCATCGACGTCCGCATCTACGAGGATGTCACGGCGACGCTCGTGCTGACCGTGATCCCCGTGGGCGGCGAAGTGCTTGCTGCCGCCCCCGCAGTGGTCGAGGAGGCGTCGGCGGAAGCCGACGTCGAGCCGGAGGCCGAAGACGGCCTGCCCGCCGATGAGCACGATGAGGACGCCGAGGCTGCCGATGAGGCCGCCGAGGTGGAAGACGAGGCCTAAGCTAGGCGCCGGGAACCAGGGAGGCGCCGCGTGTGCGGCGCCTCGTCTGCCCGATTGGAGTCGGATAGATGGCTGACGATGGAGTCCAGGCTCTGCGCGAACGTGTTCCGCCGCACAACATAGAAGCCGAGCAGTCACTACTGGGCTCCATGTTCCTGTCCGGCGACGCGGTGGAGAACTGCATCACCATCGTCGATGCCGATGACTTCTATCGCCCGCCGCACCGGAAGATCTTCTCGGCCATCAAGTACCTGAACCTGCGCGGCGATGCGATCGACCAGATCACGGTGGCGGCCAGGCTGGAGTCGACGGGCGAACTCGACGCGGCCGGCGGCAAGGCGTACCTGCTCGATGTCACCGGGGCCGTGCCCACCGCGGCCAATGCCGAGTACTACGCACACATCGTGAAGCGCACCTCGATGCTTCGGCAGCTCATCGATGCGGCCACGAGCATCCAGGCATACAGCTACGAGAACCCGGACGACATCGACGAGGTGGTCGAACGGGCCGAGAAGACGATCTTCGACGTCACCAACAGGCGCGTGTCGTCGAACTTCCGCATCCTCGAGGAGCTGGTGAAGGAGAGCTTCGCCGAACTCGAGAAGCTCTACGATCACAAGAGCCACGTGACCGGCGTTCCCACCGGCTTCCCCGACCTGGACAAGATCCTGGCCGGCATGCACAAGGGCGATCTGATCATCCTGGCGGCGCGTCCGTCGGTGGGCAAGACCGCGCTCGCGCTCAACATCGCGGTGAACGCGGCCAAGGCCGGCACCACCACCGCGGTCTTCAGCCTCGAGATGTCCGCGCCGCAGCTCGTCCAGCGCATCCTGTGCGCCGAGGCGCGCGTAGACTCACAGCGGCTGCGCACCGGCTACCTGGCCGATGAGGACTGGCCGCTACTCATGCAGGCGATGGGTCGCCTTCCGCTCGATAAGCTGCATGTGGACGACACGGCGTCGAGCTCGATCCTCGAAGTCCGGGCCAAGTCGCGCCGTCTGTTCCGCGGCGTGGAGAACGGCCTCATCATCATCGACTACCTGCAGCTCATGCAGCCGCACGGGCGACGCTCCGAGAACCGCCAGGTGGAGGTCGCCGAGATCTCCCGTGGCCTCAAGATCCTCGCGAAGGAGCTCGAGTGCCCGGTGCTCGTGCTCTCGCAGCTTTCCCGCCGTATCGAGGAGCGCCAGGGCAAGCGTCCGCAGCTTTCGGACCTGCGTGAGTCAGGCGCGATCGAGCAGGACGCCGACGTGGTCATCTTCATCGACCGCAACACCGACCCGAACGCTCAGGACGAGCCGGGACGCCCGCCGAAGGGCGAGGCAGAGATCATCGTGGCGAAGCATCGTAATGGACCGGTGGACAGCTGCAGGCTCGCCTACCTCGACCGGTTCACCCGCTTCCTGCCGCTGGCCAGGAACCCGTAGAGCGCGCGATCATCCGTGGAGGCTCCCGCATGAGCGACCAGCGATACGACGCCGTGATCATCGGCGCGGGGCCCGCCGGCATCTTCGCGGCGATCGAACTGATCCGCGGTAAGCCGGCGATGCGCATCCTGGTGCTCGAGCGCGGCAACCCGATCGACAAGCGCTCATGCCCCGCGCGCCAGACGAGCTGCGTCGGGTGTCCCACCTGCGCGATCATGACCGGCTGGGGCGGCGCGGGGGCCTTCTCCGACGGCAAGCTCACCCTCTCCACCGAGGTCGGCGGCTGGCTCGGCGACTACGTCGGCCCCGACGGGCTCGAGCGGCTCATCGAGGACAGCGACCGGCTCTGGCTCGAGTTCGGCGCCACCACCACCGTGCACTCCCCGGATCCCGAGGAGGCCGAGCGCCTGATGCGCCAGGCCACCCTCGCCCAGATGCGCCTCGTGCCGATGCGCATCCGGCATATCGGCAGCGATCGGTCACCCGCCGTCCTCCAGGCGATGTATGACTACCTGGTCTCGGCCGGGGTCGAGGTCCGCACGGGAACGATGGCCACACGCGTCGTGGCCGAAGAGGACCACGTCACCGCAGTGGAGCTCGGCGATGGGAGCACCATCTCGACGGAGCTCGTGATCGCGGCCCCCGGCCGTGACGGCGCCGACTGGCTCGCCGAGCAGGCCCGCACCCTCGGCATCGGGCTCGTGAACAACGCGGTCGATATCGGCGTGCGCGTCGAGGTCCCCGCGCCCGTGATGGAGCCGCTCACGGAGCCCCTCTACGAGGCGAAACTGATCCAGATGTCGCATCGCTTCGGCGACCAGGTGCGCACGTTCTGCATGAACCCGTACGGCGCGGTCACCACCGAGAGCTACGGCGACATCGTCACCGTGAACGGCCACTCCTACGCCGAGCAGCGCACCGCCAACACCAACTTCGCCGTGCTGGTGAGCCAGCAGTTCACGCATCCGTTCCACGAGCCCATCACGTACGGCACGTCGATCGCGCGGCTCGCCAACCTGCTCGGCGAGGGCATCTTGGTGCAACGCCTCGGCGATCTGCGCGCAGGACGGCGTTCCACCGCCAAGCGGATCGCCGAGTCGGTCGTCACGCCCACGATGCCCTCGGCCACTCCCGGCGACCTCTCGTTCGTACTGCCGTACCGGCACCTGGTGGACATCCTGGACTTCCTGGAAGCGATGGACACGCTTGCGCCCGGCGTGGCGGCCGACGGGACGCTGCTCTACGGCATCGAGGTGAAGTTCTACTCGTCGCGGCTCGAACTCGACTCCAGCCTGCAGACGCACGTCCATGGCCTCTACGCGGTGGGCGACGGCGCGGGTGTCACGCGCGGGCTCGTGCAGTCGGGCGCGAGCGGGCTGGTGGCGGCGCGAGCGGCGCTCGAATCCCTCGGCTAGCGGGTCTTGAAGCGGGTGAAGCCGCCGGCGAGCGTGGCGGCTTCCGACTCCACCGACTCGGCCGATGCCGCAAGTTGCCGGGCCGCCGCGGCGCTCTCCTGCGTGCTCACACTCACCTGGTGCATCGCCTGAACGAGTTGATCGGATGCGCGGGTCTGCTGCACCGTCGCCTCCGCGATCTCGCGTGCGGCCGCCGCGGTGTCGGCCATCTGCTGGACGATCACGTCGAACGCCGAACGGGATTCATCGCTCGAGCGGACCGTGTCGTCGGAGAGCGACGATTGGCGCAGCGCCGCGGACTGGAGCCTGCCGGTCGCCGCCTGGATGCTCTGCACCATCACGTCGATGCGTCCGGCCGAGACGGACACGCTCTCGGCCAGCGTGCGGATCTCCCGTGAGACGACCGCGAAGCCCTTGCCTGCTTCGCCCGCCCTCGCAGCCTCGATCGCGGCGTTGAGCGCGAGGATCTTGGTCTGCTCGGCGATGCCGCCGATGATCGACGTCACATCGGCGATGCCGACGGCCACCTGCTCCATCGCGTTGGCCGCATCGGCCATGTCGCGGGCACCGACGGCGAGCTCGTCCATCGTGCCATGCGCGCGGTCGATGGTCTCCGCGCCGGTCTGTGCCGACTCGAGCCCGTCTTCGGCCACGTGCAGCACGCGCCTCGCCCCGTCCGAGACCGACTGGAAGCTGCGGGTGAGCTCCTCGAGTGTGGCAGTGGTCTGTGCGACCGAGGATGCCTGGGCCGTGGCCTGCTCGGCCGAGGAACGCGACGCCGAGGAGATCTGCGCGGCCACCGACCGGAGCTGGTTCACCGACTGGTCGACCTGGAAGATCATCGTCTTGAGGCCGCCGGTCATCGTGTTGAACGAATCGCCGAGCTGGCGAAGCTCGCGGTAGCCGGTGGCGGGTACCTGTGCCGTCAGGTCGCCGGTCGCGACACGCTCGGCGGCTCCGCTCATCGCCGAGAGCGGAGTGGCGAGCGAGCGGCTCACGTTGATCGCACCCACGAGCGCCACGACCAGGGCGAACAACGTCACGCCGAGGAACGTGAGCGCAAAGCTGCGGGTAGCGGCGGCATAGGGGGTCTCATCGATGCCCACGTAGAGCATGCCGACGATCGTTCCGTAGGGATCGCGCAACGGCTCGTACGATGCGAGATACGTGCGGTCGTACACGAACGCCTGGCCGGTGTACGGCTCTCCGGCTTCGAGCACGGTGCGACGGACGGTGTCGGACACGACCGTGCCGAGGGCCCGATCGCCGTCCTCATCGGTGATGGTCGTGGCCACGCGCACGCCGCCCTGGAAGAGCGTGGAGGCGCCACCGACCTTCTCCACCACCGAATCGACGAGCGTGTTGTCCAGCTTGATGACGCGGACGCCCACCAGAACGCCACCGGGGATGGGCGAGGAGGCGACGAAGGAGAGTGCCCCCTCGTCCTCCCCCTCGACGACGGTGCCCTTGGGCGTCTCCTTCGCCTGCAGGCGAAGCCTGCTGGCAAGCCCGATCGCCGAGAGGTCTTCGGGCGGCACGATGGCGACCCCGCCAGTCGCTGCGCCGCTCGACGCCCATTCCCGTAGCAGGGGCCACTCGGACTGATAGCCCGTCGTCCCCATGCTCGTGGCGAGCACCTCGCCGGTGCTGGAGACGACCGCGAAGTAGGTGATGCCGGCGAGCTGGGCCCGGCGCGCCAACCCGTTGGTGAGCGCAAGTCGCGCGTTTGGGTCGCCGAAGGGCAGCGTGCTATCGGCCGCGGTCTCGGCGACGGCGGCGGTGACCGCGGATGTCTCATCGGCGAAGAGACTCGAGGCGGCGGTCATGCTGGAGGTGACGGCCGCCTGAGCCTGTTCTGTGATGGCGGCGTCGAAACGCCATGTGCCGAACGCTGCAGCGAGCAGTAGTGCGCCGGTGATGATGGCCGCGAATCCCGCGATCAAGCGGGTCCGCAGCGCAACTCCCTTACCCACACGGTTCCCTTCCGACGGTGTCTTCGGCGTAGCGTAGCCGTCCGCCTGTCAGCAGGCTGTGACGGCCGTCGCATCAGGGCGAAACTGAAGATACTTGTATGCGCGCGCGTGCGCACGGCGCGCGAGGCGGTCGGTCCGATATCGCAGGGCGACTGCGCTAGACTGGTGCGCGAGGTCTCGGCGCGAGTGGAGAAGAGACGGATGATCACGCCGGCAGGCAACGAGTGTCACTACTACTACGAGGACTTCGCCCGCGGCGCGAGCCGTCAGGAGTGCCGCGCCGCGAAGACGCCGCGTTCGGCCGAGTGGCGCCCCGTCGACTGTGCGGACTGCCCGGTGCCGTCCATCCTGGCGGCGAACGGCAGCACCACGCTCGAGCTGCGGGTCCACATCAGCAGGAAGAAGCTGCGCCTCGGCCCGCGCGTGACGGCCGAGGCCTGGTGCGCGCTGCATGGCCCGATCGACGGCGACCCGCGTGTGGGATGCACGGAGTGCAATGCCGAAGCCGATGAGCTGCTGAGGCGTGCGCTCGAGTAGCGCCCGATGCGCCCGGCCGCCCCCCTGCACTAGCGCTTCGCGCGCTCGTCGGGCATACTAGCCCGGGCGTTAAACCTTCGGGGGACGCCACTGCACTCCGCCTGGCTCGGCGGTGTGCGCGGTCCGGGAGCGGCTACAGGTGTCCGCGGGACCGAGCAATTCGAGGAGCTCATCACATGGCCGGCATCGTCCTGGTCGGTGCCCAGTGGGGCGACGAGGGTAAGGGCAAGATCACCGACCTCATCGCGGACGACTTCGATTACGTCGTGCGCTTTCAGGGCGGGAACAATGCGGGGCACACCGTCATCCACGGCGGGAAGACGCTCAAGCTCCATCTCATCCCCAGCGGCATCATGTATCCGCACATCACGCCGGTCATCGGCAACGGGTGCGTGATCGATCCCAGGGTGCTGCTCAAGGAGATGGATCGGCTGGTGGACGACGGCCTCTCCATACACCGGCTGCTCATCAGCTGCAACGCGCATCTGATCATGCCCTACCACCGTGACCTGGACGGTGCGAGTGAGCGTCGGCTCGGCAGCCAGGAGATCGGCACCACGCGCCGCGGCATCGGCCCGGCATACATGGACAAGGCCTCCCGCATGGGCCTGCGCGTGCAGGACCTCATCGACGAGCACATCTTCCGCAAGAAGCTCCAGGCGGCGCTGCACGAGAAGAACGACATCCTCTCCAAGGTCTACGGCCTGCCCACCTACACCGTGGATCAGATCGCCGAGGAGTACCTCGCGTACGCCGAGCGCATCAAGCCGCACATCGCCGAGACGAGCGTGCTCATCAACAAGGCCCTCGACGCCGATCAGTGGGTGCTGTTCGAGGGCGCCCAGGGCGCACTACTCGACCTCGACCACGGCACGTACCCGTTCGTGACCTCGTCGAGCCCGACGGCAGGCGGCGCGTGCACCGGTGTGGGCGTGGGCCCGAAGCGCATCGACCGCGTGCTCGGCATCGCCAAGGCATACATCACGCGTGTGGGCAGCGGCCCGTTCCCCACGGAGCTCTTCGACGATACCGGGCGGCATCTCATCGAGGTGGGCCACGAATACGGCACCACCACCGGCCGCGAGCGGCGCGCCGGGTGGTTCGACGGGCTCATCGCTCGCTTCGCGGTGCAGATCAACGGCCTGACCGACCTCGCCATCACCAAGCTCGACGTCCTCTCGGACCTCGACCGCATCAAAGTCTGCGTCGCCTACGAGTACGAGGGCAGGCGCTACAACGACCTGCCCGCGCACCAGACCGCGTTCCACCACGCGAAGCCCATCTACGAGGAGCTTCCGGGCTGGAAGCAGGACATCACGGGATGCCGCACGTTCGAGGAGTTGCCGAAGGCGGCGCAGGACTACATCACCTTCCTCGAAGACCTCGCCGAGGTGCCCGTGGCGATGATCGCCGTGGGGCCGAGCCGCGAGCAGACGATCATGCGACGGTGGGAAGGGCGGGCGTAATGGTGAGGCGCTGGGGGATCTGCCTGGGGTTTGCACTGCTCATGATCGCTGCGATTCCAGCGGGAGCGTTCGGTGTGACGAGTTCGGATGCGCCGATCAGCGGGTCGACCGATGCAGGCGGGTCGGCTGCTGTCACTCCCGCCACGACCTACTACGGTCCTCCGTTCGCCTTTCGCGTGGAGGGCGTGGTCAACGGGATGACGTACTACGAGCCCGTGACGTTCAGAGTGATCGTGAGTGGCCCCATCGATATACCTCCGGGACCGAGTAGCCAGATCGATGGCTCGGATACCTACCCCGGTCAGGTCATCAGCTCGATCGGTGTCCACACGCTCGTCATGAACGCGACCAGTCTCGGCGTCCCAAAGACAGCGTCGCTTACCTTCACCATCGCTCCACCGCCGCAGCCGTGGCTCAAGCCGGTATACCGGTTCTATCGGCCCGGCATGGGCACGCACTTCTACACTGCCACCACTGCCGAGCGGGACAGCGTGGTCGTGAACCTTGGCGGCACGTTCTCCTACGAAGGTGTGGCGTACTGGTCCGATCCGGACTACAACATGCAACCGCTCTACCGGTTCCTCCGGCCCTCGACGGGCACCCACTTCTACACGGCCTCCGATGCGGAGATGCAGAGCGTCAGGGCGAATCTGTCCGGCACCTACACCTTCGAAGGTCCTGCCTACAATGTCTCGTCGGCGCCAGTGGAACCGCCTTGCGCGACCGTCTACCGCTTCTACAACCCACGGAATGGTACGCATTTCTACACCGCCTCGGATTCCGAGCGCGACAGCGTGATCAACACGCTTTCGTCCGTCTACCACTACGAGGGACCTGCGTACTTCCTCGCGCAGTGACCAAGGAGCGGAACGTGAGGTTCTTGCGCTCCATCGGTGTGCTCACGGTCGCTCTCTTTGCGGCAGCACTCATCGTGCCTGCGGCAGCGCACGCCACGGCGGGGGACCTCTACGCGGCGGGCACGCCGTATCGGGTGACCACCTACGCGAACCACCGGAGCGTCTTCGGCTCGTGCTCTGACTCTTGGGTGGCCGACATCAACGCGAACGCGGGCGATGCCGGCCGGCCGATCTACGCGCCTGAGGCCGGTAACGTGCGCATCTTCTCAACGGGGTGGGGCGACGGCTTCGGCAACTCGATCATCTGGCTCTCCGCCGACGAACGTGAGCAGATCCACGTGGCGCACCTGAGTGCATTCGCGGCCACGGGTGATGTTGCGGGTGGAGCGCTCATCGGGTACGCCGGCAGCACCGGTAACTCCACCGGCGACCACATGCATGTCTCGCGCGCGTACGACGGGGTGCCGGCGCCGCTTATCTTATCGGGCCAGCAGATCGCGCCGGCCTCAAGCGGGCTCGGCACGCAGTACACGTCTGCGGGGCAGCTGCCCGTCACGTTCAGCGTGTGCGGTGTGACCGATCAGATGGCGTACTACGGCCCGGTGGGAGTCACGTACTCGTGTACGGGTGCCGAGGCGAGCACCCTCGCCGCAACGCTGGATGGCGCGCCCTTCACCTCAGGGAGCGCGGTGGGCGCCTACGGCACCCACACGCTCGTGGTAACGGCATCGCTCGGTGGGTGCGCGTACTCGAAGACGGTCACGTTCACGGTGGCCGAGCCACCGGCGCCCGGCCTCGAACCGGTGTTCCGCTTCTACCGCCCCTCGGCGGGCACGCACTTCTTCACGAACACCTACGCCGAGCGCGACAACGTGGTCACGAGCCTGAGCGGTCTCTTCGCGTACGAAGGCGTCGCCTACTGGACGAACCCGGCGAGCAACGCCACGCCGCTCTTCCGCTTCTACCGGCCGTCGGCGGGCACGCACTTCTACACGGCCGACGCGGGGGAGCGCGACCGCGTGATCTCCACGCTCGGTGCGACCTACGCTTACGAGGGCGCGGCGTACAGCGTATCCGCGGTGCCCGCCGAAGGAGCGCCGACGGTGTGGCGCTTCTACCGGCCCTCCACCGGCACGCACTTCTACACGGCCGACGCGCGCGAGCGTGATACCGTGCAGGCGACTCTCGGGAACATCTACCAGCTCGACGGCCCGGCGTTCTGGCTGGGGCAGTAGCGCCTCTACCGCACGTGGCCCGCACCGACAGGCCCGTCAGCTCCGGCTGGCGGGCCTGTCGTCTATCCCGCAGAAGTCGCCGCTCGTCACTTCCGACGCGCCGCATGGCGTCCACACGCCCTTCGGCGGTTCATGGAATGCCGTCGACCGGCCGATATGTAAGATGCGTCACGAAACGAGGGCGACGAGGACGATGCGAGCGCGGGGGATCCGGTCGCTCGGCCTTTTCAGGTGTCTCCACCGAATCGGGCTGGAATCGGAGGTGTCGAACAGTACGAGGGCGTCGCATTCTGGCTCGGGCAGTAGCGGCGCGCGCAGCGCGGCCATCGGCTACAATCGTCCCACTGTCATCTGCGATCCTCCGGGGGTTCATCGGTATGCGCATCCTCGTCCTCGGCGGCGGCGGCCGCGAGCACGCCATCGTGGCATCGCTCCTCGCCTCGCCCCACGCGCCGCAGGTCGTGTGTTCGCCGGGTAACGGCGGCACCGCCAGCATCGCAGCGAACGTGAAGATCTCTGACGGCGAGCCGACGTTCGTGGCCGAATGGGTGCAGACCCACGGCGTCGACTTCGTGGTGATCGGTCCGGAGGTGCCGTTGGTCATGGGCACCGCCGACTTCCTCGCCGCTGATGGCGTGCCGGTCTTCGGCCCGAAGGCCGCCGGCGCGCAGCTTGAGGGCTCGAAGGCGTTTGCTAAGGATCTGATGGAGCGCCACGGTATCCCCACGGGCCGCTACCTCGCCACCGGGAGCCAGGCCGAGGCGCTCGCATATCTCCGGGAGCAGGGCGCGCCCATCGTTGTGAAGGCCGATGGCCTGGCCGCCGGCAAGGGCGTCACCGTGGCGATGACGGTGGCCGAAGCCGAGCAGGCCGTCACCGAGACGCTCGATGGCAAGTTCGGCGACGCGGGTCTGCTCGTGGTGCTCGAGGAGTACCTCGAGGGTCCGGAGTGCTCGCTGCTGGCCTTCACCGATGGCACCACCGTGCTGCCGATGCTCACCGCGCAGGACCACAAGCGCGCGTTCGACAACGACCAGGGTCCGAATACGGGCGGCATGGGTGTCTATGCGCCGGTCCCCACCATCGATGACGCTACGCTCGCCGAGATGGTCGCCATCCTGGAGAAGACCGTCGCGGCCCTGCGCGCCGACGGCATCGAGTACCGCGGCGTGATCTACGGCGGGTTCATCCTCACCGCCGAGGGGCCGAAGGTGCTCGAGTACAACGCGCGCTTCGGCGATCCCGAGACCCAGGTGCTGCTCCCGCTGCTCGAGACGGACCTGCTCGACGTGCTGCTCGCTACCGCCGAGGGCCGTCTTTCCGAGGTCGAACTAGAGTGGCGTGACGGTTTCGCGGTCTCCGTGGTGCTCGCCTCCGACGGCTATCCTGGCGTGTGCTACACCGGCAGGACGATCACCGGGCTGGATGAAGCCGCCGCGATCGGGGGCGTCACCGTCTTCCAAGCGGGCACCGCGCTCGACGCGAACGGCGAGCTCGTCACCGCCGGCGGCCGCGTGCTCGACGTGACCGCGGTGGCGCCCACGTTCGCCGAGGCCCGCGAC
>JBASOJ010000081.1:0-9724 GCA_049658145.1 Coriobacteriia bacterium
GGTTGCTTATGACCCGGTCCCTGGACTGACGACTCACCACCGTCCCTCTCGGCGCCGGGCGACTCCTCAAGAAAGGTGAACAAGAATATGGCACTCCAGAAAGACGTGAAGACGTCGATCATCGCCGAGCACGCCCGCACCGAGGGCGACACCGGCTCCGCAGAGGTTCAGATCGCGCTTCTCACCCAGCGCATCCGCGACCTCACCGAGCACCTCCGCACCCACAAGGCGGACCACCATTGCCGCCGCGGACTCCTGAAGCTCGTGGGCCAGCGCCGCAGGCTGCTCAACTACCTCAAGAAGGAAGACATCGAGCGCTACCGCGCGATCATCGCGAAGCTCGGACTCCGCAACTAAAGAGCGGAACCACGTGAAGGCGGGGATGACCCCGCCTTCACTGACGTAGGGGCACGAGGCCCCGACTGATGAGGCTGCACCGCATGGGGCGGGCGGCCGGAGAAGAGGAAGAGGATGGGAAAGGTAACTAAGACCTTCGAGCTGTACGACAAGCAGTACACGCTCGAGACGGGCGAGCTGGCCAAGCAGGCCGGCGGCGCGGTCCTGGTGCGCCAGGGTGACAGCGTGGTGCTCGTCACCGCGACCGCCAGCAAGGAGGCGAAGGATCTCGACTTCTTCCCGCTCACGGTGGACTTCGAAGAGCGCATGTACGCCGCAGGGCGCCTACCCGGCGGCTTCGTCAAGCGTGAGACGCGGCCGAGCGAGAAGGCCACCCTCACGGCACGCATGATCGACCGCCCGATCCGTTCGGCGTTCGCCAGCAACTTCCGCAACGACGTCCAGGTGATCGCCACGGTCTTCTCGGCTGACCAGGAGCACCAGGTGGACGTCATCTCCATCATGGGCGCGTCTGCAGCCCTCAAGGCCGCCGGCCTCCCGTTCGAGGGCCCGCTCGCCGGTGTGCGCATCTGCCGTGACGACTTCGGCGACTTCCTGGTCAACCCGACCTTCCAGGAGGCCGAGGCGTCCGATCTCGACCTCATCGTGGCCGGTAGCCGCGACGCCATCTACATGGTCGAGGCGGGCGCTAACGAGGTGTCCGAGGAGGACATGCTCAAGGCGCTCACGTTCGCGCAGGAAGCTATAGGCGAGTTCTGCGCCGTCCAGGAGCAGTTCCTGGCCGAGCTCGAGATCACCCCGATGGTCGTCAGGCTCGACGAGGCCCCCGAGGAGCTGCGCGAGAAGATCTTCGCCGCAGGCGCCGAGAAGATGCGCGCCGCGCTGCACAATCCCGACAAGCACGCCCGCATGGACGCGGTCGCCGCGGTCAAGGACGAGCTCAAGGCCATGCTGGACGAGGACGAGCCCAACGCGAGCGCCAAGCACGTGAAGGGCCTGCTGAAGGCGCTTGAGAAGAAGACCATGCGCGACATGGTGCTCGACGAGGGCGAGCGTGCCGACGGCCGTAAGGCCGAGGAGATCCGTCCGATCAGCTGTGTGGTGGACTACCTGCCGCGTGCTCACGGGACCGGCCTGTTCACCCGCGGTCAGACGCAGGTGCTCTCCGTGCTCACGCTCGGCATGCTGAACGAGTGGCAGCGCATCGATACGATCGACGTTGCCGACGGCAAGCGCTACATCCACCACTACAACTTCCCGCCGTTCTCCACGGGCGAGACGGGCTTCATGCGCGGGCCGAAGCGCCGTGACATCGGCCACGGTGCCCTCGCCGAGCGTGCGCTCCTGCCGGTGGTTCCGCCGGAAGAGGAGTTCCCCTACACGATCCGCATCGTCTCCGAGGTGCTCGAATCCAACGGCTCCAGCTCCATGGGTTCGGTCTGCGGCTCCTCCATGGCTCTTATGGATGCCGGCGTGCCGATCAAGGCCCCCGTCTCCGGTATCGCGATGGGCCTGATCAAGGAGGGCGACCGCTACGCGATCCTCTCCGACATCCAGGGCCTCGAGGACTTCCTCGGCGACATGGACTTCAAGGTGGCAGGAACGCCCACGGGCATCACGGCGCTGCAGATGGACAACAAGGCCAAGGGTCTGTCCGTCGAACTGCTCTCGGCTGCGCTCAACCAGGCCAAGGCCGGTCGCGCCCACATCCTCGCCAAGATGAACGAGGCGATCTCCGAGTCGCGTCCGGACCTCAAGGAGTACGCGCCGCGCATCATCACCATCAAGATCCCGACCGACAAGATCCGTGACGTCATCGGCCCGGGCGGCAAGGTCATCAAGGGCCTCGTCGAGGAGACCGGCGCCGAGATCGACGTGAACGACGACGGCACGATCTACGTGGCCGCACGCGACGCGCGTGGCGCCACCGCGGTGGACCGCATCAAGGCGATCGTCCGCGACGTGGAGCCCGGCGAGAAGTACACCGGCCGCGTGGTCTCGATCCAGCCGTTCGGCGCGTTCATCGAGCTCATCCCCGGCAAGGACGGCCTGCTGCACATCTCCAAGATGGCCAAGGGCCGCATCGCGCACGTGGAGTCCGTGCTCAACATCGGCGACGAGGTCGAGGTCATCGTTCAGGAGATCGACGACCGCGGCAAGGTCTCCCTCGACCTGATCGAGAAGTTCGACGTGCCGGAGGGTGCCGAGGCACCTCCGTCGCCGCGTCGTGACGACCGCGGTCACAGTGGAGGCTACAGCGGCGACCGCGACCGCAAGCCCCGCCAGCGTCGCTAGGCGGACCCCGCACGAGCATCGAGAAGCCCCGGCGAACCTTGCCGGGGCTTCTTTGCACGGGGAGACGGGTCTGCTACACGTGGTCGCGTGGAATGCGGAAGGTCCGGGCGTTCCTCATGATCTCCTGTTCGCCGGCAAGCGCCTCGTACTCCTCGGTGATGAGGAAGTCAGTCTGATCGGCGCTCATCGTGCTGCGCAGGCGCACCGCCCAGGGATGCGGGCCGCCGGCCGAGATGGTCTCACGCGTACAGAACACCTCGGCACTCAAGGGGTCGCCCTCACGGATCAGGTACGTGTCGCGGGCGAGCTCACGGTGGCGCACTCCGGGTCGTACCGTGCGTTCGTGCGTCTCCACGTCATCGATGCTGTGGAGTCCACGCGCGCGAACCGATACGGTTCGCGCCCGCCGGTCGATGGGGGCGGGGTCTTCGGCGCTCCAGGCGGCGACTTCCGGCGGCCCAAACTCGTCGACGGGAACCTCGGCAGCACCCTTCGCCAGCACCGGCAGCGTGAGGGTGCTGCTTGCACCGGCCACCACGCCGAGGGTCACCGATTCCGCCGAGGGCCATGCATGCGGCCAGTAGGTGGGGGAGACGGCCAGGCGCAGACGGTGCCCCGCATCGAAACGATGGCCGCACACACGCAGACCGATCTCGTAGGCTCGCTCGTCGACAGGCTCGAGTGCGCGCGCCTGTTCGTGCGAGGCATCGTGCGTGAGATTGCGGAGGCCCCACGAGACGAGCAAGGAACTGCCGTCGGGCGCCACGTCGCACAAGCGCACCGCCACGACCGCCTGCGGGCGGTCGGCCGTCAGCGACAGGTGAGCCACAGGATGCCCGAGGATCTCCAGGGGAGCCTGCAGCGGCTCTGACGTGAACGTCATCGACCGCTCGTCATCGGGTCGCTGGTCGTCGGCGATCTCGTCGGCGTTGCCGTTCGCGCACCACACGCCGGCTGTCTCTCCGCACTCCTGCGCGCCAAGCAGAGTGAGGGTGGCGTCACGTCCGGCGGTTCCCTCGGCGAGAGTGCCGTCAGCGTGAGTCTGCCAGGGTCGCTCGACCACGCCGGGCGGCGGCCACGCGTCGACCCCCACCCAACGCCCGGGGCGCTCGGCGTAGTACGTGGCCGGCGGGACCCACTCCTGCATCCAGCAGCGCAAGAGCGGCTCGTCCATGATGCCGGTGTCCAGGCCCTTGAGCCATCGGTCCCACCAGCGGAGTGCCTCCTGTAGGAACCCGATCGCAGGCCCCGGTACCCCTTCGTAGGGCATCATGTGGCCCCAGGGACCGATGAGGCCGCGTCTTGGCACCTCGAGGTGTTCGAGCAGGCGCGGGACCGCGTTGGTGTAGGCATCCGCCCAGCCGCCGACGACGAAGACCGGGCACGTGATGGCGCCGTAGTCCTCGGCCACCGAGCCGTGCTTCCAGAAATCGTCGCGACGCTGATGCGCCACCCAGTCACGCGCGAGCATGGGGGCGCTTGCCAGGCGCTCCTTCCACATGTCGAGCCACTGCTCGCCCACGAAGCGCGGGTCGGGCGGCTGCAGGGTGTAGCCCAGCATGGAGGTGGCCCACTTGAGCATGTCCGAGCCGAGCAGACACCCGCCCATGTAGTGGCAGTCGTCGCGGTAGCGGTCGTCGGTGGACGCGTGGGTGATGACCGCCTTGAGCTCGGGCGGACGCCGCGCCGCCACCTGCAGGCCGTTGAAACCGCCCCAGGAGTAGCCGATCATGCCGACGTCGCCGGTGCACCAGGGCTGCGCGGCAAGCCAGCGGAGGACCTCGAGCGCGTCGTCCTGCTCCTGCTCGAGATACTCGCCACGCAGAAGGCCGTCCGAGTCGCCGCTGCCGCGGAGGTCCACCCGCACAGCGGCGTAACCGTGGCCGGCGAAGTAGGGGTGGCGGCGGGCGTCGGCCGCGGCGGTGCCGTCGTCCTTCCGGTAGGGCAGGTACTCGAGGATCGCCGGCACCGGAGACGCCTCGGCATCCTCGGGCAGCCAGATGCGTGCCGCAAGGCGGGTGCCGCCGGCGAGCGGGATCCAGGCGTTCTCGATCTCGCGTACCGGGTGTGGGAAGTCGGTCCTCATACGCATACCTGCTCTATTCCCGAACAGGATGCCGCCCGGTGTGCAGTCCGCGCGGCGTACGGGATAGAATGGATAGAATGGGCGGACACCCACTCAGCCATGAAGGAGCCGCATGTTCTACGACAAGACCGTACTCGACAATGGCATCACGGTCATCACCGAGCCCATGGACACCGTCCGCTCGGTCACCCTCGGCATCTGGTGCGCGGTGGGAAGCCGCGACGAGACGCCCGCCGAGGCCGGCATGTCGCACTTCATGGAGCACATGATGTTCAAGGGCACGCCCACGCGCACCGCCGCGGGCATCTCCGAGTCGTTCGACCGGCTCGGAGCCGAGCTCAACGCATTCACGAGCAAGGAGTACACCGCGTATTACGCGCGCCTGCTCGATCAGCACACCGCTCAGGCCGTGGACATGCTCTCGGACATGGTGGTGAACTCGCTCTTCGCCGAGGAGGCGTGCACCTCCGAGCGAGAGGTGGTGATCGAGGAGATCGCGCGCTACGAGGACCAGCCCGACGACCAGGTGCACGAGCTGTTCGCGAGCACGCTCATGCCGTCGCACCCGCTCGGTCTGCCGGTGATCGGCACGCGTGAGACCGTGGGCGGCTTCGGGCATGATGCGGCGGTGACGTTCCACGGAGCGCACTACAGGACCGGCAACATCGTGGTGGCGGCAGCAGGCGCGCTGGATCATGCCGAGATCGTGGGGATGGTGCGTGAGAAGCTCACGGTGCCCACGGGCAAGCGCAGCGTGCGTGAGCATGCGGTACCCGCTACCGAGCCGCGCCTCGCGGTGGTCACCAAGGAGACCGAGCAGGCGCACATCTGCTGGGGCGTGGCCGGGCTTGCCGCTCGCGACCAGGACCGCTTCAAGCTCGCCATCCTCGACGGCGTACTCGGCGGCGGGATGAGCTCGCGCCTGTTCCAGGAGATCCGCGAGAAGCGCGGGTTGGCCTACGCGGTCTACTCTTACCACGCGCAGTACCAGGATACCGGCCAGTTCGTGGTGTACGCCGGCACGCGTCCGGACAACGCCGCCGAGGTGATCGGCCTCATCCGCACCGAGGTGGACCGCATGACCGCCGATGGCATCACGGCCGACGAGCTCGACCGCGTTCGCGAGAGCATCAAGGGCCAGATGATCCTCGGCCTGGAGAGCACGCGCAGCCGCATGACGCGCCTCGGCAAGGCCGAGGTGACCGACGGCGAGCTTCTCTCGCTCGATGAGATCGTGGAGCGCATCGACGCAGTCACCATCGAGGACGTCCGGACGATCGCGCAGCGCATCTTCGACGGCAATCACGCACTGGCGATGATCGGGCCGCTCGGCGAAGACGCGGTTGCGCACCTGGTGTAGAGGAGGCTAAGGCGATGATCAGGGTACTCGTCAGCGGAGCCGCCGGACGCATGGGCCGTGAGGTCGTGCGTGCCGTGCTGGCCGAAGACGATCTGGAGCTGGTAGCCGCCGTGGATCCCGCGCACGCCGGGGAAGCGCTCGGCGAGGGGAGCGAGCTTGCGCTCGAGGGCGACCTCGCAGCGGCGATCGCGGCGTCGGCGCCTGACGTGGTGGTGGACTTCACCCACCCGTCGGTGGTGGAGGGCAACATCCGCACCACCCTCGCCGCGCGTGTGGACTGTGTGGTGGGCACCACGGGGCTTGCCGAAGCGACGCTCCAGGCACTTGCGGCTACCGCGCCCCAGGGCACGTGCTTGTTCGTGGCTCCCAACTTTGCGATCGGGGCGGTGCTCATGATGCGATTCGCTGCCGAGGCCGCGAAGTTCATGCCGCACGTGGAGATCATCGAACTCCACCACGACCGCAAGGCCGACGCGCCGAGCGGCACCGCGCTTCGAACCGCGTCGCTCATCGCGGAGACGCGCGCAAGCGTACCGGCCGCACCGGGGCGCGAGACCGAGATCGCCGAGGGCGCGCGCGGCGCGCTCGTGCACGACGTGACGCTCCACTCGGTGCGGCTGCCCGGGCTGGTGGCGCACCAGGAGGTCCTCTTCGGGGGACAGGGGCAGACGCTCTCGATCCGGCACGACTCCATCGACCGCACGAGTTTCATGCCAGGCGTCGTGCTCGCCGTCCGCAAGGTAGGGGAGCACAGCGGGCTTGTGGTCGGGCTCGAGCACCTGATGGGGCAGTAGCGTGGCCACCCGTCCGATCGTGGTCATGAAGTTCGGCGGAACCTCAGTGGACACGCCTGAGGGTCGCGCTGCCATCGCGAGTCGCGTGACCGAGGCGCTCGAGTTGGCTAAGGCCCCCGTGCTCGTGGTCTCGGCGATGGGACGCGCGGGCGCGCCGTACGCCACCGACACGCTGCTGTCGCTCGCGAGCCAGCTTCCCGCCGATGCGCGCGAGCACGACCTGCTGGCATCCACCGGCGAGATCATCTCGGCTGTGGTGGTGGCGCACGAACTCAGGCAGGCGGGCATCGACGCGTGTGCGATGAGCGGCGCCGAAGCGGGGATCGGTACCGACGGCGTGTACGGCAATGCCGCGATCGCCGACATCTATCCGGCCAGCCTCCTGGAGGCCATCGCGCTCGGGCGCGTGCCCGTGGTGGCCGGCTTCCAGGGTGTGGCGGTCGACGGGCGCGTGACCACGCTCGGCCGCGGCGGCAGTGACACCACCGCCTGCGCGCTCGGCGTGGCGCTCGAGGCCGAAGCCGTGGAGATCTACACCGACGTGGACGGCGTGATGACCGCAGACCCCCGCGCGTGCGGCAGCGCGGCAGTCCTCGAGGTGATCAGCGCCGACGAACTCTTCCAGATGGCCAAACACGGCTCGCGCGTGGTGCATATGCCCGCGGCCGAGCTGGCGCTCGCAAGCGGCCTTGCGGTGCGCGTGCGCAACACGTACACCGATCACCCCGGCACGCAGGTGGCCGACATAGCGTCGTACCGCCCTGCGAGCGTGGCGACCGCCGTGTCGCACGCCACCGGTGTGGCCCGCATCCGCGTGGAGCTACCGCCGGAGGAGGACGCTCAGGCACACATGGCGGCGCAGACACGCGTGTTCCGTGCGATGGCCGACGCGGCCGTCTCGCTCGACATGTTCACGCCGTCAAAGACCGCACTCGTGTTCACACTGCCTGAGGGTGATGTTCAGCGCGCGTGTGAGGTTCTCGGGTCGCTCCGCATGATGCACGAGGTTCGCACGGGCCTCGCGAAGGTCACGCTCGTGGGCGCGGGGATGCACGGGGTGCCCGGCGTGATGGCGCGCGTAGCCGAGTCGCTCGCCGAGGCCGAGGTGAATGTGCTCCAGGTGGCGGACAGCCACACGACGATCTCGGTGCTGATCGCTGCCGACGAGGCCGAGCGGGCTGTGGGCGCGCTGCACGAGGGCTTCGGACTGGGGGAGTAGGGTCTACGCTCTCCGTGGGATTACACGGACTGCGTATCACGCCGGATATCCAATCTGAGCAGGTGATTGGCGGCTCACATAGAACTGTGAGACGTGAAGCAAGCTGCATACGCAGTCTGCACACTTTGGGGTTAGACATGGCAGTTGAGATTCGGACTCGGGATCGCTGGCAGAGTCGGCGAGGTCATCTGGGGAGGAGAGTCTGATGGGCATGCGTTTCCGCCGCACCGTTAAGATCGCACCTGGGGTGCGTCTCAACGTGGGGAAGAAGAGTGCGAGCGTCCGTGTCGGTGGCAAGGGTTTCGGGGTGACAAGCGGCACGTCAGGGACACGCGTTTCGGCGGGTGTTCCGGGGACCGGCGTGTACGCGACACAGAAGGTTGGCGGCGGTACCTCGCGCCAGGCCGCCAGACCGACCCAAACGGCGAACGCAGGATCGGCTCCTGCGCGAATGAGCCTCCAGGAGGTCATTCGGACCGCCCCACCGATCGAGAAGGGTCTTGGGTTCCCCACATGGTGGCTGGTCGGTGCGGCGGTCGGAGTGATCGGAATCCCTGGCAGCACCGGCGGAACCCTTGTGCTGGCCATACCGTGCGGCTACATGGTGTGGCGGCAACTGAACTCGCCGGCATACCGGGCCATGCAGGCCATTCGAGCTGCCCAGAAATCGCCGTCTGAGGGCAGTGACGTTGCGGTGAGAGACGCTGCCTCGCAAGCTGCGGAGTCGTGGACCGTACAGCGCGAGGCCGGAATCTACTTCCAGAGTCGCGGCCTTGCGGCGGAGGCCTCGTCTGCTCTTGCCAAGGCGGTGGCGCTCTTCCCGGGCGATAGGAAACTCTATGCGATTCTTGCTGCCGGGGCCGCGACTGATGCCGGCCACACGGAGTACGTGATTCAGCTGCTTGAACCGTACCTCGCAAGCGCGAATCCCGAGAACAGTGACGTCGATGCCGTCGTGGTAAGCGCCTTGGCGCAGGCGATACTCAAGCATGGTGATCCAGCGAGGGCGCTGGAAGTCGTCAATCGGCTGCCGCTCCGTCGACGCAATCTCGATCATCCACTCCTGCTGGGGCTAGGCATTCGAGCACTGGCCAAGCATGCTCTCGGGCAGAAGGCAGAAGCCAAGCGCGACTTGGATCGCATCTACGCCGTCGACCCCAATTTCGTCATGGTTGCAGAGGTCAAGGCGGTGCTTGAGGCGTAGCGCGGCTCGTGCATGTCTAACCCGGGCGTCGAGCAGAAAGCGCGCCCATGTGCGGTAGACTCGGGCAGGGAAGTGGGGCGGGGCGCGCTTCAGCTCACGCCCAAAGACGTTAGGCGCATGATCACTACGTGAGCCACTCGGGGGAATCTTGCGGGTTCTCGACTACGACAGCATCGACGACTGGCATCCAAGCCTATCCGCCGCGCTCGCCGTGGACCCAACTACCACCGAGCGAGTGCGGCAAGCGAATCCCGAGTACATGGAGGACTCCCTCGACTTGCTCCTAGCCTCGATATTTCACGAACCGGCTGAGATTCTGCCCTGAAACAGGCGACGGTGAGCCTCTGAGCTGGGATAATGGTGGTTACGAAGCCGTCCAGAACCCATGCGAAAGGATCACCGTCTTGGT
>JBASOJ010000082.1:0-14792 GCA_049658145.1 Coriobacteriia bacterium
GCTTGCCGACGACCGCGACACCCGCTTCGCGCTCTTTGCGGGCGCGGTGTTGGCCGCACTCGTGGCCGCCGCGATCATCGGGATCGCCTCGTGGCGTGCGCTCATCGCCGCACTGGCGGGGACCGCCGTGTATGCCGCGCTCTACAACGCGCTCTTCTTCGGACTGCACGGGTTCGCGTGGTCACTCTCGGCGTTCAACGAGGAGACCGCGATCGACGCGTTCTTCAACGGGCGCATGCTTGAGGCCGCCATCGCCGGACTGGTGGCGTGCGTAGTGGCTGCGCTCGTCTACGCCGCGCTGCGAAGGAGCCTGCGCGGTCCGCAGTCGGGGTACACGGTCGGATGGCTGGCACTCGGCAGCGCCACGGTGCTGATGGTGCAGATCTCGCTCGTGCTGCAGGTCGCGTACTTCGCGTGGCAATGGGGTGCCGACGTGACGTGGATCCTTCCCGACATGGGGGCTGCGTTCAAGTACGACCTCGACCTCATCCAGCTCACAGCCCTCGGCGCCGCAGCGCTCATCGGACCGCTGCTCACCTGGCTGGTCGGCCGCCTCCACCCGCGCACCCGCAGAACCGCCCGGACGGAGGCGCAGATCGCGTCCTGACAGGCCGAGGACCGGGACCCGCTACGGGGCCCCGGTCCTCGGGGGTCGCCTGCCGGTGTCCGACTACTCCTCGGCAGACTCCTCCAACACTTCTTCGTCCGCACCGGTGTCGGGCTCTTCGTCCTCGACCGGCTCCGGTTCGACGGTCCCGCTCGTCTCAGTGGAGCCCTCATCTGTGTTCTCGGCTTCTTCAGAGGCGGGATCGATACCGAGCCATGACATGAACTTCGCTATCGCCGACTGCAGGCCCTCGGGCAGGCCGTCGCGCCTTCCGGCTTCCATCTGCGCCTGCATCCGCTCCAGGTTCCGCTGCAGCCGGGAGAGCGCGTTCTCCACGCCGGTGAGCTTCTCGGGCTGCTCGACCTCTTCGCCGTCTTCGCCCGCTGCATCCCCCGGCTCGACGCCCTCGGCACCCTCGTCCGGCTCCACGGCGTCCTTCTTCTTGTCCTTCTTGTCCTTGTCCGGCGCAGCGGCCTCGCCGCCATCATCTTCGGTCGGCTCAACGGCCGCAGCCGCGGGCTTGCCCTTGTCCTTCCCGTTCGCGGGTACGCCGCCGCGCTTGGCAAGCGCGAGAGTCGGGAACGCCAGCGAGAGTACGAGTGCGAGAATCAGCACCAGCGTGATGTTCCGCTTCATCTCAGATGACCTCCGTTACGGACCGCCCGATGTGCACACTCGGAGTATCGGGCTCGTGACCTGCGGTGATTAGCCTCAGCTGACAGACGGTGCGGTCACGCACGCACGCGCGGGGGGAAGCGTGACCCCAGGCACGGGAGTGTGATGGACGGAGCAGCTACCGCGCCGGCGCGGTAAGCCTCAGCAGCCAGGCCATGTTGCGGCCGAGGTTGTCCATCGTGCCCATGCCCTCTTCGTCCTCCGCGACCGCGCCAGGAGGCCCGCCGATGCCGAGGTTCCAGTAGGTGGAGCCCGGCACGATCATCTGCCGGATCATGAAGAGGTGCATGATCGAGTCGAACGCGTGCACCGCACCCGCCCGGCGCTCGGCCACGACAGCCGCCCCCACCTTGCGCTCCAGCATGCCCGGATTCGCGCCGGCCACGTAGCCGAGCCGGTCGATGAGCGCCTTGGTCTCCGAGGAGACGTCGGCGAAGTAGACCGGCGACCCGATGATGATGCCGTCGGCCTCGTCGGCCTTGGCGATGCACTCGTTGATGGCATCGTTGCGACCGTGACACTGCCGGTCCTTCAGCTCGCGACACTTCAGACACACCGTGCAGCCCTGGACCTTCTTACCAGCGAGCTCGACGAGTTCGGTCTCGATGCCTTGTGTCTCGAGCACGCCGAGCGCGCGCTGCAGCATCATCGCGGTGTTGCAGCCCTTTCGTGCGCTTCCTGAGAACGCGACAACCTTCATCCTGGGACCCCCTCCCTACGTCAGTTCCGCCGAGGGTATCACTCTCGCACCCGCCGATCGCATCTCCTTGAATGCGCGCTCGGCGTCGCCTTCGGCTATCTCGACGGCGCGGCAGCCGTCGCGGACGACGGTCACCCCGAAGCCGAGGCCGAGCGCATCGAGCACGGTGGCCTTGACGCAGTAGTCGGTGGCCAGGCCGAGCACGACGAGCTCCTCGGCGCATCGCTGCTCGAGGAAGGCGGCGAGCCCCGTGTCCTTCGCATGGCCGTTGTCGAAGAACGCGCTGTAGCTGTCGATCCCGGCATCGGTGCCCTTGCGCACCACATGGTCGATGCCAGCGACGTCCAGCGCCGAGTGGAACGAGGCGCCCGGCGTGTTCTGGACGCAGTGGTCGGGCCAGAGGACCTGCTGAACGCCGCCGAGATCGATGACGTCACCCGGCGCGCGGCCTGCATGCGCCGAGGCGAAGCTCCCGTGCCCCGCCGGGTGCCAGTCCTGCGTGGCGACCACGAGGCTGAAGCGGGGCATCAGCGCGTTGGCGACGGACACTACGGCATCCCCTTCGGGTACCGCGAGAGCCCCGCCCGGACAGAAGTCGTTCTGAACGTCCACCACGATGAGTGCGCGCATCTGTCGGTCTCCTATCCCTCGGCGATCCCACGGGCTGCGAGTATGAGCGCGGTCTTGCGCTCGAACAGCCCCAGCTCGACACCGACCTTGTAGACGTGCGGATTGAGCAGACGCACGTGATTCGGGTCGAGATGACCGATCTGCTCGATCGCCCGCTCACGGCTTGCCGCGATGGACGGCACCTCGTAGACGAGTCGTCCGCGTTCGAAGACCGGCAGCAGCAAGTCCTCGGCATCGTCCGTTCCGCAGTACGAGGTCCGCCGCGTGGCGTCGGCAGGGTCGACCATGATGCACGGGCTGCCTGGAGGCACCAGCTCGTCGTAGATCATGTCGCCCGCGAACACTCCCTCGGCATCCGTGAAGCGGCGCACTTGCAACAGCCCGGGCGTGGTGACCTTCGCGGTCTGCTCCGAGACCTTCACGCGCGGCTCCCACGTACCGCCCGGTTCGCGGATCGCGGAGAGCTTGTACACGCCGCCGAGTGCGGGCTGGTCGTAGGCAGTTACCATCTTGGTGCCGACGCCCCATACGTCGATCCGGGCGCCCTGCTTCTTCAGGCTCTCGATCGTGTGCTCGTCGAGTTCGTTCGAGGCGTACACCCGCGCGCCCTCGAACCCGGCGGCGTCGAGCAGCTCGCGCGCCCGCTTCGAGAGCCAGGCGAGGTCACCCGAGTCGATGCGTACACCGACGAGATCGTGGCCGAGCTCGCGCAACCGGTCTCCCGCACGGATCGCGTTGCGAACGCCCTCGAGCGTGTCGTAGGTGTCCACGAGCAGCACAGCGTTGTTGGGCATCACCTCGGCGTAGGCCATGAACGCCTCGAGCTCGGTGTCGAACACCATCACCAGGCTGTGCGCGTGCGTGCCGCCCACGGGGATCCCGTGGACCTGACCCGCGAGTACGTTGGACGTGGCGACGCAACCGCCGATGTAAGCCGCGCGACTCGCCGACAGCGCGCCGTCAGGGCCCTGCGCCCTGCGGAGCCCGAACTCGATCACCGGGTCGCCCTGTGCGGCGAGCCTCACGCGCGCGGCCTTGGTGGCCACGAGCGTCTGGAAGTTGATGATGTTGAGGAGCGCGGTCTCCACCAGCTGGCACTCTGCGATCGGCCCGATCACGCGCAGCAGCGGCTCCTGCGGGAAGACCACGGTGCCTTCGGGCACCCCGAGCACCGTGCCGGTGAAGCGGAAGCCCGCGAGCCACTCCAGGAACTCCTCCGAGAACAGCGGCGTCCCGTCGCCGCCGGTGAGCGTGGCGAGGTAGGCGGTGTCCTCGGCGGTGAAGCGCAGAGCCTCGATGTACTCGATGGCCTGCGCAAGTCCGCACGCCACGGAATAGCCTCCGTCGAAGGGGTTGCCGCGGAAGTACAGGTGGAAGCACGCCTCGGTGGACGTGATGCCCGTCTTCCAGTACGCGTAGGCCATGGTGAGCTGGTACAGGTCGGTGAGCATGCCCGACGGGGGCCTGGGGCCTGCGGAATGTGCCACGGGTGCCTCCTTCACGCGTACGTGTCATTCAGGATAGCAGGTGCTGCGAGGGCTCTTGACGCTGCCATGGACGAAGCGTATCGTCCGGCTAATACCTGACTATTTCGGTCAACTTTGTAGGTGAGTGAACGATGCGGCTCTCTGCGCGAAGCGAATACGGACTCCTGGCGCTCATCGACATGGCGAGTGCCGGGGACAGACGTCCGCTTGCTACGCGGGACCTTGCCGAGAGCCGTGGCATCCCGCCTGCGTTTCTCGAGCAGCTGCTCGCCGACCTTCGGCGCGCTGGACTCGTGCGTTCAACGCGCGGACCCCGCGGCGGATTCGCGCTCGCCCGCAGCGCCTCAGAGATCACCGCACTCGAGATCGTCGAGGCGCTCGAGGGGCCGATAGCGCCCTCGGTCTGCGCGCCCGACGGGTGCGGTCGCGAAGAGGGCTGCGCTGCAGCCAGCGTGTGGGGCGATGTCTCCAGCGCGGTCCGCGGAGCACTCTCGGAGTTCACGCTCGCCCGACTCGCCGACGAACAGGCCCGGCTCGACCGGGAACCACTTACCTGCACGACACGGAGGAATGACTGATGGACCGCACCGTATACCTCGACTATGCCGCCACAACACCCACCGACCAGCGGGTGATCGACGCGATGCTCCCCTACTTCACCGAGCGTTACGGCAACGCGAACAGCCTCTACGCGCTCGGCCGCGACGCCGCACGCGCGCTCGAGGACGCCCGCGAGCGGGTGGCGGTCTCGATCGGCGCCAGGCCCGAGGAGATCATCTTCACCTCGGGCGGCACCGAGTCCGACAACACCGCACTCATCGGCCTCGCCACCGCGGGTGGGCGCACCAAGGGCCACATCATCGTGTCCAAGTTCGAGCATCACGCGGTCCTCGAGCCCGCATGGTGGCTCGGCAAGCATGGCTTCGACGTGACCGAGCTCAAACCGCGCACCGACGGCATCGTCCACTCCGAGGATCTCGAGGCTGCGCTGCGCGACGACACCGTGCTCGTCTCGGTGATGCACGGCAACAACGAGATCGGCACCGTTCAGCCAATCGCCGAGCTGGCAGCTGCCGCGCACGCTCGCGGAGCGCTCTTCCACACGGATGCGGCGCAGACGCTCGGCAAGATCGACTTCAATGTGGCCGAACTCGGCATCGACGCCGCATCGTTCTCGGGCCATAAGATCTACGGTGCCAAGGGCACGGGTGCCCTGTACCTGAAGAAGGGCGTGCGGATCGCCCCGTACCTGATGGGTGGCGGCCAGGAGAACAAGCGTCGCAGCGGCACGCAGAACGTGGCGGGTAACGTGGGCTTCGCCACCGCGCTGACCCTCATGGACGCCGAACGCGCGACCGAGATTCCGCGGCTCACGGCCCTGCGCGACCGGCTGGTCGAGCGGCTGCTCGGCACGATCGAGTACGCACAGCTCAACGCCGCGACCGCGGCGACCCGCCTTCCCCACATCGCCAACTTCGTGATCCCGGGCGTGGAGGGTGAGGCCATGCTGCTGCACCTCGATGCGGCCGGCATCGCCGTCTCCACGGGTTCGGCCTGCAGTTCGGGCTCGCTCAAGCCGAGCCACGTGCTGCTCGCCATCGGCTGCCCGGTCGAGTTCGCGCACGGCTCGCTGCGCGTCAGCCTCGGGCGCTTCACCACCGAGGCCGATGTGGACTTCCTGGTGGAGAAGCTCGTTCCCGTGGTCGAGCGCCTGCGCTCGATGAACCCGCTCTACGAGAGGACAGTGGCCGGCCTCGCCGGTCATGCGGAATAGGAGCACGCAGATGATCTACAGCGACAAGGTGATGGAGCACTTCGGCAACCCGCGCAATGTGGGCGTGATCGCAGACGCCGACGGCATCGGCGAGGTGGGCAACCCCGTGTGTGGCGACGTCATGAAGATCACCATCAAGGTGGACGATGACCGCATCGACGACATCAAGTTCCAGACGCTCGGCTGCGGAGCGGCCATCGCCACCAGCTCCATCGTGACCGAGATGGCCAAGGGCATGACGCTCGCCGAGGCCGTTGCCATAACGAAGAACCAGGTGGCCGAGGAACTCGGCGGCCTCCCGCCCGCCAAGATGCACTGCAGCGTGCTGGCGACCGACGGCCTGAAAGTGGCCGTGGACGACTACCTGGTGAAGCGCGGCCGCGAGCCGATCGCCGGCGAGGTGAAAAGCGCGGATCCGAACTTCGACCCGCATGAGGACGAGGACGATGAGGATCACGCGCACTAGCGCGGGAGCAGGCATGCCGGACGTTGCCGTAGCGCTCTCGGGAGGTGTGGACTCCTCGGTCGCCGCGGCGCTTCTCGTCGAGGCTGGGCGCGACGTGGTGGGCGTCACGATGGATCTCGGACTCGCCGGGGTCGGAGACGACCCGGTCACGCTCGCCGCAGACATCTGTGATGCGCTCGGGATACCCCTCGTGGTGATCGACCTGGCCGAGCCGTTCCGCGAGCAGGTGGTGCGCCCGTTCGTGGACGCATACGCCGCCGGGCTCACGCCCAACCCCTGTGTGACCTGCAACGAGCGGGTGAAGTTCGGTTTGCTCGCGACGCGTGTGCGCGAGCTCGGCGCCAGCGCGCTCGCCACCGGACACTACGCACGGCTCGAGCTCGATGACGGCCAGGTGTGGCTCAGGCGTGCTGCCGACCGGACGAAGGACCAGTCGTACTTCCTGTATCGCGTCCCGCCGGGCACACTCGGCATGCTCGAGTTCCCGCTCGGTGATCTCACGAAGGCCGAGGTCCGACGGATGGCCGAGGAGCGCGGACTGCCGGCCGCGTCAGCCCGCGAAAGCCAGGAGGTGTGCTTCACAAGCGACCACGCTGCGCTGGTGGCGGCATTGCATCCCGAAGCCATCGAGCCGGGTCCCATCGAGAACCCGGACGGCACCGTCCTCGGCACGCACCGCGGTATCGCCCGGTACACCGTGGGCCAGCGCAAGCGGCTCGGCGTGGGCGGGCCGGGTGGCCCCTACCGCGTCGTGCGCATCGACGCAGAACGACGCGCCGTGATCGTCGCCCCTGAGACTGAGGCCCACGCGAAGCGCGTCACGCTCGCCGAGCCCATGTGGCGGCTCGGCCACGAGCCGGCGCACGTCCTCGCGCAGATCCGCTACCGCTCCGCTCCGCGACCCGCGATGGCGACCCCGACCGCCGGCGGACTCGAGGTGGAGTTCGATTCGCCTGTCGACCCGCTCGCGCCCGGGCAGTCGGTGGTGCTGTACGAGGACGACCGCGTAGTGGGCGGCGGTATAGTTCCGCACTAATACCACGGATTTGGTGCGGTTCACTCTCTTGAAGCTGTTTGCGACGCGGCGTAGTCTCGGTGTGTGAACGCACCCGCGTGTCAAAGGAGACGTCATGCCTACGCTCTCACCCGCCGTCGACGCCACGATCGGCTGGACGCCACTCGTACGACTCAACCGGCTGGGCGCCGACCTGCCCGCATCCATCGCCATCAAACTCGAGTCGCGCAATCCCGGCGGCTCGGTCAAGGACCGCATCGGCCGTAGCATGATCGACGATGCCGAGGCGCGCGGTCTGATCGAGCGTGGACGGTCCGTGCTCGTGGAGCCCACCTCGGGCAACACCGGGATCGCGATCGCGATGATCGGCGCCGCCCGTGGCTACCGGGTCATCCTCACGATGCCGGAATCGATGTCCGTGGAGCGGCGCAAGCTCCTCGCCGCCTTCGGCGCCGAACTCGTGCTTACGCCGAGGGTAGAAGGTATGCTCGGGGCCGTCGAGACAGCCGACCGCATCGCCGCCGAGACCGAGGGCGGCTTCATCCCCCGCCAGTTCGACAACCCCGCGAACCCCGCCGCGCACTACGCCACCACCGGCCCCGAGATCGATGAGGCGATCGGCGGCGCCATGCTCGGCGCGTTCGTGGCGGGCGTGGGCACCGGTGGCACCATCACGGGCGTGGGACGCTACCTGCGTGAACACCGACCGGGGGCACTGGTGGTCGCCGTCGAGCCGGCAGAGTCTCCGATCATCGCGCAGCGTATCGCAGGCGAAACGCTCACACCGGCGCCGCACGGGATACAGGGGATCGGCGCCAACTTCGTTCCGTCGGTCCTCGACCTCGAGGTGCTCTCCGAGGTACAGCATGTGACCGGTGCCGAGGCGATCGACATGGCCCGCAGGCTGGCTGCCGAAGAGGGGCTGTTCGTGGGAATCTCGTCGGGCGCTAACGTCGTGGCCGCACTGCGTCTCGCCGCCCGACCGGAGCTTGCAGGGACCACGATCGTCACGGTGGCTCCGTCCACCGGGGAACGCTACCTCTCGACCCCGCTGTGGGAAGGGTTCGGTGTCTAGCGTGCGCGTGTCGCAGCGGCTCGACTACACACTGCGCCTGCTGGTGGCTCTCGGGCGACTGCCCGCCGGCACGAGCACCGCAGCCGGCGAGCTGGCCGCTACCCTCGGCCTTCCCCGTCGCTTCGGCGAGCAGCAGATGACCACGCTTGCCAAGACGGGACTGGTGGAGTCCAGACGCGGGACGGGCGGCGGAGTCACGCTCGCGCGGCCTGCCGCCGAAATCACCGTGCACGACGTGGTGAAGGCACTGCAGGGAGACGTTCTGGATATTCCGAGGTCATCAGGATCGGCGACCGTGGAGTTCTGGGAGACGGCAGCCCGTGCGCTCGAGGACCGACTGCAGTCCGTCACGCTTGCGGACCTCGCGCTCCGTCAGGCGCAGCTGGATGCCGAGACCGCACCCATGTACTTCATCTGAGATACAAACCTACACGAAGTGGTGCGGTTCACCGTCTGGACTGGCACTTCGTTCGCTGATACCGTACCGCCCCACGCGCTCCACCGACCGCACACAAGGAGGTGAGACGAAGCACCGTGGCACGTCCTGTGTTCGCGATGATGATGGACATGATGATGACCTGGCCCGGGTCTGCGCTTGCATGCGCAGCGACCGGGCGGCTCCCCCACCCCGCGCAGCTCTAGCCTGCCGCCGGGCATGTCCCCACCACGCGAACACGAGAAGAGGACCACCATGCCTGCTTCGTCCCTGCGCTTCGACACCGTCTCCATCCATGGAGGCGCCTCCCCCGATCCCACCACCGGTGCCCGGGCCGTGCCCATCCACCAGACAGTCGCCTACAACTTCAAAGACACCGACCACGCGGCCGACCTCTTCGGCCTGCGCGCCTTCGGCAATATCTACTCACGGCTCACGAACCCCACCAACGATGTGCTGGAACAGCGCATCGCCGGCCTTCACGGCGGTACCCACGCGGTGGCCACGGCCTCGGGACACGCTGCCGAGGTGCTCGCGCTGCTCAACGTTGCAGGAGCCGGCGACAACATCATCTCGTCCACGTCGCTCTATGGCGGTACCTGGAACATCTTCCTGCACACGTTTCGCCGCCTCGGCATCGAAGTCCGCTTCGTCGAGACCACAGATACCGAGGGCTTCGCTGCCGCCAGTGACGATCGGACGCGGGCGTGGTTCGTCGAGACCATCGGCAATCCACGCCTGGACGTGCCCGATCTCGGTGGCCTCGCCGACGCCGGCCGGTCGCTCGGTATCCCGCTCGTGGTCGACAACACCTTCGCGACGCCGTACCTGTGCCGCCCGGTGTCGCACGGCGCGGCGGTGGTCGTGGAATCGCTGACCAAGTGGATCGGCGGGCACGGCACCTCCCTCGGTGGCGCAGTGGTTGACGGCGGCAACTTCAACTGGGGTACCGGCCGTCACCCATTCATCACCGAGGAGGATCCCAGCTACCACGGGCTGAGCTTCTGGGACACGTTCGGCAAATTCCCGGGCCTCGGCAACGTGGCCTTCGGGCTGCGGCTCCGCACGCAGCTGCTGCGCGACTTCGGCCCATCGCTGTCGCCGTTCAACGCGCAGCAGATCCTGCTCGGCGTTGAGACACTCTCACTTCGGGTGCAACGTCACAGCGACAACGCGCTCGCGGTGGCTCGCCATCTCGAAGCGCATCCGAAGGTGGCATGGGTCGCATATCCCGGGCTCGAGTCGCACCCGACGAAGGCGAGCGCCGACAGGTACCTGGACAATGGCTACGGCGGCGCACTCGTCTTTGGCGTGAAGGGCGGGCGCGAAGCAGGCAAGACGCTCATCAACAGCGTGGAGTTGTTCAGTCACCTCGCGAACGTGGGCGACGCCAAGTCGCTCATCATCCATCCCGCATCGACCACTCATTCGCAGCTGTCGGCCGAAGAACTCGTGCAGGCCGGCATCGGCGAGGACTTCATACGCCTATCCGTCGGCATCGAGGACGTCGACGACATCGTCGCCGATCTCGACCAGGCGCTGGAAGCGGTGGGACGATGACCGCGGCTGCAAGCGGCGCTGTGACGCTCACGCTCGAGGAGGCGGTCCGCCTCACGGGCGGCCGCACTCTCGAGGACGTCGAGGTCGCCTACGAGACCTTCGGCACGCTCGATCCCGACGGCGGGAACGCTGTGCTCGTGTGTCACGCCCTCTCGGGTGATGCGCATGTGGCCACAGGCCCCGGGACCGACGGCACGCCGCGCCCGGGCTGGTGGGAGGAGATAGTGGGTCCGGGCCTGGCGATCGACACCACCCGCTACTTCGTGGTGTGCGCCAACGTCTTGGGCGGATGCTCGGGCACCACCGGGCCAGGCAGCACTCGTCCGACGTCCGGCGAGCCGTGGGGTCTGCGCTTCCCGATCGTGACCGTGGAAGACATGGTCGACGTGCAAGCGCGCCTCCTCGACGCACTCGGCGTGCAGCGCTTGCTGGCCGTGGTGGGCGGCTCGATGGGCGGCATGCAGGCGCTCGCGTGGGCGTCGCGCTACCCCGAACGCATCGACGCGGTTGTGGCCGCGGCCACAACCGCACGCCTCGGCGCGCAGGCGATCGCCTTCAACGAGGTGGGGCGGGCAGCGATCCTTGCCGACCCAGCCTTCGCGGGCGGGGACTACGCGCCCGATGCACAGCCAGCCGAAGGTCTGGCGATCGCGCGCATGGTGGGTCACATCACCTATCTCTCGCAGGAGAGCATGCGCAGCAAGTTCGGGCGTCGTCTCCGCGACCGCGACGAACATGCCTTCGACTTCGTGAGCGAGTTCGAGGTGGAGTCGTATCTTGCGCATCAAGGTCGGCGCTTCGTGGAGCGCTTCGACGCCAATACGTACCTGTACATGACCAAGGCCATGGATTACTTCGACTGGACGCCACCTGCAGGGCCACTGCCTCGGTTCCTGGTGCTCTCGTTCTCCTCGGACTGGCTCTTCCCCACCGCCCACTCGCGGGAGATCGTCCGCACGCTGCTCGCTCGCGGTGCCGACGTGACCTTCGCCGAGATCGACAGCCCGTACGGACACGACGCCTTCCTACTCGAGCCCGAGCGGCAGGGTGCGTTGATCGGCGCGTTCCTCGACCGCACTCGCGCACAGAGAATCGCATCGGCCGAGAGGAGCGCCTCATGACGCCGTCCGAAGTCCTCCGCTCAGACCTGCGGCTCCTTGCCGACCTCGTTCCCGAGGGCAGCCGGGTCCTCGACCTCGGATGTGGTGACGGCGCCCTGCTCGAACACCTCCGGGATACCCGCGGATGCGATGTACGCGGCATCGAGATATCGACAGAGGCGGTGACCGCATGCGTCGCTCGCGGGCTGTCGGTGATCCAGGTGGACCTCGACGAGGGCCTGCGGGACCTCCCCGACGACGTCTTTGATGTGGTGGTGCTCTCCCAGACGTTCCAGGAGATCCACAACCTGCGGCCGCTCATCGCGGAGATCATCCGCGTCGGACGCCGGGCGATCGTGTCGTATCCGAACTTCGCACACCTCGCGGCACGGGTCCGCCTCGGACTCCGGGGGCGCATGCCCGTGTCGGACACCCTCCCTTACCAGTGGTATGACACGCCGAACGTGCACTACACCACGATCAGCGACTTCCGGTTGCTCTGCGACCAGGCAGGACTCGGGATCGAGCAGGAGATCGCGCTGCGCCTCCGGGGCGGGCACGCCGAGCGCGTGAAGTGGGGCGCGAACCTCCGAGCCGAGCTGGCGGTTGCCGTGCTGACCCGCAGCGCAGTGCCGGGCGCGTGATGTGGCTTCGCCTGGAAGCACATGGCACGGTGATTGCTCGGTAGAGCCCGCACGAATCCGTGGGACGGATGGGGTCGGATGAACCGCGCGACAGACAAGATGACGTGGATTGCGATGGCGCTCGTCGTCGTCGCGGTTCTCGGCGTGGTCACGCCCGTCTGTGCGATGCCCGACTGCGACGATATCGCCGCCGACACGTGCTCGGACTTCATGCCGGCGTGCGACGACTGTCCGGACCAGATCGTGATGAAGCACACGCACGACGACGCCGTGGGGGTCTCCACCATCGAGATCGATTCCCCCGTGGCGCTGGCTGCCGTCATCACACTCCCGGAGCCCATAGCGCCATCCACTCACGTGACGGTGCCCGAGGTCACGACCTCGCCGCCACCGCCACTCGACCCGCTCGGGGTCCGGCTCACCGTCTAGAAGACACTCCTCTTCAGTTACCTGGCCCGTGTTCGCAGGCACAGGAAGCCGCGCGCACCCGTGTGCGCATCGCTCGAATGAGGAGTGTCATCCGTGGATCTGTTTCTCCCGTCCTTCACGCTGGGGCTCGTGACGAGCCTGCACTGCGTGTCGATGTGCGGCCCGATGGTCGTCACCTATGCCCTGAAGGGCACCGAGGATGGCACCGTCGCGCAGCGCATCGTACCCAACGTGGCCTATCAAGCGGCCAAGATACTGAGCTACATGCTCGTCGGCCTCCTGCTGGGCACGATCGGCTCGGCATTCAGCCTCGACGCGATCCGGCCCTACGTCATGGTCGCCGCCGGCCTGTTCATGATCATCCTTGCGCTCGGGATGACGGGACGCGTGCCGTGGGCCCAGAAGCTCACCCCGCGCCCGCCGAAGTTCCTGCTCAAGGCCTTCACAGCCGTACGCCGCAAGGCCGTAACGGATGCCGAGGCTGACCGATCGTCGCTCGCCACACCGATCACCTTCGGGCTGCTCACCGGTCTGATGCCGTGCGCTCCGCTCATGGCCGCCCAGCTCAACGCCGCCGCAAGCGGAAGCGCCGTCTCCGGTGCGCTCTCGATGCTCGCCTTCGGGCTGGGCACCGCTCCTCTGATGCTCGCGTTCGGCACCGCCTCAAGCCTCATTCCCAAGCGACTCAAGGAGCGCGTGATGGTGGCGCTCGCGATAGTCGTGCTCGTGTTCGGCATCACGTACCTCAACCGCGGGGCCATGCTCCTCGGGTCGCCCGTGACGCTCCAGGCCGCGAAGACCGCCGTGCTCGGTGGTGAGACCGCGGCGCCCGTCGGCGACTATGCGGTCGGTGCTGATGGCGTCGTGGAGGTCCCGATCACGATCGTCAACACGCAGTTCCAGCCCCAGGTTGTCGACATCCCCGCCGACACGCCCGTGCGATTGGTGGTCGACCGGCAGGAGTCCAACAGCTGCTCAGCCCAGCTCGCGCTGCCGCAACTCGGCGTGCTGGTGGACCTCGCACCGTTCGCGACCACCACCATCGACCTTCCCCCCACCGAGGCGGGCAGCTACACGCTCACCTGCGGTATGGGGATGATGTCCGGCCAGCTACGAGTCGGCGCCGAGTCGGGCGCGACCGGCGGCGGCGACACTGCGGGCATACTGCTCGTCATCGCAGTCGCAGGGATCGTCGGGGCCGGGGCTGTGCTCGCCAAGACCGCGCCCTCCTCCGGCGCCTCGAGCCGCTTCCTCGGCCTGAGCGCCCGCGAGCTCGTGCTCGTCGTGGCGGGTATCGTGATAGCCGTGCTCGCCGGACTCGCGTTCGGCGGCGTCATCTGACACAAGACAGACCCTCCGGACGCATGTCGTGTACCGGAGCTGACGAAAGGACCCACTGATGAGTAAGAAGAGCACCAAGAACCTGCGGACCGGGCTGATCATGCTGATCGTCGTGCTCGCGTTCGTCGCCTCATATCAGATCGCCACCGCTTCCGAGCGTGACAGCGTGTCGACCGCCGGCGGAAGCAGCATCGCCTCCGTCGCGACGGCATCAGACGGCTTGCTGCCCTGCGCGTGCTGCGGCGACGGAGCCAACGCCGAGCCGATCGAAGGCGCGGCCGCGGTCGAGGGCGATGTCCAGCGCATCACCGTCGATACATCGAAGGGCTACTACGACCCGAACATCATCACGCTCAGCGCCGGTGTTCCGGCCGAGATCACCTTCACGCAGGCGGGCGGCTGCCTGGCCGAAGTGGTCAGCCAGGACCTCGACTTCTACGCGGACCTGACCGGCGGGGAGCAGACGATCACCCTCACGGCCGAGCAGCTTCAGCCGGGAACATACGAATTCTCGTGCGGCATGCAGATGGTCTTCGGCACTATCATCGTGGAGTAGTGAACCGGCAATGGAGACGACAGTGACCAGAACCTACAAGATCGCCATCGAGGGCATGCACTGCCATGCCTGCGAGCGGCTCGTGACAGCCAACCTCTCGGAGATCGAGGGCGTCACGGTACTACATGCCGATGCGCAGGACGGCTACGCGATCATCAGCGCGGACACAGAGCCGGACGCCGACTCGGTGGCGTCAGCCATCACCGCGGCGGGCTTCACGCCCGCCGGTGGCGCCGTCACGCTCGAGCCGGTCGAGTGGACCGGACCCGAGCCCGCGGTCGCCGAGCAGCCGCAGAC
>JBASOJ010000083.1:0-5649 GCA_049658145.1 Coriobacteriia bacterium
TTGTTCACTGAACCGATCACTCCCCGCTCGAGCCGCGCGCGAACGCACCGCGGCAATAGTCGATGAAGGCGTTCGGGCCTGAAACGGCCGCGGACGCACCTGTGCCTGCCTACCTCGCCTGAACGCCACCGATAGTAACACTCGCGCAGCAGCACGGACAACGAATGCGGGCATGTTCGCGTACGGATAACGAGCAAGCGCTGTGCCGAGAGGCCGCGCCGCCTCCGCCCGCTTACGACATGCGTTCCCACACCAGCGCGAGGCCAGTGAGGGTGAGGTCGGCATCGACGGCTGTGACGGTCTCACATAACGGCGATAGCCGCTCGGCGAGTCCGCCCGTGGCGACCACGGGGCACTCGTAGCCGAGCTCCGCCCAGGTGCGCCGAACGAGCCCGTCGACTCTCGCGGCCTCGCCGAACAGCAGGCCCGACTGCACGGACTCGCGCGTGTTGCGGCCGATCACCCGCGTTGGCGGCTCGAGATCCACAGCCGACAGCCGCGCGGCACGCCGGAACAGTGCCTCGGCGCTCGTCTCTATTCCGGGCGCGATCGCGCCACCCAGGTAGGCGCCGCCCGAGTCGATCACATCGAGCGTGGTCGCCGTGCCGAAGTCCACGACGATGACCGGGGCGCCATGCGCCTCGATCGCCGCCACCGCATTCACGATGCGGTCGGCGCCCACCTCGCGCGGGTTCTCGTAGGCGATGGCAAGGCCGGTCTTCACGCCGGGACCGATCACGAGCGGACGGGCGCCGGTGATACGCTCGGCCAGGTCCTCGTACGCGGCCGTGAGCGAGGGCACAACCGAAGCGATCGCGACGCCGTCGATGGCATCGCTGTCGTGACCGTCGAGCGCCAGCAGACCGCCGATCTTCACGCGGATCTCATCAGAGGTGAGGGTAGCGTCGGTGGCCATGCGCCAACGGCTTTCGATCGTCCGGCCCTCGATGAGGCCGAGCACTGTCTGCGTGTTGCCGATATCGACCGCGAGCAGCATCTGGGGCGATCCTTCCTGTCACCGTGACGACCCGGCAACGGCAGGGACGGGAGCCACGTGGCCTGGTGCTATCATCGCAGATGACCTCGACAGCAGGAGGACGCTCATGACCACCACGCCCGCCCGCATCCTCGTCGTCGACGATGAGGAGTCAATCCTCCAGTTCGTATCGTACAACCTCCGCAAGGAGGGCTACGACATCACGACCGCGCCGGACGGCGATACCGCGCTCGAGCTGGCGGCCGAGAGCCCGTTCGACCTCGTCGTCCTCGACATCATGCTGCCCGGCACCGACGGCTACGAGGTCTGCCGCCGTCTGCGCGCCAATGGGGACACCCCGGTGCTCTTCCTCTCGGCACGCGACACCGAGCTCGACAAGGTCGTGGGGCTCGAGCTCGGCGGAGACGACTATCTCGCCAAGCCCTTCGGTGTGCGCGAGCTCATCGCGCGCGTGAAAGCGCTGCTGCGCCGGACCGGCCAGCGCGCCGCCGATGCGCCGCGCGACGACTCACCCGTGGAAGCTGCGGGCATCGTGCTCGACGAGGCGGCGCACATCGCGCGCTCGGGAGGGACGGAGATCGACCTCACGCCGCGTGAGTTCGAGCTGCTCGCCTGCCTCATGCGCCACGCAGGCAAGGTCCTCTCCCGCGAGCATCTGCTCAAGGAGGCCTGGGGCTGGCAGTACGTGGTGGAGACCAAGACGGTCGACACCCACATCAAGCGGCTCCGCGACAAACTGCAGGCGGCCGGCGTCGACCCCGCGGCGGTCGAGACCGTGCGCGGGTACGGCTACCGCCTCGCGGTCTAGCGCGCGATGCGCTCGTCCATCCGCACCCGTCTGCTCGCGGCCTTCCTGCTCGTGGCGGTCGCCTCCGCACTCAGCCTCTCGGCGTACTCACTCTCCGAACTCGAGGACTACGGCCTGCGCAAGCTGGAGGACCGGCTCGAGAGCGAGAGCCTCGTGCTCGCCGGCATGGTGGCCGCGCAGATGCGCGCGAACGGCAGCGAGGAGCTCACGACCGGGCAGGCCGAGGCGCTCAACACCGAGCTCACGCGCGTGGGCCCCATCATCTACTCGCACATCCGCATCCTCGACGGCGACGGCGAAGCGTTCGTCGACTCGGCGAGCCCGGATGACGTCGGCGCGAACTACGCCGAGACGCCCGAAGTCGCGAAGGCGCTCCGGGGCGAGCGTGGCGCCGCGACGCGCATCACCGAAGACGGGCGCGTAGCGCTCTACGTGGCGAACCCCATCATCGTGGGTGACCGCGTGGTCGGTGTGGCCTACACCTCGGCTACGACCTTCTCGATCCGCACGCTGCTGCGCGACTACCGCCTGCGCCTGGGCGCCGTGGTCGTGCTCTTCGCCCTGCTCGCACTCGTGCTTACCGAGCTGCTCTCCCGCTGGCTGTCCGCCCCGCTGCGCGACCTGGCCCGCACGGCCACGGCTTTCGCCGATGGCGACCACTCCGTTCGCGTGCGCCCACGCGGCTCGAGCGAGATCAGCGCGCTCGCCGACGCGTTCAACGCGATGGCCGACGAGGTGCAGATCGTGATGTCCGAGCTCAGGGAGGAGGAGGGGCGCAAGTCGCGCTTCGTCTCGGACGTGAGCCACGAGCTCAGGACCCCGCTCACGGCGATCCGCGGCGCGGCAGAGACGCTGCTCGACGGGGATGTTCCCGAAGACGACGCGCGGCAGTTCCTCTCGACGATCGTGCGGGAGTCCGAGCGGCTCACGCGGCTCGCGAACGACCTGCTCACCCTGCAGCGCATCGAGGGAGCCACCGGCGAGCTGCCCATCTCGGCCGTCGATCTTGCGGAGATCGCCCGGCACGCGGTTGAGGGGCTTGCGCCCCTCACCGAGGCGCGCGGCGTGTGCGTGGTCCTCGAGGGCTCGGCGCCGCGCGTGCTCGGCGACCGGGACCGCCTGCAGCAGGTGTTCGGCAACCTCATCGACAACGCGTCGCGCATGACTCCCGAGGGCGGGACGGTCACCGTGCGGATCTCGGCCGAGGGCGGCGAGTCGGTGGCCCGGGTGCTCGACGACGGTCCGGGCATCGCGGAGGTCGACGCCCCGCACGTCTTCGACCGCTTCTACCGCGCCCAGGCGAGCCGTGACCGCTCCACAGGCGGCGCGGGTCTCGGGCTCGCGATCGTCGCGGCCATCGTCCGCTCGCATACCGGCACCGTCACCGCGGCCCGCCGTGAAGAGGGCGGTACCGTCTTCACGATGCGGCTCCCCTCGATGCGGGAGTAGACAGTTGCCGGGGCGAGGCGCCCCGGCAACGCCGTGTCACCTTCGCGTCGCCGGACCGTCGGACACCCGGTACTCCTCCGCCACCACCGCACCGCCTCCCTTCGGGATGATGGAGGCGGGACAGAAAGCCACACGCCGAGGAGACGCCATGAAGGTCATCAGGCTGGTCGCGATCGGGTGCATCTTCGTCATCGCCACGATCGCGTGGGTGGTACTCGCGGGCTCGCTGCAGGTCAGGACGGACACGAGCGAGGTGACGCTCGGCGAACGCGTGGAGGGCCTCTGGGGCGGATCCCAGACGCAGACGGCCCCGCAGTTCAGCCTCCGGATCGAGGACAGCGGCCGCGTGCAACCGCTGTCGATCGATGGCTCGGACATCACGGCCGACTTCACGCTCGACCAGCGCCGCAAGGGCCTGTTGTGGTACGCGACGTATACCGTGGACTTCGACGCCGCCTACCGTGTCACCAACGCCGAGACGACGTCCGGCGTCGCGACCATCGCATTCGCGTTCCCGGCGCCCGATGGGGTCTACGACGGGTTTGCGGTCACGGCGGACGGGGTGGAGGTGCCGGTCACCTACGGCGACGGAATCGCGAGCGCGGCATTCTCGCTGGCGGCCGGGCACACCGCCGAGGTTCGTTGCGGCTACCGCACCCAGGGCCTCGACGAGTGGCGCTACCTGCCCTCGCCCGGCGGGGCGGGCGTGGTGGACGACTTCGCGCTCACCATGACGACCGACTTCTCCGATATCGACTACCCGGCCGACGCGGTCTCACCGACGAACGCGGCAGTGGGCGACGGGACCGCCGAACTGTCATGGACCTACGAGAGCCTCGTCACCGGCAGACCGATCGGCCTGGTGATGCCGAAACCGGAGAACCCGGGGCCGCTCGCCGCACGGATCTCGCTCTTCGCTCCCGTGTCACTGCTCTTCTACTTCGCCGCACTCGTACTGCTCACCGCCACGAGCAGACTGAAGCTCCATCCGATGCACTACGCGTTCCTCGCGGCGGGCTTCTTCGCCTTCCACCTTCTACTGGCGTATCTCGCGGACCACATCGACATCAACCTGGCGTTCGCCATCGCGAGCGCCACCTCGGTGGCGCTCTGCGTGGGCTACCTGGCTCTCGTGCTCGGTCGGGGCCGCGCCCTCATCGAGATCGCCATCGCACAGTTCATCTTCCTGGTGCTCTTCAGCTACAGCTTCTTCTTCAGCGGCTTCACCGGGCTTGCAGTGACCGTGGGGTCCGTCCTGACGCTCGCCTTCTTCATGGTCAAGACGGGCAGGGTGGACTGGGAGCGCGTCTTCGGCAAGACCGAGCCGAGCGGAGCGCCGGTCTAGCACTAAGCTCCGTGGGTCAGCTACACGGCCCCGGAAGATCGAGCCGCACGGAATCGGGGGCGACCTCCGAGAAGAGCGCCGCGGTGTCCGGGTGGCAGGTGAAGAACACGACCTGCCGCTCGGACGCCAACTCGGCGATCGCCTCGGCGGCGCCGCGGCGACGACCGGGATCGAAGTTCACGAGCACGTCGTCCATCAGCACGGGCAGGCCCGATCCGACTTCACCGAGCTGCCCGATGAGCCCGAGCCGCACAGCAAGATAGAGCTGCTCGGCCGTGCCCCGCGACAGCACTTCCGAGGTTCGCGCGTTCGCGCGCGTGTCGAAGACCTCGATGCGACCGTCTCCAAGCGGGACGGTGAGGCCGGTGTAGCGCCCGCCCGTCATCGTGGCGAAGTGACGGCTTGCGCTCCGGACGACCTCGGGCTGACGCTCACGCTGGTACCGCTCCTGCGCCTCGGCGAGCAGACGCGAAGCGACCGCGAGCACGAGATAGCGGTCGGTCGCCTCGGCGAGCCGCTCGGCGAGGCCCGCCGCCTCGAGGTGCAGCTCACCCATGCGATGCTCGCGGGACCCGCCTTCAAGGCGACCTTCCAGCTGGTGCTTGGACTGAGCGAGTTCCTCGAACACGGCTTCGGCCTCGGCCTGCGTGTGACCGGCCGTGGCGCATAGGACACGAAGATCCTCGTGCGAACCGCCTTCGGCGAGACCGAAGCGCCCGAGCACCTCGAGCAACTCCTCGCCGGCACGCGCGGCGCGCTCGCCTTCCGCCGCGATCCGCTCGTCCAACGAGGCCGAGAGACGAGTGATCTCGTCACGCCGGGCGGCCGCTGCTCGCGTTGCGCCCAGTGCTTCCTTCAGCCGGTTGGTCAGCGGTGACACATCCTGCGGAGCGGTGACCGCGGGTACCTCGATGAACGGCCGCGCACCTTCGGTGAAACGGGCCGCGAACGCCTCGACCTGCGCCGAAGCGTGCCCGAACGCGAGCCGGGCCTCGGTGGCGGCCGTGACGGCCGTCTGCGCGTCTCGCACGAGCGCGAGCAGTGCCGAGG
>JBASOJ010000084.1:0-26263 GCA_049658145.1 Coriobacteriia bacterium
GTCGAGGCGCGCATACGCCGGCCGGTGGCCAGCGCGCGCGAGCCCGACGTGATGCGCCTCGTCCACGACCACGAACCCGACCCTGTCGGCCGCGGCGAATCGCGCGGCGTGATGGTCCAGGAACTCCGGCGTCGTGAGCACGACGTCGAGCGAGCCGTCCGCCAGGGCCGCGAACGCCGCATCGCGCCCACCCGGAGCGGTCTCGCCCGTGAGCGTGGCGACCGAACACCCGAGGGCCGCGAAGGAGTCCTCGAGGTGGAACGACTGGTCGGCGACGAGCGCTCGCAGCGGGTAGACGAAGACCGACGCCCGGCCGTGGGCGATGGCCTCGCGCGCCGCGTGCACGTGGAAGATGAGCGACTTGCCGCGACCGGTGGCCATGACGGCGAGCGTGGAACGCCCACGCGCGAGATGCTCGAGTGCCTCGGCCTGTGCCACATGCAGCTCGCGCTCGCCGATGAAGTGACGCACCAGCTCGGCATCGCGCGCTTCCGCCTCGAGCGCGGCGAGCGCGGCGCGGCGCTCGAGCGCCTGCACCCGCGCCTCCTCGTCACAGCCGAGGTCTGCCCCACGGCGTGAGACGAGCACATTCACGCCGAGCGAGGCGCCCTCCTCTCCGCCCGTGACATCGGTGACCTCCACGTCGTATTCGACGCCCGCGTCCAGGACCGGCGCAAGTACGGCGGCCAGGCGCCGGTTGAGGAAGCCCACCTGGTCGCCGAAGGGGTCGAACAGCGCGCATGCGTTCGTGTCGAACTCGTTCTCGGGCTGCCGGGCGAGCCGCAGGGGAACGCCGGGCGCGAGGCGCGCGACCACCTCCTGGCGGCCCTCGAAGCTCACCCCGGCGAGCTTGGTATGGAACGATTCGGCCTCGGCGATCCCCGAGTACTCACCACGGGCGAGGATCTCCTCGGCGTGCTCGAACAAGTCGTCGACGAGCGCGGACGCGGGCGCGTCGGGCTCGGCCTCGCGCAGCCGCACGTCGCGCGCGAGCATCTGCACGCGCTCCACGCCGCGCCACTCGTCGCAGTCGATCTCGAACGCCACATCCACGGCGGACTCGGTGTCCACGAGCGTCTCGATACCCGCGCACCGGAAGGCGATCGCCGGCAGGGACGCCACCCCGTCGAACGCCGTGAACTTGAAGTGCTCCTCGGCCTTGCCCACTCGCTTGCGGCCGTTCATGAACACGCCGCGGACCGCCAACAGCGGTCGCTTGTTACCGAAGCCGAACGGCCCGAGGAGCGCCAGCTCGCTCACGAGTTCTCGCGAGAGCGCGTCGAGCGGCACCTCGGCGTCGATGATCACGCGCGAGACGAAGTCCTCGGCGGGGCGGCTGGCGAGCAGGCCGCCGAGGCGCTCGCGGAACAGGTCGAGGGATGCGGCGGGAAGCGCGAGACCGACGGCCATCGCGTGCCCGCCGAAGCGGTCGAGCATCGGAGCGAGCTCGGTCAGGGCGGCATACAGGTCGACGCCTTCGACGCTGCGCCCCGAACCTTGAGCCTGGCCGTCCTGTATGCAGAACACGAGAGCGGGCACGCCGAACCGCCCCACGAGACGCGATGCGACGATTCCGCGCACGCCCTCATGCCAGTCCTCCCCTGCCACCACGAGCACCCGGTCGCCGGAAGCGAACGTCCGGCCCGCCTCGAGATAGGCAGCGTCGTACAGGTCGCTCTCCGCGGCCTGGCGCACGCGGTTGTGCTCGTCGAGCGCGTGCGCGAGCACGTCGGCCTCGCCCGGATCGGTGCCGAGCAGCAGCTGGACCGCGATCTCCGGATCCGCCATGCGCCCGGCCGCATTCAGGCGCGGAGCAAGCGAATACACTACGCGGTCGGTATCGAGCGCCGTGATGTCCACGCCGGCAACCGCGGCGAGTGCCGCGATCCCCGCGCGAGGCTCGGATCGCGCACGCCGGATGCCCTCGGCCACGAGCGCGCGATTCGGGCCCACCAGCGGCACGATGTCGGCCACCGTTCCCAGCATCGCTAGGTCGGTGAGGCTGCGCCAGACCTCGGGGAAGCCGAGGGTGGCGCCGACCGCCTGCACGAGCGCGAGCGCCACGCCCGCGCCGGAGAGCTCCGGCCCATGTTCGGCGAACTTCGGGTCAGCCACCGGCACGCCCGCGGGCACGCCGTCCCCGGGCTCGTGGTGGTCGGTGACCACCGCGTCGATCCCGCGTTCGGCGAGCGCAGCGATCTCCGCCGCGTTCGAGATACCACAGTCGACCGTGATCACAAGATCCGGCGTGGACGCGGCTATCCGCTCGATCGCAGCCGCGGTGAGACCATACCCCTCGCGAAAGCGGTGCGGCACGGCAGCGTCGACGTGTGCTCCCATCGCGCGCAGCCCGAGTGTTGCGGTGGCGGCAGCCGAGATCCCATCGAGATCGAAGTCGCCGAAGACGAGGATGCGCTGCCCCTGTGTGACCGCATCGGCGACGCGGAGGGCCACCTCGGACATACCCGGGATGTCGGCCTCGCCCACCCAGTCACGGTCGAGCGACGGCTCGAGGAAGCGTCGTGTCTCTTCGGCGGTGGTGATCCCGCGTGCGACGAGCACCGACGCCGTTACGGCGGAAAGACCTGTGGCCGTGGCGAGCGACGCGACCGTACCGGCGTCGGCACGCGCGACGTCCCACCTGCTCTGAGCGTATGCGCGCGTTGTCTCGGTCATCGTCCCATTCTACCTGTCGGGGCCGACACCTGATGCGGTGCCGGCCCCGATGTTTGCGCCTGTGACGGCCCGATTGCCCCTACCTGGCGGCCTGCTGGGCCTCGTGACGCTTCTTGAGTGCCTGGAACTTGGGCTCGCGCTCCTTCCAGACCGCGTACAGCGGGCTGGCAAGACCGATCGACGAGTACGCTCCGGCGATCAGACCGACGGCCATCGCGAACGCGAAGTCGCGCAGCGTCTCACCACCGAACAACAGCAGCGCGATGACCGGCACGATCTGCACGAGGCCCGTGTTGATCCACCGCATGAGCATCTCGTTGATCGAGTCGTTCGTCATATCCATGAAGCTGCGCTTGGTGAGGCCGGTCGCATTCTCGCGGATACGGTGGAACACCACGATCGTGTCGTAGAGCGAGTAACCAAGGATGGTCAGCACCGCCGCGACGGTGTTGGGCGTGATCTCGCGGCCGAACAGTGCGTACACGCCCACGACGATCAGAGCATCATGGAACAGCGCGAGGACCGCGGTGACCGACATCTTGTACTCGAAGCGTATCGAGACATATCCGAGGATCGCGACGAGGGAGACGATGAGCGCGAGGACCGCCGCGTTGGTGACGTTCTGTCCCCAGCCGGGACCGATGGTCGTCACGTTCACGTCCTGATCGGGCAGGCCCAACTCGTCGAGGATCACGCTGAACGCCTGCTGCGCCGCGGCCGTGTCCGACTCGGCCGTGCGCACGATGAAGCCGCCGTCATCGGTCGGCTGGATGACCGCGTTCTCCGCATCAGCCACGTCGGCCACCTTCAGTGCGTCACGCACCTCCTCGGTACCGATGCCCTCGGCGCCGCTGAGTGTCATCACGGTGCCGCCCTGGAACTCGATGCCGAGCGTCACTCCCCTGATCAGCAGCGCCGCCACGGCGATCACGACGAGCGCGGCCGAGACCGCGAAGAAGATGTTCCGCCTACCCATGAAGTCGATCCCACGCTTAGCCACGCTGACCACCGCCCTTCATGCCGAAGAGAGCGGGCGTCTTCATCATGGGCCCCTCGGCCAGCATGCGGACGACGGGTCCGGTGAACAGTATGGCGACAACCAGGTCGATGATGATCCCGAGGATGAGCGTGAAGGCGAAGCCCTTCACCGGGCCGATGGCGAAGAACCACAGTGCGAGGGCTGAGACGAGTGTCACCACATCGGCGTCGATGGACGTGGCGATCGCATGCCGGACACCCGACTTCGCCGCGCTGCGATAGGTCTTGCCGGCCTCGACCTCCTCCTTCAGTCGCTCGAAGATGAGGATCGAGGTGTCGGCCGCGACACCGATGGTGAGGATGATGCCGGCGACACCCGGGAGTGTCATCGAGAAGACGTTGAGCGCCGAGAGGACCGCGAGAACGCCCCCGAAGATGATGCCGTACAGCGCCAGCGCCACCCACGAGACAACACCGAGTCCCCGGTAGTACAGCGCCATGAAGACCGCGACGAACGCGAGTCCGATGAGGCCCGCAGTGAGGCCCTTGTTGAGAGAGTCCTGGCCGAGGGTGGGGCCGACCACGCGTGACTCGTCGATCACGACCTTCGCGGGCATCGCGCCCGACTGGAGCACCGCGGCGAGCGACTTGGCCTCGTCCACCGTGAAGGTGCCGCTGATCATGGTATCGCCGCTCAGGATGGGCTCCTGGACGACCGGGGCACTCTTCGCATAGCCGTCGAGCACGATCACGACCTGACCCTGGGTGCTCGCAAGGGCCGTGGTCTTCTCTCCCCAGATGGTCTTGCCCGAATCGTCCATGCTCACGCTCACCGCATACGCACCGTAGTCGTCGGTGGTCACCTGGGCGTCGGTGATGACCTCGCCGGTCATGAACGCCGTGTACTTGGTGGCGTCGAGTTTCGGCAGCGTGGCGGTGGCTTCAGTGGAGCGTTCGGCCTCGATCTGCTTCACGATGAGGTCGACGGTGGTGGTATCGGTGATGCTGGCGAAGTCGACGAACTCGAGCTTCCCCGGTTCGCCAAGCAGCTTCAGCGCCTCCTGGGCGTTGTCGACGCCCGGCAGCTGGATGAGGAACGCCGTCTGCCCCTGGCGCTGCACCGTAGCCTCACTCACGCCGAAGCCGTTGACGCGCTCGACTAAGATGTTCTCGACGCGCTGCACGGTGTCTTCAGTGAGACTGCCGCCTGAGAGCGGCTCGGCGGTCAGGATGACCGAGAGGCCACCCTTGAGGTCGAGGCCCTGCGTGATCTTCTCGACCGGCGGCCAGGCCAGCCAGAGCGAGACGGCCGCCAGTACGGCGATCACCGCGAGGGCGATCAGGTTGCGGGTCTTTGGCTCCATCGTCTTCGGTACGCTCCTCACGATTCACGCCCCTGAGGGCGACCGGTCACCACCGACGTGCGTGCGAACAAATGGGGCCCGTCACGGCGGACCGGCCCCTACTGCTCCACCTTGCGCGCGACCGCCGCGCGGTCGAGCTCGATGACCACCCCTTCGGCGACCTCGATGCCCACGCGCGAGTCCTCGAGCAGGCGCACGGTGCCGTACACGCCACCGACGGTGACCACATGGTCACCTTCGACGAGCGACGCCATCAGAGCCTGATGCTCCTTCTGGCGCTTCTGCTGCGGGCGGATCATCAGCAGGTAGAACGCCACGGCGATGACCGCGAGCGACAACAGTTGGGCGGTGTTCGTATCCATGGTCACGGACCTCTCACAGGTAGCCGTATGACAGTTCCGCGCGGGGGCTCCCGCGCAGACTTACGAATCATAGCACCAGTGCGCGGCCTCCACGCCAACACGCTCGACGGGCGGGGATCAGTAGTCGTCAGCACCCGGACCGAGGCGCCATTGGCCGAGGAACGACGCGTACTCCCCTGCCTCGACCGCCGCGCGCGCGCGCCGCGCCAGATCGATCAGTACATGCAGGTTGTGGATTGAAAGCAGCGTGGACGCGAGCATCTCCTTCACCGAGACCAGGTGGCGGATGTACGCACGGCTGTACGTGCTGCACACCGGGCACGAACATGCCTCGTCGAGCGGACCGAAGTCGCGCGCGTACTGCGCGTTCTTCAGGTTCATGCGGCCCGTCGAGGAGAACGCGGTCCCCATCCGTGCGGTGCGCGTGGGCAAGACGCAGTCGAACAGGTCTACGCCGAGCGCGATCGCTTCGAGCATAGTCGTCGGGTTGCCTACGCCCATCAGGTAGCGCGGACGGTCGGACGGCAGCAGCTCGGTCACGGGAGCGAGACTCTCAAGCATGAGCTCGTGCGGCTCCCCCACCGAGTAGCCGCCGATGCCGTAGCCCGGGAAGCCGATCTCCGCCAGGCGCGCGACGCTCTCCGCCCGAAGATCCTCGAAGACGCCACCCTGCACGATGCCGAAGAGAGCCTGGTCCTCGCGGACGTGCGCCTGCTTGCAGCGGAGGGCCCATTCGGCGGAGCGGCGCACCGCTTCGGCCACGAACGGCTTCTCGGCAGGATACGGCGGACACTGGTCGAGCTGCATGATGATGTCGGCGCCGAGCGCCTCCTGGATCGCCATGTTGTCCTCGGGCGTCCAGAAGTGCTTCGCACCGTCGACGATCGAACGGAAGCCCACGCCCTCGTCGGTGACCTTCACGGTGTCGGCCAAGCTGAACACCTGGAAGCCGCCCGAGTCGGTGAGGATCGGCCGGTCCCAGCCCATGAAGCCGTGCAGACCGCCGGCGCCTTGCACGATCTCGGTCCCCGGTCGCAGGAAGAGGTGGTACGTGTTGGCGAGCACCACGTGCGCGCCGATCTCGCGCAGCTGATCCGGCGTCACACCCTTCACGGTCGCGCGCGTCCCGACCGGCATGAACATCGGCGTGGGGACCGGGCCGTGCGCGGTCTCGAAGGTGGCGGCGCGCGCCGCTGTTCTCGTGTCGGTGGCATGCACCGTGAAGTCGAAGATGGTCATGCGCGGATTCTACCAGTCGAGTGCGGGTATGCTTGTCACCGACATGAACCCGGCGTGGGCGCGATGCGTCCAAAGGGAGTGAAGGTTGGCCACTCGCCCCGTGAGCGACCTGGAGTTGGCCACAGCCGCCGCGCGCGGCGATGAGTCCGCCTTCGCAGCGATCGTGCGTGAGAACGCCGACGCCGTGTACGGTCATGCGTTGCGCTTCTTCGGCGATCGCACGGCGGCCGAGGACGTGACGCAGGAGGTGTTCATCAAGGTGTTCCGCACCATCTCGAGCTTCGACGGGCGCGCCCGCCTCTCCACCTGGCTCTACCGGGTGACGCGCAACGTCTGCCTCGACATGGTGCGTGCCGGCCGCCGAACACCCCAGCCGGCGGACCCCCTCACGCTCGACCCGCTACCGGTCGCGGACTTCGCCGACGACGTCGTGTTCGCCTCCGCGCTCGGCCAGGCGATGCGCACCCTGCCGCCCGACGAGCGCGACGCCCTCGGCGCGGTGACGCTCTTCGGTCTAAGCTACCTGGAAGCAGCCGAGGCACTCGGGATCCCGGCCGGCACCGTGAAGTCTCGCGTGTTCCGCGCCCGACGGGCACTCGCAGCACTGCTCCAGCCGGGAGGAGGTGCGCTGTGATGGACTGCGTGCAGGCGTGTGAGATCATCTCCACCGCCCACGACGGTGAGTTCGTCGACGCGGCCGCGCTTGCGCAGGCGCGCGCGCATGCCGACGTGTGTGCGGAGTGCGCGGCCTTCGTTCGGGTTCTCGACCGAATCGCAACCACCCCCCTGCCCGAGGCACCGGCGGAACTCGTCGCGCGCATCGGTGACATCGCCACTCAGGTGTCAAGCGACGCCCGGCGTGCGGCCGACAACGCCGCCACACCCGAGCCCACCCCACCGCGAGCCCGGCGCGATCGGGAGCGAATCGTCTGGCTCCCCCGCGTTGCCGCCCTCGCCTCGGCCGCGGCCGTCCTGCTGGTGGTGATCTCGGCGGGAGGGATCGCCCTGCTCCGCACTACCATGCAAACCGCCAACGAGGAGTCCGTGAAGCAGGTCGGTGGAGACGAGGCGCTCATGGCCGCACCCTCCGCCGAGGTGGCCGAGGATGTGGCATCTGCCCGCTCCGGGGCCGCCGCAGGGCCCGCATTCGTGAGCCTGGACACGGCGGTGTGGACACTCTCAGGGGTGACCGACACGGCGCCCTCGCCGCTGGTCGCCGCAGGCAGCGTGACGACGTCACTCAGCGGAAACGTCCCCGAGGAGCGGTCGGCGTCATTCGTGGGCGATGACCGGTCGGTGTTGTACGTGACCGACGATGATGGCGGGTACCACATCTTCAGCCGTGTCGTCCGCACGCTCGGCGGCAGGGACTACGGCCTGGTGACCGCGACGCCTCTCGACTCCTTCGGCGTGTGGCCGTCGCTGCCCGGACCGGCTCCGGACGCCACCGACGGCTCACCCGTCTTCGAGTCCGCAGGATACGACGACCGTGGCGTAGAGGTGTTCGTCCCGCCTGGCGGAGACACAGCCGACGGCTTCGCGATCGCGCCCGGCACGGCACTCGATGACCCTGCCGCCGGCAACCCCGGCTGGACCTGGTGGGAGCCGCTTCCCTAGGCGCTAGAGGATCAGCATCGCGTCGCCGAAGGAAAGGAACCGGTAGCGCTCTCCGCGTGCGAGATCGTACGCGCGCATGATCAGGTCGCGGCCCGCGAACGCGCTCACCATCATGAGCAGCGTCGAGCGCGGAACGTGGAAGTTCGTGATGATCGCGTCGGCCACGCCGAAGCGGAAGCCCGGCAGTATGTAGAGGTCGGTCGAGCCTTCCGACGCCTCAACGAGCCCGGTCTCCTCATTGAAGGCGCTCTCGACCGCCCTGACCGATGTGGTTCCTACGCAGATCACCCGGCTCCCGCGGGCCCTGGCGTCGTTGATGGCCCCAGCGGCCGCAGCGGGCACGCGGTAGTGCTCACTGTGGATCGGGTGCTCCGCGGGGTCGTCGACCGCAACCGGCCGGAACGTGTCGAGGCCCACGTCGAGCTCGACCGTCGCAAGGTGCACCCCCGCCATCTGCACGGCCTCGAGCAGCTCGCCGGTGAAGTGCAGGCCGGCGGTCGGTGCCGCTACGCTGTGCCCCTCGGCGGCGTAGACCGTCTGGTACTCGGCGGGGTCTCGGAGCGGCTCGGTGATGTACGGCGGCAGGGGCACCTCGCCTATGCGGTGGACCGCGTCAAGGAACGTGCCTGCGGGCGTGTGGAACTGGATCAGCCGCGCGCCCGACTCCTCGAGGACATCGACCACCAGCCCGGCGATCTCACCCGTGCCGAAGGTGATGTGCGCCCCGGCCTTGATGCGTCGTCCCGGCTTGACGAGGCACTCCCAGGTCTCCCCGTACGCACGGCGAAGGAGCAGCACTTCGACCGCCCCGCCGGTCTCGTCCTTGGCGCCCTTCAGGCGCGCCGGCAGCACGCGCGTCTCGTTCACCACCAGAACGTCGCCCGCTTCGAGATACTCGAGGATGTCGCCGAACGCGCGGTGGTCGATCTGCCCGCTCGTGCGGTCCACCACCATCAGGCGGCAGGTATCACGCGGCTGTACCGGATGCTGCGCGATGAGTCCACTCGGCAGCTCGTAATCGAAGTCGTCGGTCTTCATGTGTCGCCTGCCCCTTCACACGCCGCGATCCTTTCGGCAGTGTACCGCAGCACTTCCGGCGCACTCAGCGCTTCTGTCGCTCGGCTCTGCGTGCCGCGCGCTCGGCCTCTGCCTCGGCCATGCTCGGCAGACACCCGCAATAGTTCTGACGGTACATGCCGAGCTCGCGCGAGCGCCTGGTCGCGTCGGGGTACCGGTCGCGAAAGTCGGTCGCCAGGAAGCCCACGCCGGCTTCGGCGCACGCCTCCTCCCCCATGGCGCGGATCGCGGCGGGGTCCTGGTACGGACTCACCGTGAGCGTGGTCGCCACCGCATCGAAGCCCTGGCGCGCCGCCTCGGCGGCGACCATCCCGATCCGGAGCCGGTAGCAGGCGTGGCAGCGTTCCGGGCGGGTGAGGCCTTCGGTCGCGGCCAGCCACGCTTCGGGCTCGTACGGCAGCTCGCGCACGTCGATCCCTGCGGCCTCGGCGTACTCGACCAGGGTGTCGCGCCGGCGCGCGTACTCCTCGGCCGGACGGATGTTGGGGTTCGCATAGCACACGAAGACGTCGTGCTCCGCCGCGAGCGCGTCGTACGGCTCGAGCAGACACGGTCCGCAACATGCATGGAGCAGCACCTTCACCGCATCCACCTCCACGGGCAGTGTACCGCCGCCGGTTGCGCCACGGCGCTAGCCCACGAACGCCGAGGCCAACGTCACCAGGCCGAAGACCACGAACACGACCGCCGAGAACCGCGCGATCGCCCGGCGCGGCAATCTCGCGCCCAGCACGGCGCCGATCACGATCGCGAGTGCGTCGGCGGCAAGGAAGCCTGCCGAGGAGCCCAGCCACACACCGAGCGCGGTTCCCGCGGTGCCCGCCTCCGGCGGCTTGATGCCGCTCGCGAACGAGCCCAGTGTGCGAAGCGCCGCTGCAGGATCCGCGGCGATCGACACGGTCATCAGTTGCGTCTTGTCGCCGAACTCGGCGAGCAACAGCGCGGCCGCAACCGTGAGGACCGGGCCGAGTGCGAACGTGCGGGTGCCCTCCTCGGCCTCATCATCTCCTGCACTGCGCCACGTGATGACACCGAAAGCGACAAACAACAACCCCGCGACCACCGAGACCACATCCCCGGGGATGAGCGCGCCGACGGCCCGCCCGAGGAGCACGGCAGCCGCCTGCAGCAGCAGGATCGCGATGGCGGCGCCCGCCACGACCTTGGCCGGGCGGTACTTGGCGGCGAAGCCGAGCAGCAGCAGCTGGCTCTTGTCGCCGAGCTCGGCGAGACCGACGAGAACGAACGCGAGTATGAAGGCAGCGCCCAACGTCAGCGTCCTGCGGAGGCGACGGCGCCTCGCCTGGCGCGCGTCCGCTCACGCACGACAACGATCACGAGCGCGACGACGGCGAGGACCAGCAGGCCGAGCAGCACGGGCAGGATGGTCGAGTCCACCTGACCCTCAGCCGCTGCGGCAGCACCGGTCGCCCAGCTGGCCTCGATCACCATCGAGTCGCCCTGGGCCAGGGGACCCCCCGTGAGCGGGTATAACGTCTGGCCCTCCGCATTCGTGTCGATCTCGCCGCCGACCGGCGGCGAGACTTCGACGTCGGTTGCTCCGGCGGGGACGATGATCGACGCGCGCACCGGCACCTCGTCTCCCGGATTCGTCCAGGTCATCGCGGCGCTCTGGCGGGAACCGGAGGCTGACGCCGCCGGCAACTGCAGCTCCAACTGCGCCGTGTACGCCTGCTCGATCGTCATGGTGTAGACATCCATGTCGTCGACGGTCTCCATCGCGGTCTCGCGCGTCGGGTCGTTGGCGGTCGGACCACCGAGGACCTCGCCAGCCCAGAGCAACGTCGCACCCGCGGGCACAGGCACCGTGACGGTGATGGGCAGCGGCGACTGGGGGTCGGCGACGGCGGTGACGACCAGGAGCGAGACGTCCGCGGCCGGTTCGTACTGGATCTGGTATTCGAGCACCGTCGACGCGCTGGCCGTCGCCGGAAGGACAAGCAAGACGGCGAACAGCAGCGCGGCGACGAGCCGTGCGTGGTGGTGCGTGCGGGTCATTTCGGCGGCCTCCCGGTCGTGTCGGTCTGACGCGGCATTCTACCGCGAAGATGTGTAGAGAACATGCCGTCTCAGAGGCCCGCCGCAGCCGCTTCGGCAGCGGTGACGGTGTTGACCATCAGCATGGCACGCGTCATCGGACCGACACCGCCCGGCACCGGCGTGATCGCCGAGGCGATCGGTTCGACCGCCGCGAAGTCCACGTCGCCCACTATCCCCTCGTCGGTGCGATTGATGCCGACGTCGATGACGACCGCGCCCGGCCTCACGTACGAGGCGTCGATCATCTTCGGTCTGCCGATTGCGGCTACGATCAGATCAGCCTCCCGGCAGACCGCCGGGAGGTCCTTTGTGCGCGAGTGACACACCGTCACCGTGGCGTTCGCCTCAAGGAGCAGGAGTGCCATCGGCTTACCCACGATCGTCGAGCGCCCCACGACGACGGCACGCATGCCCGACGGATCGATGTCGTATGCCTTCAGCATCTCCATCACCCCGGCCGGCGTGCAGGCACGGAAGCCCGGAAGGCCGCGCACCAGCAACCCGAGACTCTGCGGATGGAAGCCGTCGGCGTCCTTGGCGGGCGAGATCCGCTCGATCACCGACTCGGCATCCAGATGATCGGGCAGCGGCATCTGCACGAGGATGCCGTGCACCGCAGGGTCCGCGTTGAGCGCGTCGATGAGCCCGTCAAGCTCGGCCTGCGTGGTCTCGGCCGGCAGCCGATGGTCCCGACCCTCGATCCCCACCGCCGCGCAGTCGCGCTCCTTCATGCGAACGTACGACACCGAGGCCGGGTCGTCGCCCACCAGCACGACCGCAAGGCATGGCGTCAGGCCACGCTTGATAAGAACCTGCGCACGCGCGGCCGCGCGTTCCCGTACCGCGGATGCGACCGCGTTGCCATCGATGATGGTTGCCATGTCCGATGCTCCCGCTCTCGAAGTGGATCACGCCGGGACCCCAGCGCGCAGACAGTGTACCGAAAGGGTCGCCCGATGGTCACCCGTCGAGCGGATGCGCCTTCACCTGTGCAAGCACTTCACGGAACTCGGGCGTGCCTGCACGGCCGAGCGCCTCGTATATGACCGACTCGGCAACCGTGATCTCCGCGCCGGCCGCACGCAGGCGCTCCAGCGCTACCTCGTGATCCATGCTGCGCCGGGAACATACCGCGTCCGCCACCACGTGCACACGATATCCTTCGGCGAGCAGCGCCAGTGCCGTCTGCGCCACACAGATGTGCGTCTCCATCCCCGCGATCAGCACCTGCCGGCGCCCGAGTGCGCCCAACCGTTCCGCGAAGGCCGGCTCGGCCAGACAGGAAAAGGTGACCTTATCGACCGTCACGGTCTCGCCCACCGCCTCACGCAGAGCTTGCACGGTGTCACCGAGGCCTTCGGGATACTGACGGGTCACGATCAACGGCACGTCGAGAAGCCGGACGACTCGGGCGAGCAGCGCAGACGTGCGCACGACGGCATCACGGCGCTCCATCGCCGATGCCAGCGATTCCTGCATGTCCATGAGCACCAGCACCGCATCAGAGCGATCGACGACGCGTTCTGCTGTCACCACGACCCCTCCTTCCACCCACCCCGGGCGCATCAGCCTGCCCCCGGCTCGTCCCGGATTCTACTCCGACATACCCGCGCTCATCGGGGTATGTTCATCTGGAAGCCTTGCGGGGCCCCTATCACAAAGGAGGACGCCATGTCCGATGCACCGATCCTCGGTCCGCTGAATCTGGTCGCCGACCTGTCCGCTGCCGGCGACTTCGAGAAGAAGCATACGCCCCATATCGATGTCGACGAGGTCGACGAGGGACTGCTCATCACCGTCTCGGTGGGCTGGAACGTGCCGCATCCCAACCAGCCCGACCACTTCATCACCTGGATCGAGCTCTACGCGGGCGAGGCACCCATCGCACGCTTCGACCTCTCCCCCGTCGCCACCGTCCCGGTGGTATCGGTCGTCGTCAACGTCGACCCGGGCACGGTCATCCGGGCCATCGAACACTGCAACCTGCACGGTCTGTGGGCGGCTGACATCACGGTCTGAGTGTGGATCGTCCCATCCCCGGACACGCGAAGGCCCGCCGACGCACCCGAGGTAAGTGCCCACCCGATGAGCACGCCCGGGACCCCCACGAGGGCGGCCGTGAGGAGCAGTGCCGAGCCCGAGACGAACAGGACCACGAACCGGACGATCTTCGCCCGGTTTCGATCCACGCGTACCCACAGCGGCTCCGGCCGGAAGCGCAGCGACCGCGTGGACGCGTTGTCTGCGCGGTCTGCGACGATCAGCTAGAACAGCCCGTCCTGCGCGGGTGCGTCGCCCGGGGCCGTGAGCCCCAGGTGCTCGTACGCTCGAACGGTGGCCTGACGGCCCTTCGGCGTGCGTGCGAGGAAACCGAGCTGCAGGAGGTATGGCTCGTAGACATCCTCGAGCGTCTCCGGGTCCTCGCTCACCGCCGCCGCCAGGGTGTTGAGACCCACCGGCCGACCGCCGAACGTGCTCGCCAGCGTCTCGAGGATCGCGAGGTCCATGCGGTCGAGGCCCACGTGGTCCACCTGGAAGAACGCGAGCGCCTCGGCGGCGATGTCCTCGGTGATGCGGCCGTCGTGCCGGACCTGTGCATAGTCGCGCACGCGCTTGAGCAGCCGGTTCGCGAGCCGCGGCGTCCCACGCCCACGCCGTGCGATCTCGGCCGCACCGTCGTCATCGATGCTCACGCCGAGGATGCCCGCCGATCGCCGCACGATGGCAGAGAGCTCTTCGGCTGTGTAGTACTCGAGGCGGAACGCCATGCCGAAACGATCACGAAGCGGCCCGGTGAGCAGGCCGGTTCGCGTCGTGGCGCCTATGAGTGTGAACGGCGGCAGGTCCAGCCTGAGCGAGCGTGCGGCGGGACCTTTGCCGATCACGATGTCGATGCTGTAGTCCTCCATCGCGGGATAGAGGACCTCTTCCACCGCGCGGTTCAGCCGGTGGATCTCGTCGATGAAGAGCACGTCGCGAGGCTCGAGATTCGTGAGGATCGCCGCCAGATCGCCCGCACGCTCGATCGCCGGGCCGCTCGTCTGGCGCATCGCCACGCCCAGCTCGGAGGCGACCACGCCGGCGAGCGTCGTCTTGCCGAGCCCCGGGGGGCCCGAGAGCAGCAGGTGGTCGAGCGCCTCGTCGCGCGCCCGGGCCGCGTCGATCAGCACCCCGAGGTTGTCCTTCACCCGCTCCTGGCCGAGGTACTCGGCAAGCTTCTTGGGGCGGAGCGACCGGTCGATCTCCAGATCGTCGTCGGTGAACTCGGCGGAGACGAGGCGCTCGCTCTCCTCGGGCTCGTACGGCTCGTTCTCCCACACCGTGCTCATGACATCTCCTGATCCGGCGCCATGTCACCGGGCATGACGGGCGCCAGCGCATCTTCGGACCATACAGCGTCAGTCGGTGCACCGTCGGGGACCCGCGCCGCGAGTGCCAACCCGCCCCACGCACCGAGCGCGATGCCGGGCCCGAAGAGCAACAGCAGCGTTCCCGCGAGCGAGTGCATGTCGCCGACGGCGCCGAAGCGCTCGGAGAGCGGGATCGCAACGAGGGTCTCGGCGAGCGCCAGGGCCCACAGCACGAGCGAGCATATCCATAACGGCCGACCCGCACCGTGGAGTCTCGCGAGGCCGAGCACGAGCAGCGCCGCGAGCGGCACTCCGACGATGCACCAGAAGAACAGGTCGGAACCCCGGCTCACGAAGCGCATGCTGAAGAGGATCGCGAAGAACAGTACGACCGCCCCCGCAGGCGCCCACGCGCCGAGCAGCAGACGATGGAGCAACGGGCGGCCTCCGAAGACCCACCCCCCGATGATCGCGGGAACCACGAGCACCACGACCAGCGCAGGCGTCAGCAGGTCCGCCGGGCGCGCCGCCAACGCGAGCAGCGTGCTCATGACGGTGAGCTGCACGAGCGGCGCGGCGATCGCCAGCCGATGCCGGAGTGCGGACGTCATCACGCGCCACCTCCCAGCCGCTTGAGCGCGTACCGCAGCATCGCCTGCGCCTCCCCGGGACCCTCGTACCCCTTGAGGGCGACCGCCACCTCGGCGGGACTGAATCCCATCGAGACCAGCGCGGCCGAAGCCTCGGTGCCCGCACCACCTCCGGACGCCGAGCGCGAGCCGAGCTCGCCTGCGCCGATCCTGTCCTTGAGCTCGATGATCAACCGCTGCGCGGTCTTCTTGCCGATACCCGGGACCGTGGCGATCAGCGCGTCGTCCTCGCGCGCGATGGCGCCCGCGAGGTCCCCGGGCGAGAGCGCAGAGAGCGCAGAGAGCGCCACCTTCGGCCCGACACCGCTCACGGTGATGAGCTTCTCGAACAGCTCCTGTTCTTCGAGACTCTCGAATCCGAACAGTGTGAGTTCGTCCTCGCGCACGTGCAGGAACGTGAAGATGGTGACGTCATCCCCGTCCGCGGGCAGGTGCGACAGCGCGGTGGTGGACATGAACAGCCGAAGGCCGATGCCGCCGACCTCGATCACGCACGAGGCGGAGGCCTTCCCGGCGACGCGTCCGGTGACGTACGCGATCATCGCCGACCGCCGTTCGCTGAAGCCGGGATACGGCTGTTCACGTGGCATATGGCCGCAGCCAGCGCATCGGCCGCGTGATCCGGCTCGGGATCGTGCGGGAGTGCGAGCAACGCGCGGACCATGTACTGCACCTGACGCTTGTCCGCGTCACCCGCGCCAACGACCGCGAGCTTGATCTCGCCCGGACCGTATTCACCGACCGCGAGCGTCGATGCGGCCAGGAGAGCCACGCCCCGGGCCTGCCCGGTCGCGAACGCGGTCTTGGCGTTGTTCGAGAAGTAGACGCTCTCCACGGCGGCTTCCTCGGGAGCGTAGCGCTCGATGACGGCCATCACTTCCCGGTGTATCAGGGCGAGACGCTCGGCGTCGGGACGACCGGTCTCGGTGGTGATGCAGCCGTATGCGAGGCACCTGAGGTGGCTTCCCCGCTGTTCGATCACTCCCCACCCGGTGTTCTTGAGACCCGGGTCGATGCCGAGCACGATCAACGGTACCCCCTGGCGGCCGACTATCGAACGTATGTTCAGTATACCGCTACTCTTCGAGCGCCGCCGCTATCTCGTCGGTGAGCTCCATCGTGTGATAGACGGTCTGGATGTCATCCGATTCCTCGAGTCGATCGACCAGCCGGAGCACCTTCTTCGCGTCCTCGACCGTGACCTCGGCGGGCGATATCGCCTCCATCACGAGTTCGGCGCCCTTCACCGGCACACCCTGCACCTCGAGCGCGTCCTTCACGGCCATCACGTCTGCCGGAGCCGTGTACACGATGTACGTGTCGTCGTCCGCCTCCATATCCTCGCCGCCGGCGTCGGCCACCAGGAGCATCAACTCGTCCTCGTCCGGTGCGCCCGCCCGGTCGACCGTGATCTCGCCCTTGCGCTCGAACTGGAATGCCACCGAGCCGGTGGCGCCGAGATTGCCGCCCGCGCGCGTGAACGCAGCTCGGACGTCCGCCGCGGTGCGGTTCCGGTTGTCGGTGAGTGCCTCCGCGTAGATGGCGACACCCGCAGGTCCGTAGCCCTCGTAGACGACCTCTTCGTAGGCCGCCGAATCCGCTCCGGCCGCGAAGGCCTTCTTGATGGCCACGTCGATCTTGTCCTTCGGCAGCGAGTACGATTTCGCCTTGGCGATCGCGGCGGCGAGCGGCGCGTTGTTCTCGGGGTTGGGGTCACCACCCGTCTTCGCTGCGACGGTGATCACGCGCGTCAGCTTCGAGAAGAGCGCCGAGCGCTTCGCGTCGACCGCGGCCTTGCGGTGCTTCGTGGTCGCCCACTTGGAGTGTCCGGACATCTCAGGTCCCTTCTAGCGTGCGCCGATGACGTGATCGAGGAAGTACCGGTGGATCCGTGGATCGCCGGTGAGTTCGGGATGGAACGTGGTCGCAAGCAGGTCACCCTCGCGCGCGGCGACGATCTGCCCGTTGTGCCGCGCGAGTACCTCGGCTCGCTCTCCCACCCGTTCGATGAGTGGTGCCCGGATGAACACGCCGGGAAAGGGTGGGCCGATATGCGCGATGTCCAGGTCGGCCTCGAAGGAGTCGACCTGACGCCCGTAGGCGTTGCGCCGCACGACCGCCTCCATGAGCCCCAACGGCTCCTGGTCGGGACGGGCGTCGGCTACTTCTGTCGCCATCAGGATGGCGCCGGCGCAGGTCCCCCAGACCGCCATGCCTTCGGCATGCCGCTCGCGGATCGCGTCATAGAAGCCGTACGTGACCATGAGCTTGGCGATGGCCGTCGACTCGCCGCCGGGTATGATCAGGCCCTGCAGACCATCCAGTTGGCCCGGCAGCCGCACGGCCACGACCGAGGCCCCTTGCGCCTCGAAATCGAGTAGGTGTTCGCGAAACGCGCCCTGCAGCGCGAGGACGCCGACCCGCACTTCTACCAGCCCCGCTCCTGCATCCGCTCGGCGTCGGGGATGTCCGAGATGTTGATGCCCACCATCGCCTCGCCGAGGTTGCGCGAGACGCGGGCGATGATGTCGGGGTCGTTGTAGTGGGTCGTCGCCTCGACGATCGCCTTGGCACGGGTCGAGGGATCGCCGCTCTTGAAGATGCCGCTGCCCACGAAGACGCCATCACAACCGAGCTGCATCATCAGCGCCGCGTCGGCCGGGGTGGCGATGCCGCCCGCCGAGAAGTTCACGACCGGCAGCGTCCTGTTCTCGTGGACCCACTTGACCAGGTCGTAGGGCGCCTGCAGGTCCTTGGCGGCACCGAACAGCTGCTCCTGGCGCAGCCCGGCGACCCAGGCGATCTCGTCGAGCATCGTGCGCATGTGGCGCACAGCCTCGACCACATTGCCGGTACCAGGCTCGCCCTTGGTGCGGATCATCGCCGCGCCCTCACCGATGCGACGGAGCGCCTCGCCGAGGTTGCGCGCACCGCACACGAACGGGACGGTGAAGCCCCACTTGTCGACGTGGTATTCCTCATCGGCGGGCGTGAGCACTTCGGACTCATCGATGTAGTCCACGCCGAGTGACTGCAGGATCTGCGCCTCCACGAAGTGGCCGATCCGGCACTTGGCCATGACCGGCACCGAAACCGCTTTGACGATCTCCTCGACGCGGGACGGGTCCGCCATACGGGCGACGCCTCCAGCCGCGCGGATATCGGCGGGCACACGCTCGAGGGACATGACGGCTACCGCTCCGGCATCCTCGGCGATCTTCGCCTGCTCGGCGTTCACGACGTCCATGATGACGCCGCCCTTGAGCATCTCGGCCAGGCCGGTCTTGACGCGCAGCGTACCGGTGGTGGGGTTATCGCTCACGAGTTCAGATCGCTCCTTGATATAGCGGGGTGCACCCAAGGCGCCCCGTGGCTGTGACCTAGAGATTCTACTCGCGCCGGCGAGCAGGGACAACCGTGGCCGGCATACCCTACTTCATCGTGATGTTGATGTCCGGCTTGATCACCTGCATCCAGGTATTGCCCGGAGAGAGCTTCACGAGGGTCCCATCGGGGGCCTTGAACACTGGCGGTGCGTCGGCGGTAGCCTCCCAGGTGCACTCGTAACGCTGACCGTTGCGGAAGACCGAGGCGCGGCCCGAGCCGGTGAGCACGATCTCGTAGGTGGTGCTGCCAACGACGTCCGAGCTCGCGGTCTTGTGCTGCGCCCACATCACCACGACGTTGGCGGCATGGACCTGCTTGCCGGTGGCCGCATCAGTGAAGGACCTGCCGTTGTTGGCGCGCAGGTACGTCCGGCTGTCGGGATCGTACGTCCACTCCACCGTGTTCGCGGTGGAGAACGGGATCGTGATCCCGGTGACCGCAGGGGTCGTCTCGGCGGAGGCGGCGCGATCGAACGCGAAGCCCGTCACGCTCGCGGTCGTCGGCATGCCCTGGCGCTCAGCCTCGAGCCTGAACTCCGGCACGCTGCCGAACAGGTTGTGGGGTGCGACCTTACCCTTCACGCGCTGGAAGGGCTTCGTCACGCCCTCGTCCTCGCTCAGGTTCTCGATACCCGCAGCGTTGACCGCCGCGTTGACCGACGGGCTCGCTCCCGAGAAGCCGAAGAGCGCATGGTACTGCGGAACGATGTACGTGTCGGACAGTCGCGCCGAGCGAACCGGCCCCACGAGGTCCGGCGATTGCGAATGGAAAAGGGCGTTGAAGCGGGTGATGCCGCCTTCGGTGATGCTCTCGTATACGACATCAGCGAGCTGCAGGTTGGTCTGCGGACGCGATTCGGCTGAGTTCTCTATCTTCACCGAGACGACGCGCTGCGTGATCGCCTCCGCCGAGGGTGCCTCGAGCCCGGTGAATGGCCACCGAGGCGGCTCAGGGGGCTTGACGACGGAGCGCTCCCGGTCGGCCTCGGGCCAAGTCGCCACCACTTCGGCCTCCTTCTTGCAGCCGACCAGGGCGGTCGCGACCAGGATCACGGCGAGCGCTATCACGAGCATGCGACGGGTCATAGACGTAAGCCTCCTTGGGTTCCCGACAAGGATAGAGAGGCGCGCGGGAGGGGTCAATCGACCGGCGACTCATGTGGGCATGTCGTCACCGGGCCGCCCACATGGCTACAATGGGCCCAAGACGGCGAGGAGGCGTGCGTGGCCTGTTACCTGCTGCACGTACTCGAACAACAAGATCCGCAGCCCTACGACGATCCCGACGTGAAGGATGTCGTCGGCACGATGCCGCAGTTCTTCTGCACGAAGTGCCAGCCGTTGCTGCGCCTGACCGCCGGCCAGGCGACCCGCTGCATCACTCGGGAGGCACCGTGCTGGATGGGCGCGAGCGGTCCCCCGTGCTCGGAGCCGGCTATCACACCGGACGCGTGGGACCCGAAGACTCAGTTCTGACCACGTCTTCAGCCGACCCCTCGGCCCCTTCATCGTCCACCGGCGCGTTCCCCGATCCGGCAGCCTCATCGCGCAGGGCGCGCCAGATCAGCCACGCGCCCGCGAACACCATCGGCAGCGTCAGTAGCTGCCCCATCGTGAACGGACCCGCGATGAACCCGAGCTGGACGTCAGGCTCTCTGAAGAACTCTACGAAGGTGCGGAAGAGCGAGTACAGCACGAGCAGCGTGCCGATGATCAGCCCGTCACCCCGCTTGCGGCGCGCCAGGAACCACAGCACGACGAAGATCACGAGCCCCTCGAGCAGCGCCTCGTAGAGCTGCGACGGGTGTCTCGGCAGATCGCCCGGCGCCCGCGGGAACACCATCGCCCACGGAACGTCGCTCACCCGTCCCCAGAGCTCGCCGTTGATGAAGTTGGCGATTCGGCCGAAGAAGATGCCCAGCGGTGCCCCCACTGCTCCGAGATCGAAGAGCCTCAGCGGCGGTATCCCCTTCTTGCGCGCCACGATCCAGCCGGTGAGCAAGATGCCGACGAGTCCGCCGTGGAACGACATTCCACCATCCCAGAACGCGAGGATCGAGGCCGGGTCGTCCCAGTACGTCCCCGCGCCGTAGAACACCACGTAGCCCAGCCGCGCGCCCACGACAAGACCGACAACGGCCCACAGGACGATGTCGAGCAGGTCATCATCCGACAGATCGACCTTCCACCTCCTGGCGAGAGAGCGCAGCACGAACCCGGCCACCACGAACCCCGCGACATAGGCCAGCCCGTACCACCTGATGGCGATCGGGCCGATGCTCACCAGCACCGGGTCGATGTTCGGGTAGGCGATCGAGGCGAGCATGCTACATCGCCTCGAGCCGCGCGATGCGATCCTCGAGCGGCGGATGTGTGTTGAACAGTGCGTTCATACCCCCGCCTCGATGAGCCTTCAGCGGATTGGCGATGTACAGCGACTCGGTCGCCTTGTTAGCCGTGCGCAACTGGTTCTGGTCCGTCCCGATCTTGCGCAGCGCGCTCGCGAGACCGGGAGGATACCGGGTGAGCATCGCTGCGCTCGCATCGGCCAGATACTCGCGCCTCCGTGATATGGCCAGCTGGATGAGGGACGCCGCGAGCGGCGAGAGCACCGCGAGAACGAGCGCCACGATGAGCATGATCACGCCGAGTTGACCTCCCTCGTTGTCGCGTCTCCGTCCGCCGCCCCACCAGAAACTGCGCAGCATCCACTCGGAGATGAGCGTCACGGAGCCGGCGAGCACGGCCGCCAGGGTCTGGAGCAGTGTGTCGTAGTTCTTGATGTGCGAGAGCTCGTGGGCGACGACTCCTTCAAGCTCCTGCCGGTTCATCATCTGCACGAGCCCTGATGTGACCGCGATCGCCGCGTTCTCCGGATTGCGCCCTGTGGCGAACGCGTTCGGCGCCGGATCGTCGATCACGTACGCCCGCGGCACCGGCACGCCGGCCGCGATGGCAAGGCCCTCCACGAGGTTCACGAGATACGGTTCCGTGTCGCGGTCCACAGGTCGGGCCCGGCTCATCGAGAGCACGATGCGGTCGGAGAACCAGTACGAACCCCAGGCCATCACGAAGGCCAGCACGAGCGCCGCCGCAAGGCCCAGATAGCCCCAGTCGGTCGCCTGACCAAAGACGTACCCGATGAGCGCGACGAGGAGCACGAACACCAGGATGAGTGCCGTGCTCCTCAGCTTGTTCGAAGCGATCTGATCGTACACGGGTCTAGAACTGCACCTTCACCGGCTCCTTGGCAGCTTCCTCGATCTCGAAGTAGTCCCGCGGCGTGTGACCGAACATGCCGGCCACCAGGTTCGACGGGAACGTCTGCTGCGACGTGTTGTAGGTCATGACCGAGTCGTTGTAGAACTGCCGCGCGTACGCGATCTTCGACTCGATACCGGAGAGCTCTTCCTGCAGCATCAGGAAGTTCTGGTTGGCCTTGAGGTCGGGATAGTTCTCGGCCAGCGCGAACAGGCTCTTCAGCGTACCGGTGAGCGCGTTCTCGGCCTGGCTGTGCTCGGCCACGCTCTGCGCACTCATCGCGCTGCTGCGCGCTGCGATGACGCGCTCGAACGTCTCCTTCTCGTGCGCGGCGTACGCCTTGACGGTCTCGACGAGATTCGGGATGAGATCATAGCGCAGCCGCAGTTGCACGTCGATCTGGGCCCATGCGTTCTCAACACGGTTGCGCAGCGTGACGAGCCGGTTGAATATGCCGATCGCGGCGACAACCAGCACGACGATCAAAAGTGCCAGACCGCCTCCACATGGAGCAAGCCATCCCATCGCGTTCCTCCTCAGTCGCATCGCCGACGCACGCCGGCACATGTTCTTCCCGAAGATACCCCAACCACCGGGCGGCCGCTCGTTCCTGCGGTACACTCGTTCGCACGACCCGCCGAGGCGCGGGGCCTGACTGGATGCCGCCGAACGGAGCATACGAGCGTGATACCCATCCACGACGACAACCCCACCCGACGCATCCCGTGGATCACGATCGCGTTCATCGCCCTCAACATCGCGGTATTCGCCTACGAGCTAACACTCGAGCCCGCTACCCTTGAGTCGTTCTGGACCCGCTGGGCATTCGTACCCGCCCGCTTCCTGGCCGACCCCCTCGCGCCATCACAGATCGTCACGCTCTTCACCGCGATGTTCATGCACGCTGGCTGGATACACGTAGGCGGCAACCTGCTCTACCTGTGGATCTTCGGCAACAACGTCGAGGACCGGTTCGGGCCGGTCGGCTTCATCGCGTTCTACCTGGGCAGCGGAATCCTGGCAGCACTCGCCCAGCTTGCTGCCGCGCCCGGCGCGACGATCCCGATGCTCGGCGCGAGTGGTGCCATCGCGGGCGTTCTCGGCGCCTACCTTCTGCTGTTTCCCGGCGCGTCGGTGGTCACGATCATCCCCGTCTTCATCTTCATCGAAGTGGCGCGCGTGCCCGCATACCTCGTGATCGGCTTCTGGTTCGTCCTGCAGCTCGGAAGCGGGCTCGCATCGCTCGGTGCCGGTGCGGCGGCCGGCGGAGTGGCGTGGTTCGCGCACGTCGGTGGCTTCTGCGCGGGGCTGCTGTTCGCCCTTCCCGCAGCGCTCAGATCCAGATCGCGGCGACGCCCGCGAGCGTACTCGGAGCGCTAGGCCCTACTCCAGCTCGGCGAGCAGGTCCTCCACGCATTCGACCTGCGCGAGCTGCCGGCGGAAGTACTCACAGTACGGCTCGCCCTCGCGCTCCCGGCGTGCACGCAGCTCGGCCGCCGCGGCGTCATCTTCGTCACCGTCATCCCGGGGGCCAGTCCGCCGGCGGATCTCGTGGATCCCGCCCTCTTCCATGTCCTCGGCGTAGCGGGCGAGCTCCATGGCAGCGACGAGCAGGTTCGGAACGCGCAATGCTGCGCGAAGCGAGGAGCCGCACTGCGGGCATACGAACACGACCTCGACCGACTCGGGCCCACGCAAGATGATCGTCGAGATGTCCTCGAGACCGAGATCGACGCGACCGTCGGTAGGGCAGATGAGCGTGAATTCCACGTGGTCTCGCCTCCCTATGCTCGCCACCATCATAGCGCCGAATCGGCACTATCGGCTGTGCTAGTATCGCCGCATGCCGACGACCGACTCCAAGCAAGCCCCGTGCCCACCCCGGCGGGCACGCTTCGCGCGTGGCCTCAAGCTGGGGCTTCCCATCTTCCTCGGCTACATCCCTGTGGGCGCAGCGTTCGGCGTGGTGGCGCGGGAAGTGGGGTTCACGCCGCTGCAGGCGATCCTGTGCTCCGCCACCGCGCTGGCGGGAGCCGGACAATTGATCGCGCTCCAACTCATCGGCGCCGGCGCATCAGTGGCGGCGGTGATCGTCACGACCGCGGTGGTGAATCTCCGCTACGTGCTGTTCGGCGCCGCGATGTCACCGCACATCACCCGCGTCAGCCTGCCGGGACAGGCGTTCCTCGCCTTCACCCTGACCGATGAGACCTTCGCGGTGAACATCGACGACCATCGCCGCTCGCTCGCCGACGGGTACTCCATGGCGGGCGTGGGCACCATCGCGTGGACGGGCTGGGTGCTGGGCACGGCGATCGGCGCAGTGGCGGCAGGCTTCGTCGGCGACCCCTCCCGCTTCGGTGTGCAGTTCGCCATGCCCGCAATGTTCACCGCCCTGCTCGTCGCCCAGGCGGAGGACCGTCGGCACGTGATCACCGCCGCCGTGGCTACCGCCATCGCCGTCGCCTGCATGCTCACGCTGCCCGATCCCTGGTATCTCATCGCAGCACCGATGCTCGCCGCAACCGCCGCAACGGTGGTGACCCGATGACGACCGGTGCCTTATGGGCGGTCATAGCGGGCATGGCGCTCGCCAACTTCGCCATCCGCTTTCCCTCGCTCGCGGTACTCTCCCGCAAGGAACTCCCCGAGTGGGCCCGCCGCTGGCTGTCGTTCATCCCGGTCTCAGCGATGGCCACACTCGTGGCGGGCGGCGTGCTGCGACCGGATGGTACATGGATGGCCTCCGCGACCAACCCGTACCTGTGGGCAGCCATCGGTACCGGCCTCGTCTACTGGCACTTCAGGAGCTTCATCGGAGCCACGATCGCGGGCATCATCATGTTCCTGGCGCTCCGGGCGGTGCTCGGCTAGACTCCCTGCGTGAGTCCACACGCCTTAGGGGGCCCCATGTCGCTCGTTCGCCCGTTCCGCGCCAGAGTCTATCGCCATCAGCCCGGCGCCGACCTCAGCGCTTTCACCGCGCCTCCCTACGATGTCGTCACCCCCGAGCGACGCGCCGCGCTGCTCGCCGTCGAGCCGCACAACGTGGTCGCGCTCGAGCTCCCGGACGGACCGCTCGATCCCGCAGTCCCCGGGAACCGCTACGAGAACGGTCGCGCGACGTGGCAGGCCTGGCACGAAGAGGATGTGCTCGTAGAGGACGACTCCCCGGCGGTCTACGTCGTCGAACAGTCGTGGGAGCACGAAGGCCGGCATATCCGGCGTCGCGGATTCGTCGCAGCGGTCAGGCTGCACCCGTTCTCCGACGGCGTCGTGCTTCCTCACGAGCGAACGCTCGCCAAGGCGCTCTCCGATCGCCTCGACCTCACCCGTTCGACCGCCGCGAACCTCAGCCAGGTATTCGGCCTCTACTCTGATCCCGCGGGCGAGACAGACGGCATCTTCGACACACACATCGCGGCGGATCCGATGTTCACCGCCACCGACGCCGAGGGCGTGCTGAGCAAGGTGTGGGCGATCCGCGATTCCGCGACCATGGGGACCGTCGCAGAGATCATCGGCGACCGCCCGGTGTTCATCGCAGATGGGCACCATCGCTATACGACCGCGCTAGCCTATCGCGACGAGCGCAGAGCCGCGGACGCGACCGCCGGTCTCGCACCCGTCGATCCGGACTACGACTTCGTCATGATGACGCTCGTCAACATGGACGACCCCGAGCTGCTGGTCCTTCCCACCCATCGCCTCGCCCGGTCCATCGGCACCTTCGACACACCCGCGTTCTGGACGGCGATGGAGTGCCACTTCAACCTTACCGAGCCCGTCGTCTCGCCCTCGGCAGGGGTGGGCGAGACGACTCGCACGACCTTCGTGGTCCGCACCGCCGACGGGACGACGAAGGTGGCATCACTGCGCGAGGGTATCGACGCCGCCAAGGTCATCCCCGGCAAGCACTCGGACCACTGGAAGCGCCTCGACGTGACCGTGCTGCAGGAGCTCGTGCTGAAGCCGCTCTTCGGGATCGATGCCGACGATCCGGCCACGCTCGACCGGCTCTCCTTCGCGAAAGACGCGAGCGAAGCCCTCAAAGTCGCGAACGCCGATGCCGCGTTCCTGGTGGCGCCCACCCGTATGGACCAGCTTCGCGCGGTCGCACTCTCGGGAGAGACCATGCCGCAGAAGTCGACCTACTTCTACCCGAAGCTGCTGTCGGGGTTGCTGCTCCGATCGCTCGCCTGAGCACGACGCACACCGACACCCTCGGCGTTGCGCCCGGTC
>JBASOJ010000085.1:0-9982 GCA_049658145.1 Coriobacteriia bacterium
GCGTTGCGCCCGCGGCCGGCTGCGCGCTCGAGCCGGGCGGGCAGGCGCCTTCTATCAGAACCTTCGTGTCGCCGGCGCTCACCCGGCATGTCTTCAGCACCGCGCTCCATGCGTTGTCAGCCGCCTCGCCACCGAGCGCGACAGCGGCACCGCCATGTGCCAGCGCCAGCGCTCGCTCCTCCTCGAACAGGCACTCACTCGCGCCCGCGCCCGCCGCGACCCCCACCCAGCCTTCGGCAGGTGCCGTTACGAGACGCTCCACCCAGCCGGGCGCCTCGGCGTCGGCCAGGAGCCGCCACTCGTCGGCCGCCTCCTCGAGGACCGGCTCCGCCTCCGGAGCCGACGGACGCGCGGACCGGATGCGAGGAATGAGCGAAGTCATCGCGAGGTCGGTGAGCGCACCGAGCGCCGCCTGATCGTCCCAGACGCCCCACGCGATCGTGCCCAGGTCGATATCCACCGGCACGTCGCGCCGGATGGTTGCCACCACGCGGCTCGCGAGCGCGGCCTCGGTGTTCGCACGGATGTTCTCGCCAAGCTTGCCGGGGATCTCACCCGCGTGCTCGAGCACCGCATCCAGCGTGCCGTACTGCTGCAACAGCTTGGCGGCGGTCTTCTCCCCCACGCCGGGGATGCCGGGGATGTTGTCCGAGGTGTCGCCCTTGAGGCCGAGGAAGTCGGCCACCTGACCCGGCGTCACGCCGTAGCGCTCGACGACAGCGTCGCTGTCGTAGACCACGATGTCGGTGATGCCCTTCTTCGTGCTCACCACACGCACGTTCTCGTCCACGAGCTGCAGCGCGTCCTTGTCACCGGTCACCAGCAGCACACGAATGCCTTCGGCGGAACCGCGAGCGGCGAGCGTGCCTAAGATGTCGTCGCCCTCCCACCCCTCGGCCTCCACGATCGGGATGGCGAGGGCGCCGAGCAGGTCCTTGATCATCGGGAACTGTGTCTTGAGATCGGGGTCCGTGGGCGGGCGCTGGACCTTGTACTGTGCGAGCGCCTCGGTGCGGAAGGCGGGCTTGCCGCGGTCGAAGGCGACGATCACCCCGTCGGGCCCGAGGTCGGCGACCATCTTGAAGAGCATCGACATGAAGCCGAAGACGGCGTTGGTGGGACGCCCGTCGGGGGCGGTCATGCTCGGCGGCAGCCCGTGGAACGCACGGTGCAGAAGGCTGTTGCCGTCGATCACGGCGAGGGTGCGCTCGGACATGGGGCGCCTTTCGGGTACGAACTCGGCATGCACGCCGCACACGTCCACAGCGCGTGTATCGATTCTACCCGAGGGGGCAGGGCGTGGGCTTCTTCAACTGGGCGGCGCCACTCGTGCGCAGGTTCGGCGATCGCTTCACCGCCGACGACGCTGCCTTCATCGCCGACTGGTTGCGACCCGCGGTCGAGCCCGACGGTCATCTGATGGATGTGGGCGGCGGCGCGGGGCAGCTCGCGGCGCTCCTCGCCGGGGCGCTGGATGCTCACGTCACTGTGCTCGATCCCACCGCGCAGATGCTCTCACACGTGCCCGCGACAGAGCGCGTGACCGCCCTGCACGGCTCGGCCGAGGCCATCCCGCACCCCGACGATGCGTTCGACGCGATCGTGGTGACCGACGCATTCCACCACTTCCGCGACCAGGCCGCGGCGGTCGGCGAGTTCGCGCGCGTCGTGCGCGATGGCGGGCTCGTGCTCGTGCTCGACCTCGACCCGCGGCCGCTTGCCATGCGCCTGATCCGGCTGGGCGAGATCATCCTGGGCGAACCAGGCACGTTCCTGACGCCGGACCAGATGTGCGCGTTCATGGCCGAACACGGCATCAACGGCGAGTGCACACCCGAGAAAGACGCAAGCTACCGGTTCCTCGGACGCGTGAGCAAGGAGCGTCCGGCCGCTTAGCCCTACCGTCGCCAGAGGTACCCCACGTTGCGCACGGTCTCGAGCCGCCGGGCTACCTCCGGGCCGAGCTTCGCACGCACCCTCCGCACGTGCACGTCAACGGTGCGTGCCCCGCCGAAGTAGTCAGTGCCCCACACGCGGCTGAGCAGGACCTCCCGGCTGTACACCCGGTTGGGGTGGGTCACGAGGAACGCGAAGAGCGCGTACTCGAGGTAGGTGAACTCCACAGGCTCGCCGTGGACCTGTGCCTGGTACGTGGCGAGGTTCAGGGTGAGATCGTCGACGCGGATGATGTCGTCGGAGGCGACCTCCTCGCCTGGCCACAGCAACACGCGAACGCGGGCACCCACCTCGGCAGAGGAGGCGGCACGGGCGACGAAATCCGACGGACAACGCACCGGCATGCGTAGCTGCTCGAACGCCGAGTGGTCGAGCACGAGCAGCAATCGCACCTCGGAACCCGCCGCGGTGGCGCCTTCGGCGAGTGTGGTCACCTCGGCCGGCACGGCCCCCGGCTCGACGATCAGCAGATCTCCCGGCGCGTTCGCGAGCCGCGCGGCGAGGTCGGCGGCCGGACAGTACTCGATCGCCACGTCGAGCGCGCCGATCGCAGATTCGATCCACGCCCTGGTATGCAGGTCGTCAGCTACGACCACCACGTGTTTCGCGTGCATGTCCTCGCCTCCTCTCCCGCCCGCGAACGGACGGCGCCGGGCGGTTCGACCGCCCGGCGCCATTGCCGTCACTCCATACAGACCAGGCCGGCACCCGGTCGTAGTGCGCTGGCCGCTACAGGATCGACAGGTACTTATTCTGCTCCCACGGCGTCACGGTTGCCACGTACTCGCTCCACTCGGCCTTCTTGTTGGCCACGAAGAAGCTGTGGATATGCTCGCCGAGGACTTCCTTCATGAGCTCGGACTTCTCGAACAGGTCGATCGCCTCGCCGAGGTCCTTCGGCAGCGTCTTGATGCCGGCTGCCTCCAACTCCTCCTCGCTCATGTGGAAGATGTTGTTCGTCGCCTCGGGCGCAAGCGTCAGACCCTCTTCGATGCCCTTGAGTCCGGCACCAAGCATGACCGCGAAGGCGAGGTACGGGTTGGCCGACGGGTCGGGCATGCGCAACTCCACACGGGTCGCCACTTCCTTGCCCGGCTTGTACATCGGTACGCGGACCATGGCCGAACGATTCCGGCGAGCCCAGCAGACGTACACGGGGGCCTCGTAGCCCGGCACGAGCCGCTTGTAGCTGTTCACGAACTGGTTCGTAACCGCGCAGAACTCCGGAGCGTACTTCAGGAGACCGGCGATGTAGGCCTTGCCGATCGCCGAGAGGTGGTAGCCCTCGGGATCGTTGGCGTCGTACATCGCGTTGCCCTCAGCGTTGAACAGGCTCTGGTGCACATGCATTCCCGAGCCGTTCTCGCCCTGGATAGGCTTGGGCATGAAGGTCGCATACACGCCGTTGAGGTTCGCTACTTCCTTCACGGTGAGACGGTAGGTCATGACGTTATCGGCCATGGTGAGCGCATCGGCGTAGCGCAGGTCGATCTCGTGCTGCGACGGCGCCACCTCGTGGTGCGAGTACTCCACCGGGATGCCGAGCTTCTCGAGCGCCAGCACCGTCTCGCGGCGCAGGTCGCTCGCCACGTCGAGCGGCGTCAGGTCGAAGTAGCCGCCCTGGTCGAGCGTCTCAGTCCCACCACTGTTAGCGAAGTAGAAGAACTCCAGCTCCGGGCCCACGTACATCGTGTAACCCATGTCAGCGGCCTTGGAGAGTATGCGCTTCAGCGCGTAGCGGGGGTCGCCCTCGAACGGCGTGCCGTCGGGGTTCATCACGTCGCAGAACATGCGGCCGGTGCCACCGCCGTCGGCGCCGTTGCTGCGCCACGGGAGCATCTGGAAGGAGGACGGGTCAGGGAAGGCGACCATGTCCGACTCTTCGATGCGGGTGAAACCATCGATCGAGGAGCCGTCGAAGCCCATGCCCTCCTCGAACGCGCCTTCGAGCTCGCTGTCGGTCACCGCGAAGCTCTTCAGGAAGCCCAGCACGTCGGTGAACCAGAAGCGGATGAAGCGCGTGCCGCGCTCCTCGACGCTCTTCAGTACGAAGTCCTTGTCCATCGTCTTGCTCATGAGCCGACTCCTTCTTGAGGTCTGCCAGGGATCTACTGCAGCGTACGAGCGCGATGTTTCGCGCATGTTTCAGGACGGCGAACGGCGTGAGAATCTTCCCCGCGTGGCGCCCTTGTGCGAGAGTGGCTTTCAACCGTCACGGGGAGGCGACCATGATCTGCGGCACGACCATCTACCTCACGCGTTTCGATAGGGCCAATGCAGAGACGCTGCGTGCCTGGATCAACGATCCGGCCGTGAACGAGTGGCTGATCTCCAGTCAGCTCCCGTTCTCGAGCGAGCAGGAACTCGCCTTCTTCGACCTTACCGGGCGCGAATGGAGCGCCGGTACCGCCTATCGATTCGAAATACACGTCGCCGAAGACGACCGCCTGATCGGCATCGCCGGACTGGACAGCGTGAGCCTCCTGCATCGCCGCGGCGAGGTCGGCATCTTCATCGGTTCGGTCCCCGATCAGAACCGCGGCTACGGCCGTGACGCTATCCTCACGCTCTTGCGCTTCGGCTTCGACCGCCTCGGCCTGCACTCGATCGCCATCAAAGCGAACACAGAGAACGAACGCTCCGTGCATCTCTACAGCTCGATCGGCTTCGTGGAGACCGGCCATGAGCGCGAGTGCGCGTTCATGCGCGGGCGCTTCCGCGACCACGTCTGCTACGACATGTTGGAATCGGAGTTCCACGAGCGTTACGGCCTCCAGGAGTAGCTACATCGAGGCGTAGAGCTTGGCGTACGGGCGGTGGCTCATCGGTGCGATGCGGGTGAACGGCGCCGACAGGATCTCGGCCGCGTCCAGGCCGAGCGCCCGCGCGTAGTCCTCGATCACCGGCCGCAGCTCGGCCAGGTCCTCCTCGGTGGCCTCGCTGATGCCCACCTCGGCGCCGCACTGCCAGGGCTCGATGGTGCCGCGCACGTAGATCACGCCACCGTGCATGCCGGCGCCGAGAAAGCCGCCCGCGATCGGCTGCGCCTCGTCGCGCGCGTTCATGCCGAGCAGCACGAGCATGCCGCCCGCCATGTACTCGCCGAAGAAGTCGCGCGCCTTGCCGCCGCACACCAGGACTGGCACGTGCTTCTCGTACGCCTTCATGTGGATACCGACGCGATAGCCCACGTCGCCCTTGATGTACACGCGACCACCGCGCATGCCGTAGCCGAGCACGTCCCCGGCATCCCCGTGCACGACCACGCGGCCGCTGCTCATGGTGTTGCCCACGCCGTCCTGCGCGTTGCCGAAGACCTCGATCTCGGGGCCGTCCATGAACATCGCGGTGTCATTTCCCGCGGTCCCGTGCACCTCGATCCGCACGCCTGGGGCCCTGAGACCCGCACCGATGTAGCGTTGCCCGTTGACGCCGGCGATCCGCACGTTCGTGACGCCCTCGCCGATGAGGTTGCGCACGGCTTCGTTGAGCTGCTGGAAGTACACGCCCGTGGCGTCCACCGTCGCGGTCGCGTCGTCGCGGTCGATGAGTGGAGCCACGTGACGGTAGCCCTCGATCACGCCTGCGGGCGGAACGGTCGTCGCTGCCTTGATCATCGTCGGCACTCCCCTTACAGTCCGGCCGGCTTGACGCCGAGCACCCGGCACGTCTGCTCATCGAGGCCGATCGCGCGCAACCGCTCACGGCTTCCGCGCAGGCTCTCCACCGCGTTCACACCGAGCGCGCCTAAGATCTCCTGCAACTCGTGGCTCCACGCGTGCACGAGGTTGGTGAGCCGCTCTGCGCCCCACTCGGGGTCGATGCGACGCGTGAGCTCCGGCTTCTGCGTAGTGATGCCCCAGGAGCACTTGCCGGTGTGGCAGCTCTGGCAGAGGTGGCAACCCAGCGCCAGTAGCGTCGCCGTGCCGATGGCAACGGCGTCCGCACCGAGTGCGATGGCCTTGGCCGCGTCCGCCGAGGAGCGGATCGAGCCGGCCGCGATGATGGAGGCCTGGTTGCGGATGCCCTCGTCGCGCAGGCGCTGGTCCACCACGGCGATGGCGATCTCCACCGGGATGCCGATATGGTCGCGGATCACCTGCGGCGCGGCCCCGGTGCCTCCGCGGAAGCCGTCGAGGTAGATGTAGTCGGCGCCGGCCCGCACGATGCCGCTCGCGATCGCGGCCACGTTGTGCACGGCCGCGATCTTCACGCCCACGGGCTTGTAGCCACTTGCCTCTTTGAGCGCGTAGATGAGCTGCCGAAGGTCCTCGATGGAGTAGATGTCGTGGTGCGGCGCCGGGCTGATCGCATCGCTTCCCTGCGGCACCATGCGCGTGGCCGAGACGTCGCGGTCGATCTTCTCTCCCGGCAGGTGCCCGCCGATGCCCGGCTTGGCGCCCTGCCCGATCTTGATCTCGAGCGCCACTGCACGATCCAGGATCTCCGGGCTCAGTCCAAACCGGCCGGACGCGACCTGCACGATGATGTGGTCCTGGTACGGGAAGAGGTCCTCGTGCATCCCGCCCTCTCCGGTGTTCATCGTGATGCCGAGCCGCTCGGCGGCCATCGCCATCGAACGGTGCACGTTCAAGGAGACCGATCCGTAGCTCATCGGCGCGAAGACGATCGGCACGTCGAGCTTGATGTTGCGCGCGATGCCCGCGTCCTCGGCAAGCCGGAAGCCGCCCTTGCCGTCGGGCTCCACCTTCACGCTGTCCGCCTTGCGGCCGAGGTACGTGCGCAGCTCCATCGGCTCGCGCAGCGGGTCGATGGAGGGGTTCGTCACCTGGCACGCATCGAGCACGAGCTTGTCGAAGATGTGCTCGTAGGGCTTCGGATTCCCCATGGACGTCAGCAGGACGCCGCCCGTCTCCGACTGCTTCCAGATGGCCTTGCGGGCGTCGGTGGACCAGTTGTCGTTGTCCCGGAACGCGAGCGTGTTCTTCTCGATGGTGATGCAGTGCGCCGGGCAGTACGTCACGCACCGGTGGCACGCGCGGCACTTCTCATCGTGCGGGATCGGGCGCTCGTTGAAGTCGTACACGCCCCAGCCGCACTGCTGCACGCAGCGCCCGCACTTGTGGCACTTGTCGTAGTCGATCTTCACCCGGAACTCGGGCTGCACGAAGGTCTGCTGCACTAGACCGCCACCTCCTCGATCTCACACGCGGCTTCCACCGCGGTCACCGCGCACGAGATCTCGGCGGGGCTCGCGTGAAGCTGGCTGTGGAACGGCAGGTCCATGCCCGCGACCCGTGCGATGACCGGCTCACCTGCCCGCGGTGCCCAGACCTCGTCGGGGCTGTCCAGCACGGTGCGGATGGCGCTCTCCTCGGAGGCGACCATGAGCTTGCTGCCGCTGCGCGCGGCCACGAGCGGACGCAGCTTGATGCGGTCGTTCAAGGCCACCATCCCGCCGTTGAAGCCGAGCACGATAGCGAACGGGCCGTTGAGCATCGCCGGGCCGTACACGGCGCGCAGCGAACGCATCAGCTCGGCCTCTTCGGCGGGCATACGATCGATCTCATCCCACAGCGGCGCGGCAAGCACCTTGCAGGCGAGCTCCACCGGCAGCTTGTGCCGCCGCAGCAGCAGGTCGAACAGGTACGCCGCCACCTCGGTGTCGGTGCCAAGCGAGCACGTGTAGCCGAACTGCTCGAGGTACCGCGCGTTGATGCCGTAGCTCGAGATCTCGCCGTTGTGCACGATCGACCAGTCAAGCAGCGTGAACGGATGCGCACCGCCCCACCAGCCCGGCGTGTTCGTGGGGAAGCGGTTGTGCCCGACCCACGTGTGGCCGGCGTAGTCCTCCAGGCGGAAGTAGTGACCGATCTCCTCGGGATAGCCAACGCCCTTGAAGGCGCCCATGTTCTTGCCCGAGGAGGCGACGAACGCGCCGTCGATGCGCGAGTTGATCCGCATGACCACGTTCACGACGAAGTCCTCGGCGGTCAGCTCGGCCTCATCGATGAGGTGCTCGTGCGGGGTCATGAAGTAGCGCCACAGCAGCGGCGCGTCGGTGATGCCCCTCACCGGACGCGTCGGCATCGGTTCGGCCACCTCGATCAAGAAGTGCTCGCCGAGCACCAGTTCGGCCTCGTCCTTCGCCCGCAGGTCGTGATACATCATGTGGAAGCAGTAGTGGTCCGGGAACTCGGGGTAGATGCCGTAGCCGGCGAATCCGCCGCCGAGCCCGTTGCCGCGATCGCGCTGCACGGCCATCGCCTTGATCGGCTCCTCGCCGCTCATGAGCGCGCCGCTCTCATCGCAGATTCCCATGAGGCCGCAACCGCCATGGATCTTGAACGGCGACTCCTCGCGGTAGTTGTCGGGTGAGAACCCGTTGTATCGGCTCAGGTCGTACGCCATCATCGTCACTCCTTCTCCGCGCTCAGCGGGTCGGACGGGGTTGAAGCGAGCAGGCGGGCGATCGCATCGCCACCGCCCTGCGGCAGAGGATCGAGACCCAGCTTCTTGCGGGCGCTCTCACGCGGCTTGCCGAGCGCGCCGGTCTTGAGGAACTCGGCATAGGCGGTCGCCACGCTTTCGGGGCCACTGCCGCTCACCGTCGAGAGCTCCTTGAGCTGCCGGAAGACGTCGGCCATGCCGATACGGCTGTGGCACATCTCCTGGCACGTGTAGCACTCAAGGCACTTCCAGAGCTGCCCGTCGGCGATCACCGCGTCGACGTTGCCGGCGAGCAGTTCGGCGATGATGTCGTTCGGCTGGAAGGTAGGGTCGATCTTGCAGACCGGGCAGTCGTCCTTGCACGCCCGGCACGCGTCGCACTTGGCCAGCAGGCCCACGTCGAAGTGCTCGGCAAGACGCTTCTTGTCCACCGCGCGCGACTCCCACTTGGCGAGGAAGCTCTCCACCGGCACGCGGTGCATCTCGAGGCCGAGTTCCTCCGGCTCGTGGCCCATGGCGAGCGCGATGAGCTCCGAGAGGTAGAAGACCGGCACGTGGACGTCCTCGTTCGCGCGCTGCAGCGCCGCCTGGTTGAGATCGAACTGCTGGAAGCAGCTCGGGCAGACCACCACGAGCGCATCGGCACCTTCGTTCTGCACGTCGTAGAGCTTGCGGCGGCAGAACGCGAGCGAGCCATCGCGTTCACCCACGCGATCGAGCGCGCCGCCGCAGCACTGCATCTTGGTGGTGTAATCCACGACCTGTGCGCCGAGGGCGGTCACAAGCTCCTCCACCTTGGTGGGGTTGAGCGGGTCGTCCCAGCGCACCGCCGGCTGCGGGCGCAGCAGGTGGCAGCCGTAGTGAACAGCCACCTTCATCCCCCAGAGCGGCTTCGTGACCTTCGAGCCGAGCGAGCCGGCACCGACGGTGTCTGCGAGCCACTCGGCGAAGTGCATGATCTCGAGATCGCCCGTGTAGCGCAGGTCCTCCACGGCGAGCCGCTCGTTGATGCGCTCGCGGCTTCGCCAGTCGCTCGCCAGATGGCTCGAGGCCTCCTTGAACGTCGAGTAGCAGCCGTTGCACGGCGTCACCACACCGAGTCCGGCCTTCTCGACGATCGCCAGGTTGCGTGCTGCGGCCGTGTAGAACGCGTCCTCGTCGTTCGCTTTCACGAGGGTGCCTTCGGGACAGCACGTGTGCCCCGCCAGCTCGTGCACCGTCGCTCCGAGATCGCCGAATACGACCCGCGTCGACTTCTCGATGAACGGGAACCTCGCGGGGATCGTGCATCCCCAGAAGACCGCGAACTCCCTCATGCGCTCCACCTTCTCGTCGTACGGCCGGAAAACGAAAAACGCCCACCCGGACCACCGTTGGGTCCGTGTGAGCGTCGTTGCTCGCGTCTTGAGTTCGGCTCGCCGTTGAGCCGTGCGGACATTCTAGCAGGCGAAGCGCCTGAGGGGAAGATGCGGTGGAAACACCGAGGAAACCCTGAATTGCCAGAGTTAGTGCAAATGGTCTTGCGCTTAGTCTGGCAGGGCCGTCCGTCGACCTCCTGAGCGCCCTGCGCCCTGCCCGTTGCGCTTATCCTCTCCTCGCATCCGTTCGCCTCATC
>JBASOJ010000086.1:0-13482 GCA_049658145.1 Coriobacteriia bacterium
CCCTGCAGCTGCGCGCCGCGGCGGTCCTGGGCGTGCTGCTGGCGCTCTGGGCGCTCTGGGCGGGCCTGTCCGGGTCCCAGCTTTTCGAGATCCGAGAGGTGGCCGTCGTCGGCAACACGCGCCTCACGGCGGACGAGGTGATCGAGCTCGCGGGGATCGTCGGTGGTGAGACACTGCTGCGGATCGATGGCGACGAGATTCGCGAGAACCTCACAGCGGACCCATGGGTCGCGGAGGCGCATGTGTCGCGCCGGCCGCCGTCCACGCTGCGCATAGAGGTGCTGGAGCGCACGCCCGCGGCCGTGGTCGACAGTGGGGCGACCTTCTGGTTCGTTGAGGAAGGTGGACGTGTGCTCGCCGAGTCGATCGCGAGCAGCGCGACGGTTGTGCCCGTGATCCGTGACGTGCCGGACTTTGTGGCCGAGCCGGGTTCGGTGAGCACGTCGGAGACCCTCCGGAACGCTCTCCGGGTCCTGACCGGACTGAGCGACGAACTCCGATCCAGCGTGCGTACCATCTCCGCGCCGACCATCGAGGAGACAGCGCTGCTCACCGCTTCCGGAGTCGAGATCATGATGGGGGAGGCGGTCAACATGCCGGAGAAGTCAGTGCTGGTGAGCGACATCCTCGACGCACAGGGCGCGAACGTCGTGTTCATCGATGTGCGCTCGGTCGAGCGTCCGATCTCGCGCGGCCTGAACGACTGACTGCCGAGTGGGCGCGGCCACCGGGCAAGTCTTCAGAAATGTCGTTGCAAACCCCTTGCGTTTAGTATAAGGTTCGTGTGAAGATTGACCTTTGCCCAAACACAGTAGATGTCAACTTGAGGGTTAGACTACAGGAAGACCGGGCAGCTCAGGAGGCATGTGATGCTTGATACAGGAGCCAATTACCTCGCGGTCATCAAGGTGGTGGGCGTCGGGGGAGGCGGCACGAACGCCGTCAATCGCATGGTCGAAGCAGGGGTGAAGGGTGTGGAGTTCATCGCGGTGAACACCGATGCGCAGGCCTTGCTGATGTCGGATGCCGACTACAAGGTGCATATCGGGGTGGGGCTGACCAAGGGCCTTGGCGCCGGCGCTGACCCAGATGTGGGTTACCAGGCAGCAGAGGAGAACCGCGGCGAGATCAAGGAGGCGCTGCAGGGCGCCGACATGGTCTTCATCACCGCGGGCCAGGGCGGCGGCACCGGAACGGGTGGCGCTCCGGTGATCGCCGAGATCGCCAAAGAGGAGATCGGCGCACTCACGGTCGCGGTCGTCACGCGACCGTTCGCGTTCGAGGGCCGGAAGCGTGCGATCCAGGCCGAGGAGGGCATCAAACGGCTCAAGGAACACGTCGACACACTGATCATCATCCCGAACGACCGGCTGCTTCAGGTCGCGGAGAAGAAGACGTCGATCCTCGATGCGTTCCGCATCGCCGATGATGTGCTGCGTCAGGGCTGCCAGGGCATAACGGACCTCATCACGGTTCCCGGTCTCATCAACCTGGACTTCGCGGATGTTCGCACCATCATGAAAGAAGCCGGAACCGCACTGATGGGTATCGGTGTTGCCACCGGCGACAACCGTGCTCACGAGGCCGCCAAGGCCGCGATCGCCAGCCCGCTGCTGGAGTCGAGCATCGAGGGTGCCAACGGTGTCCTGCTGTCCATCTCGGGCGGAAGCGACCTCGGACTCTTCGAAGTCAACGAGGCCGCTGAAGTCGTGCAGTCGGCCGCCCATCCCGACGCCAACATCATCTTCGGCGCGGTCATCGACGATTCGATGATGGACCAGATCCGCGTGACGGTCATCGCGACCGGTTTCGGCGGCAAGCGTCGCCAGGAGACGATGGAGTTCGAGTCCGCCGCCACGGAAGACGATGGCCCGCGCATCCCGACGTTCGAGATGCCGAGCGCGGTGGCGGAAGACGATCTCGACATCCCCGCATTCCTCAAGAAGCGCACCATCTAGGAACAAGGACGGGCGGCCTTGCTGGCCGCTGCATGGACATGCTGCCGTGTGACGAGACGGAGGAGCTCGTCACACGGCAGCAGTGCGTCGTGGGACCGGGTCCCGGCCCCGCCGTCGCGCAACGAAGAAGGCCCGCCACGATCGTGGCGGGCCTTCGTGTGCGAGCGTCCCGGGGTGCTAGCCGACCGGAGGCGCAGGTGGAGCGGGCGGTGAGGGTGGAGCGGGCGGTGAGGGTGGAGCGGGCGGTGAGGGTGGCGCGGGCGGTGCCATCGGCGGAGCTGCAGGCGGTGCCATCGGCGGCTGGTAGCCACCGGTCGGACCTGCCATCGGCGGCTGGGTGCCCTTGCCGCGCTTGATCTTCCTGAAGACCATGAAGTAGTAGAAGATCGCCGCGAGCAGTCCCACGAACACCAGTAGAAGGATCCAGATGATCTTCGAGTTGCCGGTCGAACCAGGGTATTCGTGCTCCTGTCGCATGATGGCGTCAACCAGCATCCAGATGTTGAACACCGCGAGCAGCAGCATCGGGATCATGCAGCAGAACGCCCAGATGCCCATCCCTGCGATCGCGGCAGCCGGATCCTCCGTGCTGTAGTCGTAGGAGTAGTCCTGCGCCAGAGCGGGTACAGCCGTGAGCAGCGTGATGGCACCCACGGTGAGTGAGGTGGTAAACGAGAATGACCGCTTCATTATGTGTCACCCCCCTTCGGCTAGCAGTCATGTAGCATCGAATCTGCGGCGGGATCTCCATCATCCGCCGTTGGTTGGAAGTGTGAGGTATGCAGCGTGCCTTGACCAGCATCCCGATGAGCACTGGCTCCGAGCGGGCGTTCGGGGTCTCCGAGCGGGCGATGCGCGGGGAGGAACGGCATGTTCGAACGGGTCGAACGCGACGGTGTGGCGATCCATACGGTGCCCTCGCTGTTCGCGGCAGCGGGCATTGGCGTGGCCTTCTCTGAGCGCATCGGCGGCGTGAGCGAGCCGCCGTTCGCGTCGCTGGACCTGGCCGGTCACGTGGGCGACGCCCCCGGGTCCGTGGACCGCAATCGTGAGCTCTTGCTCGAGAGCATCGGCATCGCGACGCTGAGTGATCATCTGACCTGTGCCGAGCAGGTCCACGGCACAGTGATGGCCGAGGTCACCACCGCAGAAGCGGGCGCGGGTGCGTGGGTATCAGCAGGGCGTCCGCCCGTTGCAGGCGCCGATGCACTGTGGACGTGCGAGCGAGGAGTGCCGCTCATGCTCATGTTCGCGGACTGCGTCCCGATCGTGCTCGCGCGCCCGAGCATCCCGGCTGTGGCCGTCGTCCACGCCGGCTGGCGCGGGGCGGCTGCGGGCATCGTGCGGCGCGCGGCAGCCGTCCTCGGCGCACTGCCGGGAGAGGACGACCTCATGGCGTTCGTCGGCCCGCACATCGGCCCGTGCTGTTACGAAGTGGGTCCCGATTGCGTGTCGCAATTCGATAACCGCTTTGTTACGATTACCGCGGCCTCGTCCCACCTGGACCTCGGGGCCGTCGTAGCAGAGGACCTTAAGCGATCAGGAGTCCCGGAAGGTCGCCAGTGGCATCTGGGTATCTGCACCGCGCACAACACCGATCGCTTCTTCTCGCACCGCGCCGACGGCCAGACCGGGCGGCACGGCGCGCTCGCCGTCATTCTCTAGTCGCCCTGGCGGTGCTCGTCTCAGTGGCGCTTGCCGGCTGCTCCGGCAGAGGTCTCGAGCGCACCGAGGTGATCGTCACCGGCTCCACGACGCTCCTGCCCATCTCCGAGGTCTCCGGCGAGATGTACGGTGAGCTTCACGAAGGTACCTCCGTGCTCGTCTCGGGCATGGGTTCATCAGCGGGGATCGAGAGCGTGACGAAGGGGTCTTCGGACATCGGGACGTCATCGCGCGAGCTCAAGGACGCCGAACTCGAGCTCGGTCTGACCGACACGCCGGTGGCCTACGACGCGATCGCGGTGATCGTCAATCCCGACAACCCGGTCGATTCCCTCACGACGATGCAGGTACGCGCGATCTTCTCGGGCGTCATCACGAACTGGAGCGAAGTCGGTGGACCGGACCTCGAGATCGGCCTGGTGAACCGCGATGAGGCCTCGGGCACGCGTGAGGCCTTCTCGAAGATCATCATGGACGACGCGCAGTTCGACCGAGGCGCCGTGGTGTTGCCCGGTACGGGGCAGGTCCGCGCCGTGGTGGCCGAGGTGGAGGGTGCCGTCGGTTACATCTCGCTCGGGTTCGTCACCGGCGAAGTGAAGGCGGTGGCAGTCGACGGCGTCGCGCCGTCGGAGGAGAGCGTGGTTTCGGGTGACTACCCGGTCCAGCGCGTCCTGCACTTCTTCACCAAGGGCGAGATCAGCGACGCTACAGCGGGCTACATCGCATACGTGCTGTCGCCTGATGTCCAGGACGTGATCGTGCGTGACGCCGGCTTCATCCCGATCACTGCGAAGGAGGCGCTCGGTGACTGAGCCGACCTGCATGCCCGAGCAGCCCACAGTACGCAGCGGCGGGACGCTCAAGATGATGTCTCGCGCCACCTACATCCGGGAGGCGCTGCTCAAGAACCTGTTCCTCGTATGCGCGGTGGTGGCCGTCGCTGCGGTGTCCCTCATCTTCATCTTCACCGCGTCGCGCGGCTGGTCTGTCGTCCGGGATCCGGGGCTCGGCGCGTTCCTCGGCGGCACCGAATGGTCTTCCACCCGGGGCCAGTACGGCATCCTGCCGCTGGTGAGCGGCACGCTCGTCATCACCATCGGCGCGTTGCTGCTCGGCGCACCGCTCGCGATCGGCACCGCTGTCTTCCTGTCGGAGATCGCCGCCCCGAGGATGCGCCGGATCGTGCGGCCCGCTGTGGAGATGCTCGCCGGAGTCCCGTCTGTCGTGTACGGCTTCTTCGGCCTGGTGATCCTCCGTCCCATCGTCGCCGAGATGACGGGTGGCATGGGGTTCGGTCCGCTCACCGCCTCGGTCATCCTCGCGGTCATGATCGTGCCGACCATCGCGACACTCACCGAAGACGCGCTCGGCTCCGTCCCCCCGGGGATACGAGAGGCGAGTTACGCCATGGGTGCCACCACCTGGCAGACGATCTACAAGGTGCTGCTCCCCGCGGCGAAGATCGGAATCATCGACGCCACGATCCTCGGCATGGGCCGTGCGGTGGGCGAGACGATGGCGGTCGTCATGGTGGCAGGCAACGCCCCGCAGTTCTTCAAGGGGCTCGGCGCGCCGATCGCCACCCTGACAAGCCAGATCGTCATCGACATGAGCTATGCCTCCGGCACCCACAAGACCGCCCTGTTCGGGCTCGCGATCATCCTGTTCCTCATCTCGATGGGCCTCGTCGCGCTGGTGCGCGCGCTGTCGAGGCTGAACAGGAGGGAGGAGTGAGGCTGTGAACAAGCGTCTGGCGAATCGGATCGCGGTGGGGGTCTTGTGGCTCTGCGGCCTCACGACCGTCGCGGTGCTCGGCGCCGTGATCGTGTACGTCTTCGTGCGCGGTATCGGCCAGATAACGCCGGAGTTCATCTTCACCAAGCCCCATGGTGTGAATGCCGAAGGGGGCATCGGTCCGACGATCGTCGCGACCATCTACGTGACCGGCCTCGCGATGCTGATCGTGACCCCCATCGCCGTGCTGGCCGCCGTCTATCTGGCCGAGTACGCGGTGCAGGGCAAGCTCGTGAACGCCATCAGGTTCGCGGCCGACACACTCGCGAGCGTCCCGTCGATCGTGCTCGGCCTCTTCGGTTTCGCGTTCTTCTACGAGGCCATGGGCCTCGGCTTCTCGGTCCTGTCAGGAGCGCTCGCGTTGTCGTTCCTCATGCTGCCGATCGTCATGCGCGCCACCGAGGAGGCGATCCGTGCCGTGCCGCGGTTCATCCGCTGGGGCAGCTACGGTCTGGGCGCGAGCAAGTGGCAGACGGTGAGCAGGATCGTGCTGCCCGCTGCGGCCCCCCGCATCCTGACGGGCCTCATCCTGGCGATGGGCCGCGCGGTGGGGGAGACCGCGGTTGTGATATTCACGATGGGCGAGGCAATCTATACACCGATCTCGCCGCTCGACCCCGGCCGCTCGATGACCGTGCACCTGTATGTGCTTGCGATGGAGGGGATCAACATGGACGCGGCGTACGGTACCGCTCTCCTGCTTATGGTCATGATCCTCCTCTTCAACTTATCCGCCCGGTGGCTCACCGCCCGGAACAGGAAGGTCAAAGAATCATGACGCCGCTCAGTGGTGCGCCCAGATCCGATGCCCCGGAGGGTGCCGCCAAGTTCACCATCCGCGACCTGGACTTCTACTACGGCGACTTCCACGCGCTCACCGGCATCAACATCGATATCCGCGACAACGCCGTGACGGCGTTCATCGGGCCGTCGGGCTGCGGCAAGTCGACCTTCCTGCGTTGCCTGAACCGCATGAACGACCTGATCCCCGGCACGAAGATCGAGGGGCGGATCACCCTCGATGGGCAGGACATCTACAGCTCGGGCGTCGACCCGGTCGATCTCCGACGCCGCGTAGGCATGATCTTCCAGCAGCCCAACCCGTTTCCGATGTCCATCTACGACAACGTGGCTTTCGGTCCGCGCCTGCACGGCATGAAGAAGAAGTCCGATCTCGACGACGTGGTCGAGCAGGCACTCGTGCGCGCCAATGTCTGGAAAGAGGTCAAGGACATCATGGGCCGCGGCGGCCTCACGCTCTCGGGTGGGCAGCAGCAGCGCCTGTGCATCGCACGTGTGCTCGCGGTGCAACCGGATGTGCTCCTGATGGACGAACCGTGCTCGGCGATCGATCCGACGAGCGTGCAGAAGGTCGAGGACCTGATGGCCGAACTGAAGAACTCGGTCACGATCATCATCGTGACCCACAACATGCAGCAGGCGGCCCGTGTCAGCCAGGAGACCGCGTTCTTCCTGCAGGAGAGGCAGGGCGAGGCTGCCGAGCTGATCGAGTTCGGCCGCACGGCCGACATCTTCACGAGTCCGCACGACCGTCGAACCGAGGACTACATCACCGGCCGATTCGGGTAGGGTGGGTGTAACGGCGGTGCAACACCGTGCCGACAGGCGCCGCCTATAATGATGCGCACCACCACACCGACTGTTGACTGAGGAGATCGGAAGGACCATGCGCGAGGGCTACCGTAACGAACTCAAGGCTGCCAAGGCCGACGTCGTCGAGACCGGCCGGCTCGTCATCGAGATGACGAGGGACGCGGTCACCTCCCTCGTGGAGGGCGACGTCGATCTGGCCGAGCGAGTGATCGCGAGCGACGCCGTGATCGACTCGCGGTGCCTCGCGCTCGAGGAACGCGCGCTCGAGATCATCGCGACGCAGTTCCCGGTGGCGCGCGACCTGCGCCTGCTCTACTCGCTTGCACACATCAGCATGCACATGGAGCGTATGGGCGACCTCGGCGTCAACATCGCGAAAGCGGCACGGCGCACTGCCGCACGGCGGGGGCCCCGTACCCTCTACGATCTCATTCGCGCGCAGGGCAATCTCGTCCATCGTGTGCTCGAGGCGATGCTCGACGCGTTCGAGACCAACGACCTCGAGCTCGCCTACAAGCTCGAGGAGATGGACGAGCCGATCGACCATCTCTTCAAGCAGTTCTTCCGCGAGCTCAGCCGTCTGCAGGACGAGGACGATATCGAATGGGCGAGCCAGATGGTGCTCGCTTCGCGGTATCTCGAGCGCATCGCCGACCACGCCGTGGACATCGGCGAGCGGCTCGTCTACATGGTCACTGGCGCGTTCGAGGCCTTTGATGAGACCAACGAGGTGCAGGAGCCGTAACGCAGCGTGAGCCAGGTAGCCGAGCGATACGAGGCGGTCAGGTGTCGTGTCCGTGACGCAGCGGATGCTGCCGGACGCAACGCCGATGAGGTGACGATCGTCGCGGTCGCGAAGACGGTGGGTCCGCCCGAGGTCCGTGCGGCCATCGCGGCCGGGGTGCGCGATTTCGGGGAGAACCGCGTGCAGGAGTTCGTCGCCAAGTACGGGCTGTTCCCGGAGGCACGCTGGCACTTCATCGGCACACTCCAGACGAACAAGGCGCAGCACGTCGTCGGCAAGGCCCACCTGATCCATTCGGTCGACTCGCTGAAGCTGCTGGAGCGCATCGACCGCGTTGCCGAGACTCTCGGCGTGGTCCAGCCGGTCCTGTTGCAGGTGAACGTCTCGCACGAGGGATCCAAGCACGGTGTGGATCGCATGGAGGCCGAGGAGATGCTCCGAGCCTCCCTGGACATGCCGGGTGTGTCGGTCCGCGGGCTGATGACGATCGCGCCGTTCGCGCGGCCGGAGTCGGTCCGCTGGGTCTTCCGGGACCTGCATGACCTGTTTGAATCCCTCTCGGCTATGCGGTTCAATGGCGTAGAATTGACGGAACTCTCCATGGGCATGACGAACGACTTCGCCGTGGCCATCGAAGAGGGTGCTACCATCGTTCGCATCGGCCGTGCGATCTTCGGCCGGTAGAGGTATCTCACGAGGCGAGGCGAGGAGCAGACAGTGGGCGTGTGGCATGACATCAAAGCGAGACTCGGCCTCGGCGATGACGAATACGACGAATACGACGGGTACGACGAGGACGATGATGGCTCCGAGGGGTACGAGGTTCCCCGCAGCCCGTATGACGAGGCACCGCAGTCGATCCGTCGCGTGAGCCGTGAGCCCGATCTTGATCGCGCGCGCGAAGCCGCGCGCCAGGGTTCCGTGGTGCCGGGTCCCGGCGTGCAGCAGGTACCGCAGGTCAAGATGCAGATCGTCGAGCCGCGCACGTTCTCCGAGGCGCAGGCGATCGCCGACAAGTTCAAGCAGGGCGTGCCGGTGATCATGAACCTCACCATGACCGACCAGGACCTGGCGAAGCGGCTTCTGGACTTCGCATCCGGCCTCACGTATGGCCTGAACGGTGGTCTGCAGAAGGTCTCTGACAAGGTGTTCATGCTGACGCCGGCCAACGTCGACGTGAGCGATGCCCAGCGCGCCGCCATGCGCGACAGGGGTCTCTTCGGTCTGGACCGGTGACCCGCGCGGTGGGGTCGCGCTACAGTCTCGCCATCATCGGCGGTGGGCGGATGGGCGAGGCGATCGCCGCCGGTCTCGTCTCCTCGGGTATGCTCGAGCCCGCATCGATCGCCGTCGTGGAGCCCGCCGAGGCGCGTCGGGATGTCTTCGAGCGCCATGGCATGCAGACCGCGGCTGACGGACACGGGGTCGTCGCCGTTGCGGACACGGTGCTCTTCGCGGTGAAGCCGCAGGTCATCGATGCCGTGGTCGCGCACTACGCTGACGAAATCGCTCCGGAGACGCTCGTGGTCTCCATCGCGGCCGGTATCCCCACCGCCCGGCTGGAGACGCTGCTCGCTCTCGGCACCCCCGTGGTTCGCGTGATGCCGAACACACCCGCGATGGTCGGAGAGGGCATGGCGGTGGTGAGCGCCGGACGCTCGGCGTCGGCCGCTCACGTGGAGCGCGTGCGCGCGCTGTTCGAGGCGGTGGGCAAGGTGGAGGTGCTCGATGAGCCCTCTCAGGATGCCGCAACGGCCATCTCCGGCTCCGGCCCGGCGTACGTCGCGCTCTTCGTCGATGCGCTCGCCGAGGCGGGTGCCGCGCAGGGGCTCGATCGGGCGACGGCCGAGCGGCTTGCCGTCCAGACGTTCAAGGGTACGGCCGTGATGCTGGAGAAGTCGGGTATCTCTCCCACCGGACTCATAGCCGGTGTGTCCAGTCCCGGTGGCACGACGGTCGCTGCACTGGAGGTCCTCGACCAGGCTGATACGCGTGGCATCATCGCTTCAGCGGTCGAGGCCGCCGTCCGCCGTGCGAAGGAGTTGGGCCTGTGAGTCTGTTGGTGATCCTGGTGCAGCTGATGCGTTTCTACGAGCTGCTCATCGTGGTCTATGTGCTCATGTCGTGGTTCCGCCCGTCCAGCGGGCTTCTCTTCGACATCTACCGTACGCTCGGCACGATCGTCGAGCCGTGGATCGGACTGTTCCGTCGCATCATGCCCCGGACCGGCATGCTCGACTTCTCGCCGCTCGTCGCAATCATCGTCCTGCAGGTGCTCGAGCAGATCATCGTGAGGTTACTCTTCAGGTAGTTGGGTTAGAATCGCAGATAGTATTCGCGGTCAAGGAGGACCCGTTTCCATGAAGCTCACCCCGCTCGATATCCACCACAAGGAGTTCACCCACGCGCTCAGGGGCTACAACGAGGCCGAGGTGGACGCCTTTCTCGACCAGGTCGCCGATGAGCTCGAACGCCTGTTCAAGGAGAACATCGACCTCAGCGAGCGGAACGAGATGCTTGAGGGCAAGGTTCGCGACTATCAGGACATGGAGCGGACCCTGCACAACACGTTGCTCTCGGCGCAGCGGTCGGCTGACGAGATGATGCAGAAGTCGCAGCGCGAGGCGGAGGTCGTCCTCAAAGACGCCGAGGTGAAGGCCAAGGAGGTCATCCACAACGCGCTCACGGCGAAGCAGAAGGCCACCGCCGACCTCGGCCGCATCAAGCAGGCCGAGGAGGAGTATCGCGCCACGTTCAAGGCGCTGCTCGAGCGTCACCTGCGTGGGCTGGCCGAGGTCCCGCTGCCCGAGGACGTCAAGCTGATGGTCGGCCAGACAGGTTCCGAGACCGTCGTCGACGCGGATGTCTTCGAGCCGGCACCGGCATTCCCGGCCGTCGCGCCTCTGGAGGTGCCCGCCGAGCCGCTCTTCCCGCCCACCGAGGAGCCCGAGCGGTTCGAGGCTCCTGCGCGTGAGGCTGCAGCCCCCGCGGTCGTCGCCAGTCTCCATCTCGGCGACCTTGGCACGCCCGACCTGCCGCCGGATGCGACGGTCGAGTTCGACGTGGCCGAGTTCGGCTTCGGCGAGCGCGACGACGATGTCGACATCGGGGAGATCGACTAGGCGCGGTAGCGGAATGCGTATCGCCATCCATGTCACCCCCAAGTCGGGTCGCGACGAGGTCGCGGGTTGGCGAGGGGGTGAGCTGTCCGTGAGGGTTACCGCACCGCCCGAGGACGGCAAGGCGAACGCCGCCGCCCGCGCGGTCCTGGCGTCCGCGCTCGGCGTGCCGAAGAGTGCTGTGCGGGTGGCGCGGGGAGAGACGGCGCGCCACAAGCAGGTCGAGATCGAGGGTATCGGCCCGGACGATGTCGCCCGTGCGTTCGGCGAGCCGTCTCCCGGGCTGTTCTGAGAGGGCACGGGGCATGGCGGAGCCGGTCACACTGGGTCAGGGCGTTGCCGACGGCGCGGGTTTGGGGCGCGCACAGGCGACCGTCGGGCCCTCGGGACTCGTGATCGTGGCGCCCGGACCGCGGAGCCGCACCGTGCCGCTCCCCGCGGTCCTCTTCGGCGTACCGTGGTTCGCGGGGGTGATCACGCTCGGCGTATGGTACCTCGGCTGGGGGGAAGTCCCCGAGAGCTTCTGGGTGCGCGCGTTGTTGTGGGTGGTGGCGATCGCACTGACACACAACCTTGGCACGCTCGCGTATCTCACCATCTGGAATGCGTTCTACGAGCGCATCGGCACGGAGACGCTCACGATCGACCCGGAGTACATCGTCGTGGTTCGGAAGGCCGGCCGCTTCAAGCGGGAACATCGCATCAGCCGCAAGATCATCGAGGTCGCCGAGGTGCTGCCGCCGGGTACGCGCAGGCCGGGTCGACCACGAATCGAGATCAAGTCGTGGCGCGCCGCGATCGGCTTCGGTGCGGGCCTCGATCCGCAGGAGGCTGAAGCATGCGCCCGCGTGATACAGGCCCTGTTCGATCGCGATGAGGCCGTCCGACATGCGGCCGAGGTGGCGGGCGGGGTCGAGCATGAGACGGCTCCGGTGGCGCATTCCGCCGAAGACGGGGAGCCGGCGGTGCCCGGGAGCACGCGAACGGGCATCATGCGGGAGTATCGGGAGGCGCTCGAATCCCGTGGTTCGGTTCGCAGGAGACTGGGCGCGATCGCCTCGGTGGCGCGGTCGAGATCGCGCCGCAAGTGAGGCGGAAGCATCTCAGCATTAGGGGTCAGGCGGCGGCGAGGCGATCAGCCCAGTAGTCGTCCCACTGACCGTTGAACCGCAGCATCCGGAGCTTCAGCATGCCGAGTGCGCCGGGTTTGAACCAGGTGCGGCCGAGCCCCTTGAACCGCCTCGAGACGATGAGATCGACACCTTTCTCGACACAGCCGGAGCCCAACAGGTCGCTTCTGGCGTAGTTGGCGATTCCTTCAGCGTTGCTCGTGATGTAGTAGATGAGTTTGCGGTAGGTCTCCGCCTTCTCATCACAGGGCGTGTGCCCGGCAAGCAGGCGCAGGGCCGAGCGAGGGTCGTCACCCGCACACGCGCCTGTCACGGCCTCGAGAAGGTCTGCATCCTCTCGCACAGCACCTCGCGGATCCGGCGTTTCAGGTGGAACAGGTCGAGCAGGTAGACGGCGCCGGGCAAGAAGTCACGGATCATCCGGCGGATCCACCCTGCACCGTCACCGATGGCGAGCACGCGACCGGCCGAGCGCATCCCGTGCATGATCGCAAGCGTGCTCACCCGCTTGGCGAAGGTGACCGGATCTTCGATCCCCGCGTAGCCGACCCGGTCGACAAGCGCGTGCCTGCCGCGCGAGACCTCCGCGCGCACCCCGTAGAGGATGGCGACCTCGGCCTCGAACGCCTCTCCTGTCGCACGGTCAGGGACCGCCCCTCCGTCGAGGGCGATCACCAGCGTGTCACCGCGCGTGCGCCTGACGATCTCGCCGGGGTCGAGCCCGAGACCGTAGAGGTCGTCTGCGGCGGCATGCAGACCCGCGTCGATACGTGGCCCTTCGGTCTCCGCGAGGCGCTGGAGCTGCCCGTGGCTGATCTTCACACCGGAAATGCGGTCGAGCGCGGCCGAGGACTTCGCATAGGAGAGGTCCGTGGCGAGGTAGAGGCCTGCCTCTATCACGGGAAGGGTGTGCCGGGTGCCTGGGGCAAGGAAACCGTCGAGAGGGCGGTACTGGGCGCCACAGCCCGGACAGCGCAGGCGTCGTACGACGACCTCGACCTCGCCACCGAGTGTCGAGACCGTTCGCACCCGCCGGTCCTTGATCGTGTACTCGCCGCCGCACGCGCAGTGCCGGTCCGCGAGGCCGGCGGCCTCTCTTTGGGCGCACAAGGACGCGAACGCCGCGCGCGCTCTCTGATGACCTCATGGAGGTGCGCGTCTGCCTGACTCCCCGACAAACCGGTCAGGTCGATCTCCAACACCCCGAGGTCGATGCGGGCTATCATCGATCGGGCTCCTTTCTCCGTGATGTATCGACAACACCACGAAAGAGGAGCTCACCTGGTTTGTCGAGTAACCCCTAGCCTTGGGATGAACCGGGGCAGCTGCAGACGCTTGACTCAGCGCAGGCGAGACGGTAGCCTCCAACTCACTTACCGGTCGGTAAGTTCCTGATCCGATGAGTCCGGAGGTTGGTCGAGCAATGGAAGCAACGAGCGACCGGCAGATCGGCGCCT
>JBASOJ010000087.1:0-1645 GCA_049658145.1 Coriobacteriia bacterium
AGGCGCCGATCTGCCGGTCGCTCGTTGCTTCCATTGCTCGACCAACCTCCGGACTCATCGGATCAGGAACTTACCGACCGGTAAGTGAGTTGGAGGCTACCGTCTCGCCTGCGCTGAGTCAAGCGTCCGCGTTACAACTGCCCGCGCACGAGTCCATGGAAGCGAAGACCGTAGTGGGGGGTCCCGAAGCCTGGGCGTCTCCCGCGTACGGAGGGTGGGGGTCTGCTGATGCCTTCGGTGATGCCTTCGGTATGTACATACGATTGACATGCGGGGGATTTGGCACGTATGGTTCGATACTCAAATGATTCGACGACCGAAAGAGTATCTATGCGCACGTCGCCTGACCGCGTGGAATCCATCTCCGACGAACTGCTCGACGAGCTGTCCGCCAACGTGGTCATGATGAGCCGTCTGTTCGTCGCGCAGTGCGTGCGTGCCCATCCCACCTCGCAGGTCGACGGACCACGCCTTCTGGTGCTACGCGTCCTCTCAGAAACAGGCGAAACACGGGCCGGCGAACTCGCACGGCTCCTCGGGATCAAGGCTCCGGCGACGTCGTCGCTCATCGAGTCGCTTGAGGCTGAAGGCCTCGTGCGGCGCAGCGGGGACACACATGATCGGCGCGTGACCATAGTCTCGATCACGGACGAAGGCTCTCGGACCCTCCGGGATGCGACGGCCCCTCAGCGCGAACTGGCACGCCGCCTGATGTCATCGCTTGCCGCTGAGGACATCGCCACAATGATTCGCATCCAGCGCTCGCTCGTTGCAGCTCTGGCCGACATGGGCCGCTGACCTCAGTCCATGTCTGGATGATCGGTCCACACAATCGGAGGGAACCACCGCATGCTGCAAGTGAACAATGTGTCCAAGAGCTACACCACCGGAGACTTCACACAGGTCGCGCTCGATGGCGTCAGCCTGGAGTTCGGCAAGACCGAGTTCGTTGCCGTCCTGGGCCCGAGCGGGTCCGGCAAGACCACGTTCCTCAATCTCATCGGCGGACTCGACAAGTACGACAGCGGCGACCTGATCATCAACGGCAAGTCCACCAAGGACTTCGCCGACTGGGAGTGGGACGCATATCGCAACAACAGCGTCGGCTTCGTCTTTCAGACCTACAACCTCATCACCCATCTGAGCGTCGTCGACAACGTGGAGATGGGTCTCACCCTCAGTGGTGTCCCCGCTGGAGAGAAGCGTGCGAAGGCAGTGGAGGCACTCGAGCGGGTGGGTCTCAAAGACCACATCCACAAGAAGCCGAACCAGCTTTCCGGTGGGCAGATGCAGCGTGTCGCCATCGCCCGCGCGCTCGCCAACGATCCCGACATCATCCTCGCGGATGAGCCAACCGGTGCCCTCGATACCGTCACCAGTGCCCAGGTGCTCGATCTGATCAAGGAGATCGCCGCCGACAAGCTGGTCATCATGGTGACCCACAACCCAGAGCTGGCCGAGGAGTATGCCGACCGCATCGTGAAGTTCCAGGACGGTCACGTGATATCTGACAGCAATCCCACGCGGGCCGAGCGAGGAGAGCGTGGCTACCAGCTCAAGAAGACCAGCATGAGCTTCCTCACAGCGCTCAAGCTCTCCGGGCGGAACATCGCCACCAAGAAGTGGCGCACCACCCTCACCGCTT
>JBASOJ010000088.1:0-2463 GCA_049658145.1 Coriobacteriia bacterium
CCATCCGTGCCGAACCTTCGCGACCACGCCCGCGGGTCAGGCGCGCCGGATGGTGAGCGGACGATCAGGTGGCGATGGCAAGCGCCGCGGCCGACGGGCCTTAGGGCGATGACTCGAAGGTGCGCGCTTTCCGTGCCGCGGGCTCGCTCACTGAGCGAACGCGGCCGAAGTGGGCGGCGGGATCCGAGCCGGATGTGACGCGCGGAATCCTCACCACAACTGACCTCGCGGGATTCACGCTAACGTCTTTGCGCATCAGCCGCGGCCGAGCGCCTTGCTTCACAGGATACCGCTTGCGCCGTCGGCTGGATGCGCGGGTTAGTGGCCTCGAGGGTGACGCTCATCCTCGATTGATAAGGGAACGCCATCCCTCCGCACGCCGAATTCGAGACGCACGTGCTGGCCGCCAGAGCTCAGCACGAGTTGCCGGACATCTCCCGATGCGCGAACCACGCGCTCGACCAGAGAATCGACGAGTTCCACTCCATGGGTGATGAACTGGTCGATCTCTTCTGGAGATGGATTCGTGAGAATCGTGTCGATCTGAACGCTCCGCCCGTCCAGGTTGGGGACAATCGCGCGAAAGACCAACAACTGATCACCGGGGCGGTGTTGCTTCCGCGCAGCGAGTGCGACAAGGCGAGTCTTGATGCGAATCCAGCCGTCCGCGCCAGCGGCGTTGAAGAAGCCCGTCGCGATTCCGCCAAGGACAAACGCACCGGCTATCGTGAGAACACTGAGCGGATCAGCCGATTTCTTAGCTTCGTACTCCGACTCGCTCCCCAAGACCTCATCGATCGCGCGGATATCCTCCTGATCATCCGCATGCCGATAGGTGTAGTCGTACGAGACCGACAGTTCATCCGGGTCAAGATCATCGTGAATAGCGAGTGTCCTACCGTCATCCGGCAGAAGCGCCAGGTCCGCTTGGTTCTCGTAGATCTCATACACGACGACCGCTTCCGCTTCGCCGTCCTCCCGATCGCGAACGTATCCCGATACCACTCGACCAACTGGGCGCACCCGGGGATCGTGCTCGACGCCAACGGGGACGACTCGCGCGGCCACGGAGTCTGCAAGTCCCTCCAGTGCCTCTCGCGTAAGATGCTCGTTCTGCGCATCCAGCAGCGTGTTTGCGATGACCCTCTCGACGCGCTTCAACGTCAACCTCCCCGAGTGCCACTAACGTCTCGGTACTTCAGCCGCGAACGAGCGGCTGCAGTTCAGCCTAGCGCGTGCGTGAGTCGGCTGGAAGTACGGGTTAGGCGCTGCCTAGTCCCCTGCGACGGCAGCCTCGAAATCAGACAGCGTGAACACTGTCGTGGTGCAGTCACTACTGGCCACCTCGCCCTCAAGTGTGTACTTGCCGCAGACGCCGCAGACCGACGTGTAGATGCCGGGCGAGATCTCGACGACCATGACGATGACATGCTCGCCCTCCCGGAAGAACGTCTCATCCTCCACCCACACGGAACTGTCCCCGATCGTTCCGCCATCAGTGCGAACGATGACGAAATCGCCCTTGCTGAAGTCACCTTTCAGGCTGCGCACGACCTCGATCGTGTTGTCACGGGAGACCATCGTCCCCCAGGTCTCATCTTGGGTCTCGAACGGGCTGGTGACATCGACGACGTAGCCCTCGACCACGACGTCTGCCCTCGCGGCCACCCAATGGGGGTCTTGTGCTTCCGCTGGCAGCAGTGCGCTCACACTCATGCTCAAGGGGGCGGCAGACGCAGGAAGCTCCTCGGACTCCCGGGAGGGGGGCGAATCACACGCGTGGAGTAGTAGCAGCGAGACGACGACTGGGATGCCAAGCGCCTTCAGTCTCATGCTTCGTCCCCCCAAGGACTTCACCCGTAGCATGCGCCTAACGTCTCGGTGCTTCAGCTGCGGGCCGAGCACCTCTCTTCGTAGCGTAACGCTTATCCCGTCAGCTGGAAGCACGGGTTAGCGTGATGGGCCACGATCCGCCGGCGAGGTGGTGATGCCGGCGCTCGCAGCCGAACTCTCGACCCGAGTGCCGCCCGCGGAGCACACGCGCGAGGACTCCTCTGCGCGCACCATCCGTGCCGAACCTTCGCGACCACGCTCGCGGGTCAGGCGCGCCGGATGGTGAGCGGACGATCAGGTGGCGATGGCAAGCGCCGCGGCCGAGCGGCATTAGGGCGATGACTCGAAGGTGCGCGCCTTCCGTGCCGCGGGCTCGCTCACTGAGCGAACGCGGCGGAAGTGGGCGGCGGGATCCGAGCCGGATGTGACGCGCGGAATCCTCACCACAACTGATCTCGCGGGATTCACGCTAACGTCTCTGGGCGTGAGCTGAAGCGCGCTCCGCCCGACTTCCCCGCTCGAGTCTACCTCACATGGGCGCGCTTTCTGCTCGACGCCCGGGTTAGCCAGAAGATCGCGCTCCCCCACTCTTCTCCGATCATGCGCTGATCCCCGGCGTGACCCGCGGCT
>JBASOJ010000089.1:0-12264 GCA_049658145.1 Coriobacteriia bacterium
GATGTCGCCCGGCGTCTCGACGCGCAGCGCCGGCTCCTCGGACGGGCCCTCTCGCATCTGGTCGGCGCGTACGGGCATCGAATCACCCTCGTCGCGCGGCGGCCGGTCTTCTGCGATGCGACCGCACTTCTCGGGAGCAGGATGCAGGCGCTCGATACCGCGGCACTCGCGCTCGGCCGGGCGCTGCCGCGTCGGCTGGAGCGTGAGGAGGAGGCGCTCATCCGCGCGTCGCGCGCGATGGAGCGCGTCGGTCCGCAGGCCACGCTCGCTCATGAGGTGCGCCTCGTCCGGGCGGGCGAGAGGACGATGGCGGCGGGGCAGACGCTCGTCGAATCGGCGGAGCGCGCGATCGCGACCGCCGCGGCGCGACTGGACGACTTGTCGCCGCTGGCGATATTGGGACGCGGCTACGCGGTATGTTACGGAGCGGACGGCGCTGTCGTTCGTGCCTCGGCTGAAGTCGCACCGGGCGAGCGCGTCCGGGTGCGTCTGGCACGGGGGCGTCTCGGTTGCGTCGTCGACACCGTGGAAACGGAGGAGTAGATGGCATCAGATGTGGTGCTGCCCGAAGAACTGTCGTTCGGTGAGGCGCTCGCGGAGCTGGAGCAGATCGTGCGAGCGCTCGAGAGCGGACAGATCGAGCTCGAGGACGGACTCGCTCGCTACGAGCGTGGTGTCGCGCTGTTGCGCGCGTGCCAGGCGAAGCTCGCGGAGGCGAAGCAGCGCGTGACGATGCTCATCGGCGAGATCGAGGGCGAAGAAGGCGCGTCTGTCGAGGGCGGGGAGGCGGAGTCGTGAGCGACTGCATGTTCTGCATGATCGCCCGCGGGGACATCCCCACCACGCTGGTCTACGCCGACGAGTACGTGGTGGCGTTCGACGACATCGCGCCGCAGGCGCCGGTCCACACGCTGATCGTCCCCCGCAGCCACTATGCGGACATCGCCGACGACGTCCCCTCCGATCTTCTCGAGGCGCTGATGCGCGCGATCCCACGTGTGGCCGAGAGCAAGGGCATAGCCGAGTCGGGCTACCGCGTGATCATCAACACCGGACCCGATGCGGCGCAGAGTGTCCACCACCTGCACGTCCACGTGCTCGGCGGACGGCCGATGGCGGAGGGAATGGTGGCGTTCGACGAAGACAGGTGAGGAAATGGCACCGGAGCGTACCGTGTGCGTGGTGACCGATTCCACGGCGGACATCCCGCGTGAGGTTGCCGAGGAGCTCGGGATCACCGTCGTGCCGCTGAGTGTCACCGTAGGCGGCGAGATCTTCGTTGACGGCTCGCGATCTCGATGGCGGAGTTCTTCAGGCGCATGAACGCCACCAAGGGGCTGCCCACGACGTCTCAGCCGTCCGTCGGGGCGTTCCTCGAGACGTTCGAGTCGGCGCTTGCTCGCTGCAAAGACGTTGTCTCCATCAACATCTCCAACCGTCTCTCGGGAACCATCGAGTCGGCACGCGAGGCCGCCTGGCTGGAGGACGCGATCCGCTCGCGCTTCAATGTGGCGGAACTCGCCGTGATCGAGACGGGATCTGTGATCGGGACACACACGGGTACGGGGTGGGGGCTCACCGGAGCCGAGCTGGGGTAGCCGGAGAAGCGGGAACGGCCCCGACCTTCGAGTCGGGGCCGTTCTAATCCTTCCCTGTTACCCCTGAGTCCTCAGGCGGCACATTCCAGCTAAGCGCTGGCCATCGGGATGCCGGTCACCGATGAGGCCGCAACCGCGGTGGGGCGGATTCCCCGCGACACCGCATGTTAGGGAAGGGAAACCTCTGTTAGCGCCTAACCTACCCTCTACGGCGGAAGATTGCAACAGTTGTTACATCGGGTCGGGAGGGACAGCGGACGTGCCGTCCACCGACCGACGAGCGCCGTTTGTCCGGTCGCGCGTGTCGCAACCGGGTCTCCAACGGCTACCATGAGCGAATGTGCAGCGCAGCCGCGCACGAGTCATCGATGGTGTTGTCGACGAACGCGCGGTACGTCTTTCTGAGGAGAGGGGATGAGCGATGACTGAGCAGAATGCGATCGAGTCGCTGTCGCAGGAATACCGGGTCGTGCAGCCGCCCAAGTGGGTCACCGAACGTGCGCACATCCAGACCATGGATGAGTACCAGGAGCTCTACAAGCGCTCGATCGAAGACCCCGAGGGCTTCTGGGCTGACATGGCCGAGCAGATGCTCCACTGGGAGAAGAAGTGGGACACGGTCCTCGAGTACGACTTCAGCAAGCCGTCCATCAAGTGGTTCGAGGGTGGCAAGCTCAACGTCACCTACAACTGCATCGACCGTCATCTTCAGGGCTGGCGCCGCAACAAGGCCGCGCTCATCTGGGAGACGGACGAGGGCCGCACGAAGATGTACACCTACCAGTCGCTCTACTACAAGGTGTGCAAGTTCGCAAACGTCCTCAAGAAGCACGGTGTGAAGAAGGGCGACCGCGTCGCCCTCTACCTGCCGATGATCCCCGAGCTCGCGATCGCGATGCTCGCCTGCGCGCGCATCGGCGCGATCCACTCGGTCATCTTCGCCGGATTCAGTGCGGCAGCGCTTCGCGATCGTATCCAGGATTCGGGCGCCAAGATGCTGGTTACCGCGGACGAAGGTCTTCGCGGCGGCCGTGTCGTGCCGCTCAAGGCCGAGGCTGATGCCGCACTCAACGAGTGTCCGTCCATCGAGTCGGTCATCGTCGTCTCGCGCGCGCGTACGCGTGTCGACATGGAACCGGGCCGTGACTTCTGGTACCACGAGGAGGTCCGCGCGGACGATATCAGCCAGCACTGCGACATCGAGTGGATGGACGCCGAGGACCCGCTCTTCATCCTCTATACCTCCGGGTCCACGGGCAAGCCCAAGGGCGTGCTCCACACCACGGGAGGCTACCTGCTCTACGCGGCGACCACCTTCCGCTACGTGTTCGACTACCACGACGAGGACGTGTTCTGGTGCACCGCCGATATCGGATGGGTGACCGGGCACAGCTACATCGTGTACGGGCCGCTCGCGGTGGGTGCCACGTCGCTCATGTTCGAGGGCGTGCCCACGTATCCTGATGCCGGCCGCATGTGGGAGATCATCGAGAAGCATGGCGTGAACCAGTTCTACACGGCCCCGACGCTCATCCGCTCGCTCATGAAGCAGGGCGAGGAGTGGCCGGCAAAGTACGACCTCTCAACGCTGCGCGTGCTCGGTACGGTCGGCGAACCGATCAACCCCGAGGCGTGGATGTGGTACTACAAGAACATCGGCCACGAGAATGCGCCGATCGTCGACACCTACTGGCAAACGGAGACCGGCGGCCACATCATCACCAACCTGCCCGGCATCACTCCGATGAAGCCTGGCTCGGCGACGCTCCCGTTCTTCGGCATCGAGCCGGTCGTCGTGAACGAGGACGGCAGCGAGACCGAGCTCGGCAGCGGCGGGCGCCTGTGCATCACCAAGCCGTGGCCGGGCATGATGCGCGGCACCTGGGGCGACCCGGAGAACGCACTCATGAAGAACGTCTACTTCACTGCTTTCCCCGGTAAGTACTTCACCGGCGATGGCGCGCGCAAAGACGAGGACGGCTACTACTGGCTGCTCGGCCGCGTGGACGACGTGATCAACGTCTCCGGTCACCGCATGGGCACCGCCGAGATCGAGAGTGCGCTCGTGAGTCACGCGTCGGTCGCCGAGGCGGCCGTCGTCGGCTACCCGCACGACGTCAAGGGCGAGGGCATCTACGCCTACGTCATCTTGAAGAGCGGCGTGGACATCCCCGGTGGCATCGAGAAGATCCTGCGCGGCCACGTGCGCGAGGAGATCGGGCCGATCGCGAGCCCCGACTTCATCCACATCGTGCCCGAACTGCCCAAGACCAGGAGCGGCAAGATCATGCGTCGCATCCTGCGCAAGATCGCCGGCGGTGACCGCAACATCGAGGCGTTCGGCGACATCTCGACCCTCGCGGACCCGGCCATCGTGCAGACGATCCTCGACACCGCACCGAAGGTCGGCTAGAGCTTCACGCGCATCGATCGCAGCGAGGGCCCCGCACATGCGGGGCCCTCGTCGTGTGCGGGGTCGCGGGCGCGCGTGCATGGTAAACTGTGCGTCGACTCGTTTCGCCCCTGACACGCCGGAGGTACTTCCCCGCATGGCTTTCAACGACCTCTTCCTGCGCGCGGCTCGCCGTGAACCCACGGAGAGCACCCCTGTCTGGATGATGCGCCAGGCCGGCCGCTACATGCCCGAGTATCGCGAGATCCGCGCGAAGCACGGCTTTCTCGAGATGTGCCGCACGCCCGAGTTGGCTGTCGAGGTCACCATGCAGCCGGTCGACCTCGTCGGCGTGGACGCCGCCATCCTGTTCTCGGACATCCTCGTGGTGTTCCCCGGAATGGGCCTCGACCTTGAGTTCGCCAAAGGCGAGGGTCCGGTCATCCACAACCCGGTTCGCACCGTGGACGACATCCGCAAGCTCCGCATCTCCGACCCGCTTGCCGACACCGGCTACGTGATGGACACCCTCGGGATCCTGCGCAAGGAGCTCGAGCACAAGGTCCCGCTCATCGGCTTCGGCGGGGCGCCGTTCACGCTTGCGAGCTACATGATCGAGGGCCACGGCACGCGCGACTACGAGTACACCAAAGCGCTCATGTGGAGTGAACCCAAGGCGTGGGACGAGTTGATGACCAAGATCAGCGACACCGTCATCGCCTACCTCTCGGCGCAGATCGACGCCGGCGCGCAGGTCATCCAGGTCTTCGACAGCTGGGTCGGCTACGTGGCGCCGCGCGACTACGAGCGCTCTGTGCTGCCGCACACCAAGCGCGTGATCGATGCGCTCACCGAGCACGGCAAGCGAGTAGTGCCCGAGGGAGTGCCGATCATCCACTTCCCGAACGGGGCGACCTCGATGCTCGACCTCGCGCAGCTCGCTGGCGGCGATGTCCTCGGCGTGGACTGGCGCCTCGACATGAAGCACGTCGTCGAGCAGGTGGACGAGCGTTTCGCGATCCAGGGCAACATCGACCCGGTGGCGCTCTTCGCTCCCGATGACGAGCTCGAGCGGATGGTCGTCGAGATCCTTGAAGCGGTCGGCACGCGGCCGGGTCACATCTTCAATCTCGGTCATGGCATCCACAAGACCAGCGATCCGGAGAAGGCGCGCACGATGATCAGGCTCGTGCACGAGCACTCGGCGCGGATCCGCGGCGGGAAGTAGGCGCGGGCGTGACGGGTCGCGTAGGAGTATTGCTGACGGCGTTCGGCGGCCCGGACTCGCTCGAGTCGGTCGGGCCGTTCATGGCGCGGTTCATGGGGCGCGAGCCTGCGCCGGCCGTTGTTGCCGCTGCGCAGGAGAAGTACCTCGCGATCGGCGGCTCCTCGCCGCTGCCGGCGACCGTCGCAGCTATCGCCGCATCCCTCGAGCGCCATCTCCGGTCGGCCGGCCGCGATGCGGTCGTCAGGGCCGGCATGCGCTACTGGGATCCTTCGATCGCCTCGTCGCTCGAGGAGCTTCGCGCTGCGGGCGCAGATCGCATCGTGATGGTGTCGCTCTCCGCGTTTGAGTCGCAGGTCACCTGTGAGGCGTACCGCACCGAAGCGCACGGCGCCGCCTGCGATCTGGAGCTCGCCGATCTGTGCGAGGCACCGTCGCTGTCCCGCGCACCGCAGTACCGCGACTTCTTCGGACATGCGTGCGCGCATGCGCTCGATGCGATCGTGGCCGAGCGCGCGCTCGTGGTGATGACCGCTCATAGCCTTCCGGAAGCCGATCTTGTGGCGGACGACCCGTATCCGGGCGGGCTGCGCGAGGTTGCCGACGCGGTGGCGGCGATCGCCGGACTCGCGGAGGGCGCCGAGTTCGCCGACGACGAGCGACTGCCCGGCGTGGCGGCATTCGGGTCGCTCGATGCGCCGGTGCCGTGGTTGCTCGCCTACCAGTCCCGGGGTGTCCGGCTGGGGACGTGGCTCGGGCCCGATCTCGTGCGGGTGATGGAGGTCGCCGCGGAGGTCGGCTACGATGGCGTGGTCGTCGTGCCGATCGGCTTTGCGATCGATCACATGGAGACGCTGTGGGACCTCGACATCGACGCGGCGGGCCGGGCATCGGACCTCGGCCTGAGTTTCGTGCGCACAGCAGTGCCGAATGACGACGACAGCTTCGTGGAGGCCCTCGTCGGGGCGGTCGAGCCACTGCTGTAGCGACGCAAGACCCACGACCGAATGCGGCGGCCGGCACCGCTCGCTCGCGAACAAGGAGCGGTAGCATGCACATCGTCATCATCGGCGGCGGGATCGCCGGCCTCGGCGCCGCGTACAAGATCAGGCGTGCCGCCGACGCGGGCAACGACGTCACCTTCACACTCGTCGAGAAGGACGATCGCCTCGGCGGGAAGATCTGGACGGACATCGCCGAAGACGCGGACGGCGGCCGCTACATCGCCGACGGCGGCAGCGACTCATTCCTCACCGACAAGACCGCAGTGCATCGCGTGGCGCGTCTGCTCGGCGTGCTCGACGAGGAGTGCGGCACCCTCGACGAGTACAAGCAGACGTTCATCGTCAAGCGCGGGAAGCTGGTAGAGATGCCCGACGGCATGATGATGTTCGCTCCCACCAAGCTCATGCCGCTCGCCACCTCGAAGCTCTACTCGTGGCCCGCGAAGTTCCGTATGGCGCTCGACCTCGTGATCCCGCGCAAGGTGCGCTGGGCCGAGGGGGAGACCGCACAGGACCACGACGAGACGCTCGAGAGCCTTGTTGTCCGCCGCCTCGGCCGCGAGGCGCTCGACCGGCTCGCCGAGCCGCTGTCGGCGGGTGTGAACGGCGACATCGCGTCGGAGATGTCGGTAGCAGGGCGCTACCCGATGTTGCTCGACATGGAGCAGAAGTACGGCTCGCTCGTTCGCGGCTTCCTCGCACAGCGCAAGAAGGTGGAGGAGATCAAGAAGAAGTACCCGCCGAAGCCGGGCGCAAAGCGCCGCACCTTCTTCTCCTCGTTCAACGAGGGGCTGCAGCTCATCTGCGACCGGATGGCGGACGCCGCCGGTCGAGAGCACATCAGGACGGGCGTCGCCGCCACGGCGCTCCAGCGCACGGGCGAGGGCTGGCGGGTGACACTCGCGAGCGGCGAGGTTCTCGAGGCAGATGCCGTGATCGTCGCCACCGAGGTGTGGGCGGCGTCGGCATTGATCTCCCCGGTGGAGCCCCCGCTCGCGCGTCTGCTCGAGACGATCCCGTCGTCTTCGTGCGCCACCGCACTGCTGGCGTTCGACGCCGCTGACTACCCGCACGACACCCGCTGGCACGGCATCCTCACGCCGGCCGTGGAGAAGCGCCCGCTCACCGGTGTGTCGCTCATGAGCTCGAAGTGGCCCGGACGCGCACCCGAGGGCCGCATCCTCATCCGCGGCTTCCTCGGCGGGCCGCGCGACCAGGGGGTGCTCGATGCGAGCGACGAGGACCTCCTCGAACTCGCCCGCACGCAGCTCGTCGAGCTCATCGGGATCAAGCCGGAGGCTCGGCCCCGCTACGCGAAGCTGTTCCGCTGGGACAAGGGCATGCCGCAGTACACGCTCGGCCATCTCGACCGCGTGGACGAGATCGAGCGCCTCGAGGCGGGCGTACGTGGTCTCGCGCTGGCGGGCAACGCCTATCGCGGCGTGGGTGTCCCCAACGCGCTGGAGAGCGGGGAACGGGCCGTCTCGAAGCTGCTTGCTGAGGCGGGGGTCACGCTTGCCGAGGACGCGGTGGAAGAGAAGCGGGTCTACTAGCATCGACAAGGCGGCCGGGCGGTCGCCCCTTGGGAAGGACGTGCGTCTTGAAGAGGGTCATCATCATCGGCGGAGGAGCGGCCGGGCTCGGCGCGGCGTACAAGGTGCGGCGCGCGGCTGAGGCCGGCCACGACGTGGACTGCATCCTGCTTGAGAAGGACGATCGCCTCGGCGGGAAGCTCGCAAGCGACATCGTGCGCGACCCCGAGGGCGGGGAGTACGTCGTGGACGGCGGCTGCGACGCCTTCGTCTCGGGCAAGCCTGCGATCGGACGGATCGCCCGTATGCTCGGGATCGCGGATGCGATGGTGCCCGCCTGCGAGGAGAACAAGAAGACGCTCATCGTGAAGGGCAGGCGCCTGATCGAGCTGCCGGACGGCATCATGATGTTCGCGCCCACCAAGCTCGTGCCGCTCGCCACCACGCCGCTCTACTCGTGGCCTGCGAAGTTCCGCATGGCGCTCGACTGGTTCCTCCCGCGCAAGGTGCGTTGGGCCGAGGGCGAGACCGCGCAGGACCACGACGAGACGCTCGAGAGTTTCGTTGTGCGCCGTATGGGCCGCGAGAGTCTCGACCGGCTTGCCGAGCCGCTCGTGGGCGGTGTGCACGCCTCCGACCCCTCGCAGATGTCGATCGCGGCCACCTTCCCGAACTTCCTCGAGATGGAGCAGGAGTTCGGCTCGCTCATCCGCGGATTCCTCGCCGAGCGCAAGAAGCGCGAGGAGATGCGCGCGAAGTACCCACCCAAGCCCGGCGCCAAGCCGTGGGCGTTCTTCAACACCTTCTACAGGGGTATGGAGCAGCTCACCGGCGGCATGGCCGAGGCGGTGGGCGCCGAGCGTATCCGCACCGGTGCGGAGGTCGAGGCGATCGGACGCGCGGGTGAGGGCTGGTGCGTGACGCTCGCAGGCGGCGAGGTCGTGGAGGGTGACGCGCTGATCGTCGCTACTGAGGCCTGGGCGGCCACACGGCTCATGCGCGACGTGGACGATGAGCTCGCGGACCTGCTCGCTTCGATCCCGTGTTCGTCCTCGGCCACCGTGCCGATGGCGTTCCGTGCCGAGGACTGCCCGTTCGACCGCGCGTGGTTCGGCATCCTCTCACCCCTCGTGGAGAAGCGGCCGCTGCTCGCGGTGACGCTGTCGTCCTCCAAGTGGCCGGACCGCGCGCCGGAAGACCGCGTGCTGCTCCGCGGCTTCATCGGAGGACCCGCGAACCAGCACCTGCTCGAGACAACGGATGAAGAGCTCATCGAGACCGTCCGTCAGCAGCTGGTCGAGCTGCTCGGCATGAAGCCGGACGCGCAGCCGGTGTACGCGAGCGTGTACCGCTGGGTCGGCGGGATGCCGCAGTACACGCTCGGCCATCTCGACCGTGTGGACGAGATCGAGCGGCGCACGCGCGAGATCGGCGGGCTCGAGCTCGCCGGTGGTGCGTTCCGCGGCGTGGGTGTGCCCAACTGCATCGAAAGCGGCGAGCGTGCGGTCACCAAGGTGCTCGCCGACCTCGGCATCACCTACGACGAGGACACCACACCGGCGGCGCGGACGCACTAGCCGGCTTCGGCCTCACGGATGGCATCCAACAGCACCGCGTGAAGCGCCGGATTGGCGGCGACGATATCGCGCGTCGCCACGTTCCAGGGGCTGCCGTCGAAGCCGGTCGCCCTTCCGCCGGATTCCTCGACGATCAGCACGCCGGCGGCCATGTCCCACGGCTGGAGCGCTGTCTCCCAGAAGCCGTCCGTTCGGCCTGCGGCGACGTTGCAGAGGTCGATGGCCGCGGAGCCGTCGCGGCGAACGTCATGTGCCGGGCGTATCAGGCGCTCCAGCAGCCGCAGCTGCCGGTCGAACGGTGCGCCGCGGTTGTAGGGGAAGCCGGTACCGAGGAGCGCCTCTTCGAGGCGTTCGGCACCGGTGCAGCGCAACAATGATCCGTTGCGACGGGCGCCCATACCCGCTCCGGCACAGACCATCTCATCGGCCGGCACGTTGTAGACCGCCCCCGCCACCGGTGTGCCGTCGCGCAGGCAGGCGACGCTCACCGACCAGCACGGGTAGGAGTGCACGAAAGAGGTGGTACCATCGAGTGGGTCCACCACCCAGACCTCCGGGTCCGTGAGTGTCCCGCGGGCGACACCGGCCAGATCGTAGACCTCGGGTTCCTCGACCACGAAACGCGCATGCGGGATGAGTTCGGCGATCGCCGATACGACGGCCACACCGGAGGCGACGTCTGCAGCGCTCACCATGTCGGCGGTCCCGCTCTTGGTCCGCAGTCCGGTGATGCGACCGGCGTGCCGGAGAAGCACCAGCCCTCCGGCGCGGGCGGCGGTCTCGGCGATCATGGTCCGGTCAGGCACGCCTGCGCTCCTCGGAGCTCGGGGACGGGTATCTTGAAGTGTACTGGTTCCGCGGATGAGAGGTCAGCTATGCCCGCCGCACAAGAACGCACGTTGGTCGAACGAGGGTTCGCGGTACCGGTGCTGGACGACACGAGCGTGGCCGAACTGGATGAGCGTGCTCGCGAGTTGCGCGGGGCGATCCTCACCATGACCACCCTCGCGGCATCCGGGCATCCAGGCGGGTCGATGTCCTCACTGGAGATCTACCTGGTCCTCTACCACTTCGCCAATGTCGATCCCGCGCGTCCCCGTGAGGACGGTCGCGACCGCATCGTCATCAGCCACGGCCACACCTCGCCGGGCGTGTACTGTGCGCTCGCCGATGCGGGCTTCTTCAAGCTCGACGATGCCGTGGCGCATTTCCGCCAGGCGGGGAGCGTCTTCGAGGGTCACGTGGAGCGCTCGGTGCCCGGCGTGGAGTGGGGCACCGGCAACCTCGGCCAGGGCCTCTCGGCGGGTGTGGGTTTCGCGCTCGCGGCACGGCTCAGGGGGCAGGGGTTCCGAACGTACGTTGCGATGAGCGACGGCGAGCAGCACAAGGGTCAGGTGGCCGAGGCGCGCCGGCTTGCGGTCAAGGAGGGTCTCACCGATCTGACGGCGATCGTCGACCTCAACGGCATCCAGATATCGGGCAGCACGGCGGACGTGATGCCGGTCGACGTGGCCGCCGACTTCGCCGCCGACGGATGGGGCGTCATCGAATGCGACGGGCATGACGTCCGGGCGCTCTATGCGGCGATCGCTTCGGCGACCACCGACACCGAGCGACCGGTCGCGGTCATCGCGCGCACGGTGATCGGCAAGGGTGTGTCATTCATGGAGGGCAAGGCCGAGTTCCATGGGCGCGGACTCACGCTGGACGAGTACGCGCGGGCGATGGCCGAGCTGGGCTGCGAGCCGATGCTCGAGGCAGCTCGGGAGCGTCGCGGCGGGGTCACACTCACGCCCGCGTTGCACCGCGGCGTGCGTCGCTGGGACTACGACCCCGGTGTCCCGCGCGACTACACGCGCGATAAGGACACTGACAACCGCTCGGCGTGGGGCGCCGCACTCGCGGACATCGCGGGGGCCAACCCGGACGCTCCCCTGGCGGTGCTCGACTGCGACCTCGCCACCTCGGTGAAGACCGATGCGTTCGCGAGGATCCGCTCCGCTGGATTCATCCAGTGCGGGGTGGGCGAGCACAATGCCGCGACCGTGGCGGGCGCGCTCTCCGTGTCCAAGGTGCTCACGTTCTTCTCGGACTTCGGCGTGTTCGGCATCGATGAGGTGTACAACCAGCAGCGCCTGAACGATATCAACGAGGCGCAGCTGAAGCTCGCCGTCACGCACTGCGGACTGGACGTGGGAGAGGACGGCAAGACGCACCAGTGCCTCGACTATGTGGGCGCGTTCCGGACGATGTTCGGCTGGAAGGTGATCGTGCCCGCCGATCCCAACCAGACCGACCGGGCCGTGCGCGCGCTGCCCGTGACGCCAGGATGTGTCGCGGTGGCGATGGGCCGCTCGAAGCTGCCGGTGATCCTCGACACGGCCGACGATCCGCTCTTCGGCGGTGACTACGTCTTCGAGTACGGGAAGGCGACCTGGGCGCGCGAAGGCGCGCAGGGCGCGATCCTCACGATGGGAACGGTGGCCGGTGCGGCGGTGGAGGCTGCCGACCTCGGCGCCGAACACGACATCTCGCTGGGCGTCTGTATCGTCTCATCGCCGCTGGACCTGGACGACGAGGCGATGGAGAAGGCGGCGGCTCTGCCGTGGATCCTCGTTGCCGAGGACCACGGCTCGCGCACGGGGCTCGCGGCCTCGGTCGCCGAGTGGGTGGCGTCGCGGGGCATCGCAGTCCGGGTCATCGCTCACGGCGTGACCGGTTATCAGAGCTCCGGGGCCTCTGTCGACCTACTGTCACGAGCAGGGCTGGATGCGGTGGGGATCATCACGCGCGTGCGCGCTCTCCTCTAGCTAGTGTCGCGTAACCGACGCGTCTTGACGGTTAGCCTTGCGTAGGATTGTATCCGCATCCTTCGTCCAGCTGAAGGGTTCGCATCGTTCGTTCCAGCCATCGATGAAGCGCCGGATTGCGGCGAT